>CAKUND010000028.1 GCA_934668295.1 uncultured Oscillospiraceae bacterium
CCGGTTGTGCGGTTATGATGGCTCGGAACCGGCTGTCAGATTGAGATAGTAATATTCCGTCTGCGCGGACAGCGGAACAGCGTTCCCCTGTCCGTCAAATCCGAAGCTCTGTCCGTAGATCGTAACCAGACCGTGTGTCTCCAGACGCGCGGTCTGGTTTTGCAGTGTCAAAACGCTTCCGGTTGTCATAACTCCATAACCGTCAACCGTTTTGTTATAAAATCCGAAGAAATCAAAGCTGTGCAGCTTGCGGGAGACGGCCTCGACGCAGACCGTGCCGCCTGCCGGGATGGTGATCTCCGCTGCGGCATAGCAGACACGCTGAACGGTTTCCGCGTCCTGGAGCAGATCGTCCAGTCGGCCCTCACTGTAACGTTCGGCGGGTGTGGCGGAGCAGACGCCGTATTGCGTCAGAAGCTCTGCGGCGGCAGCTGCGAGCCGGTCGACCTCGTCGGCGGAAGCATCTGCACCGAGCTGCGCGGCGGCAGTCTGCCGCAAGAGCTCCGCAAGGGTCATTTCCGTGCGCGTCACGGTTCCTTCGAGCGCATCCAGCTCCTTTCCCTGTTCGCAGCTCCCGTCGGTATAGCCCTGCATGGTGCAGCCGATCAGATCCTGTCCAAGCACGGCAAGCAGATGCAGTGTCTGGTGATGCTCCCTTGTAAAATAACTGTACTGCGGCTGGCCTGTCGTTTCGTTTTGGCCATAGCCGTTGATCCCGTAGGTCAGGATCGTCGTTTTTTCCGGGTCTGCGTCAACTGTGATCGCCAGCGTTGCCGCGTTTGCCGTCGTCTCGCCGGATGCGGTAAAGGAATAGACATAGACGGTTTGCTCCGGCAGCGTTTTCGGTGCAAGCGCGTCAGCCTGATAGCTGCCGGTCAGCAGCGTCTGATATTCCGTCCAGCTTTCCGCGTGATGGAGGTTCCAGCGCTCCTCTGCAAGCTCCGGATCAGGACTGGCCGGGCCGAACCAGCCGGGGAACGCACCGGGATAGAGCGTGTTCTTCACAGCGGATCCATCTACAGTAAGCGACGGTTGGAGCGAATCGAGATCGCTGAGACTGGAAACGAAGGGATAGAGCACCGTCACAGTGCAGTCTTCATCGGAGCTGTTTTGGAGCGTGTACCGGTCTGTTACGGTGATCGCGGCGGTATTCTCCTCCGCGTAGGGCGCACAGTCCAGCAATACCTCGCGGTCTGCGGAAAGTTCCGGCGCGGCCTTCTCCAGCGTCAGTGGGAAAACAGGGCCTGCGCAGGACATGAAATCCGTTGCATCGACCGGTTTGGCAGGGGCGCTGCCGGGTGATTCGCCCGGAGGAGAAGCTGCACAGCCGCAGAGCGCGGCAGCCAAAAGAAAT
Organism: uncultured Oscillospiraceae bacterium; assembly: GCA_934668295.1. Lineage (GTDB taxonomy): Bacteria > Bacillota > Clostridia > Oscillospirales > Oscillospiraceae > CAG-170. The sequence goes on from CAKUND010000028.1 coordinate 1,355, forward strand.
GCAGGGAGCAGCGCCATGGCGCTTCGTAATGTTCTCATAGATCATCCCTCCTGTTTTTTCCTGATACTATCTAAGACGCAATTTGCGCGCACTGGTTGCATGGATGGAACAAAAAACGCCCTCGCAGCATTCTGCAAGGGCGTTTTGGGGTATCAGCAATAGAAATCCTTGATCTTTTTTGCGCGGGACGGGTGGCGCAGCTTGCGGATGGCTTTGTTTTCGATCTGGCGGATGCGCTCGCGCGTGACTCCGAAGATCTGGCCGACCTCCTCAAGTGTATGCGTGCGGCCGTCGTACATGCCGAAGCGCATACGCAGCACGTCTGCCTCGCGCTCGGTCAGCGTGCCGAGGATCTCGGTCAGCGCCTCGGAGAGCATGGCATTGGACGTCGCGTCGACGGGGCCCGGGGTATTGTCATCCTCGACAAAGGAGCCGATGGTCGTATCCTCCTCGTCGCCGACAGGCATATCGAGAGAGAGCGTATCGGCCGCGGTGCGGTTGGCTTCGATGATCTTTTCAATCGGGAGGTTCAGCTCGGCGGCAATTTCCTCGAGCGTCGGCTCGCGGCCAAGCTCCTGCACAAGCTTGCGGTTGCAGCGGGTGGCCTTGTTGATGACCTCGACCATATGCACCGGGACGCGGATGGTACGCGCCTGATCGGCGATGGCGCGGGTAATGGCCTGCCGGATCCACCACGTTGCATATGTAGAGAATTTGTTTCCCTTTGTATAGTCGAATTTATCGACCGCACGGATCAGGCCCGTGTTGCCCTCCTGGATCAGATCCAGAATATGCAGGCCTCTGCCGGAGTATTTCTTCGCGATCGATACAACAAGGCGCAGATTGGCCTCTGTCAGACGGTCTTTCGCTTTTTTATCGCCCTCAGAGACGCGTTTGGCCAGCTCGATCTCCTCGTCGGCAGTCAGAAGCTTGACCTGACCGATCTCCTTCAGGTACATACGCACCGGATCGTCCAGATTGTATTCCGCCGCAAGCTCAAGCGGGTCGACGAGATCCTCCTCGTCGTTGTCCGGAACCTCGTCCATATCCATGTCAAGACTGTCGGAAACGTCCAGCTCCAGCTCGGGGCTGACGATCTGGATGCCCATGGCGTCAAAGGTATCGTAAATATGCTCGATCTTCTCGACCGGCAGATCCAGCTTTTCCAGCTCGGCAGTCAGCTCGCTCGACTGAATGCTTCCTTCGCGCTTTGCCTTTGCGATCAGCGCGGAAACCGTTGCCATTGCATCCTCGGTCGAGGGCTTCGGGTTCTTTGTGTTTGCCATTCTTTCGCTCATCCTCATTCATCTGGTAACATTGCCGCGCACTCGCGCAACTGTATCATTATAACCCCAACTTCATTGATTTGACAATGCCTGATTTGACTTTTTTCTGTTTTTTCTTTCATTTCAGAAAAATCTGTGATCCCGGCTGCGTCAAATCTCCATTATGACCGGGAGGATCATCGGATTGCGCTTTGTCGTCTTGAACAGGTAGCCGGACAGGTCGTTTTTGATGTTGGCCTTCAGGACACTCCAGTCGCTGCGGCCGTTCTGGCTGCAGCGGTCGATGGCGTGTGCGGCGATCACGCGAAGCTCCTCCATCAGATTCTCCGACTCCTTCACATAGACGAAGCCGCGGGTGATGATATCAGGGCCGGTGATCACGCTGCCGTCTTCGCTGGAAATGTTGACGACAACGACCAGCATGCCGTCCTGTGCCAGATGCTTGCGGTCACGCAGAACGACGCTTCCGACGTCGCCGACGCCGGTGCCGTCGACCAGAATTCTGCCGGACGGGACTGTCCCGCCCCATTTGCAGGTGGCCTTCGTGAGTTCAAGCACCTTGCCGATGTCGGAAATGAAAATATTTTTCGGATCCATGCCCATCGTCTGGGCCAGACGCGAATGCGCCTGCAGGTGGCGCTGCTCGCCGTGGACAGGGATAAAGAATCTGGGCTTCAGCAGACCATGAATGATCTTCAGCTCCTCCTGGCAGGCATGGCCGGAGACGTGCAGACCCTCAAGCTTGTCATAGACGACCTCAGCGCCCTTACGGTAGAGCTCGTTGATGATCTTGCCGATGGATTTTTCGTTTCCGGGGATAGCAGACGCGGAGATGATGACGCGGTCAGACGCTGTGATCTCAACCTGACGGTGGCCGGAGAAGGCCATGCGGTACAGCGCGGACATATTCTCCCCCTGCGAGCCGGTCGAGACGATCACAAGCTTGTTGTTCGGGATCTGCTTGATCTGGTTAATGTCGACGAGCGTACCTGCCGGGATCTTCAGATAGCCGAGCTCCGTGGAGACCTTCAGAATATTCTCCATGCTGCGCCCCGTGACTGCGACCTTGCGGCCGAATTTCTTTGCGACCGTGATAAGGCTTTGCAGGCGGAAGGCGTTGGAGGCAAAGGTCGTAACGATGATGCGCTTATTGCAGCCGGTAAACTGCCGTTCAAAGCTGCCCGCAACCGTGCGCTCAGACGGTGTATAGCCCTGACGCTCGACGTTTGTCGAATCGCACAGCAGCGCCAGCACGCCCTCCTTGCCCAAGGCGCCGAAGCGGGCCAGATCGATCATGCCGTCTTCGGCCGTGGTATCGATCTTAAAGTCACCCGTCATGACGACGGTGCCGACCGGGGTCTTGATAGCAAAGGCGACAGCATCGGCAATGGAATGGTTCACATGGATGAATTCCACCGTGAAGCAGCCGGCCTTAACCTTCTCCCCTGCCTCATGCGTAAACAGGTGGACACTATTCTGGAGCTGGTGCTCCTCCAGCTTGAGCTGGACAATACCGGCGGTCAGGCGCGTAGCATGGATCGGGCAGTTAAACTGCTCCATTGCATAGGGAATGCCGCCGATATGGTCTTCATGGCCGTGGGTCAGGAACATGCCGCGTATTTTGTCCTTGTTTTTGACAAGATACGTCATATCGGCAATGACCAGATCGACGCCGTACATTTCATCGTCCGGGAAGCCAAGGCCGCAGTCGACGATGATAATGTCCTTGCCGTATTCCAGCACAGTCATGTTTTTACCGATTTCATTCAGACCGCCAAGCGGGATGATTTTTAATTTTTCTGCCAAATGATTTCACTCTTTTCTTAAAAAAATAGGTATGGATTAGTCTTTGCAGGGCTGTTTTGGCAAACAGACTGCACGCGGAACAAATGCAAAAAAGACGCAGGAGAACGCGCACATGCCGGCAAGCGCCCGGGGCCCCGTCTCGTCCCGGCCTGCTCTGCCGCTGCCTGCGCTCCATATGAATATGCAGTTGATCTATTTGCTGCGCCGCCCGAAACGGCGCATAATCCCAAAACAAAGCCTCCTGTGAGGCGATTCTGATTAAGTATATCACATTATTTTCGGAAAGTATACCTTTTTTTGCGTCTTTTCCTGCGGCCTTTTCCCGGAACCGGCTTCTGCGGCACGGGCTGAGCGCGATTTATGTTGATTTTACGGCTATGTCTGGTATAATAGAAATGAAAGCTTTTCGAAACGGAGGCGGCGGTATATGAAGAAATCTGTCGGGCGTCTGCTCTATCCCAATACGGTCTGGTACTTCGCGGTCATGCTGCTCTTTTCCGCCGCAGCCGCTGTGCTGCGGCAGTATTATCTGGCAGGTGGCACGTTCCTCGTTACGCTGCTTGTGTTTATCATCAGCCGCGTCCGGTTTGCCCGCCGCAAGCGTCAGCTCATGAGCTATGTCCAGACGGCGACGGATTCTGTCGGGATCTCAGTTCATGCTGGCTCTGCATTCCCAATGGCAGTCATCCGGCTGCCGGAAAACGAGATCATCTGGGGCAATCCCAGTTTCTTTACCATCACAGGCCTTTCCGATACAGCCTGCTATCAGACGCTTGAGGCTGTGATTCCCGGTTTTTCCACCAGCTGGCTGCGCGAGGGACGCTCAGAGCTGCCGGGCGACCAGATCATCGGCGGCCGGCGCTACCGCATTTACGGCAACTACGTCAGATCTGAGGATGACGCGACGACTGTACAGCTTGCGACGATCTACTTCGCCGACATGACCGAGATGTTCAACGTCCGTGATGAATTCCTGCGGACTCGGCCCATCGTCTCGATCATCCTGATCGACAACTACGATGAGCTGACCGCAAATCTTTCCGATTCCGCCGTTTCCACGCTTGACGCACAGCTCAACGATGTTGTGGCGAACTGGACCGCGGGATTGGAGGCGCTGTGCCGGAAGATCGAGCGCAACCGGTATCTGGTGATTTTCGAGAGCAAGGATCTGGCCCGGCTTCAGGAGGGCCGATTCTCAATTCTGGAGGATGTACGGCACGTTGCGGCAAGCAGCGGCATGTCAGCGACGATCTCGCTCGGCATCGGCAAGGACGGCGGAAGCTTCGCGGAAAACTACCGCTTCGCTACGCTTGCGATTGAAATGTCCCTCTCTCGCGGCGGCGATCAGGCAGTTGTCAAGGATCGGTTCAACTTTACCTTCTATGGTGGGCGAACCAAGGAGACCGAGCGCCATACGCGCGTCAAGTCCCGTGTGATGGCAGGCTCTTTGTCAGAGCTCATCGGCCAGTCCAGCACCGTTTATATCATGGGCCACCGGATGGCCGATCTTGACGCGCTCGGCTCTGCAGTCGGGCTTCTGTGCCTGTGCCGCGTCAAGGGCCGTCCGGCCAGAATCGTGATCGATCTGCAGAAAAACGCCTGCCAGAGCCTGATCGCGGAGCTCAAGGCTTCTCAGGACTATGCGGATCTGTTCATTTCCGGACAGGATGCACTGGTTGAAGCCGACAACCGCAGTCTTTTGATCGTTGTCGATACAAACCGTCCGGAGCAGGTCGAATGCAGGCCGCTGCTGGAGTCGATCCCCCGTGTGGCTGTGATCGATCATCACCGCAGAGCGGCAGACTATATCGAGCAGCCGGTTCTCAATCTGCATGAGCCGTATGCGTCCTCTGCCTCCGAGCTGGTGACGGAGCTGCTGCAATACGCCGTGAATCAGCGCGAGGTAAAGCCGCTCGAGGCACAGGCGCTGCTGGCCGGTATCGTGCTGGATACAAAGAATTTCTCTGTGCGCACGGGCTCCCGCACGTTTGAGTCGGCGGCATATCTGCGCAAGGCCGGTGCAGATCCGGTCGAGGTCAAGAAGCTGTTCCAGACGGATCTGGATGATACGCTTCTGCGCTACCGCGTTGTGCAGGCAGCGCGCCTGTACCGCGGCGAGCTTGCCATTGCCTGCATGGAAGAAACGATCACGCGCGTGATCGCCTCGCAGGCTGCGGATGAGCTCATCAATATTTCCGGCATCACCGCCTCGTTTGTGCTTTTCCCGGACGGAGAGCAGGTCATAATCAGCGCGCGTTCCATTGGCTCGTGCAATGTGCAGGCCGTTCTGGAAAAGCTCGGCGGCGGCGGCAACGGCGCAACCGCCGGCGCGCAGATCAAGGGAAAACCGCTGCGCGAGGTCTTGCAGGCGCTTGTTGCTGCAATTGATGCCTTCTATTCATAATGCACACCGATTTGATCCCTCCGGATGCTCCGGAGGGATTTTTTTAGTTTGTTTGCATATTTTCCCGCCTGACGCAGAAACTACCTCCGTAACATCATGAAGGAGGTTTTCCCTTTGAAACACCGCATTTGCTCGCTTCGCGCCGCACTGGCCGCAGCGCTGGTTCTGGTCATGCTCTGCGTCCCTGCTCTGGCAGCGGAGATCACTGTCGATTATACCTCGGAATACAAATTCGCAGCCGCAGATTTTTCTGATTCCGACGGGTTGGAGGGCGTCTACATTTCCGCTGTCCCGCCCGCGTACCAGGCGGAGCTGTGCATTGGCAGCCGTGTGATCCGGCAGGGTGATATCCTGCCTGCCGCAGCGCTGGACAATATGAAGCTGCGCCCCGTATGCCTCGGAACCGCCGATTGTGAGCTGGTCTACTGCCCAATCGAGGGCGGGACGCTCGGCGATGCCGTCACAGTCAGCCTGCGTATCCTCTCGGGCACGAACACTGCGCCGGTCTGCGAGGACGGAACGCTGGAAACGTATAAGAACATTGCAAACTCCGGTACACTTGCCGCAGCCGATCAGGAGGATCAGGAGCTGACGTATCAACTTGTAAAGGAACCGAAGCGCGGCACGGTCGAGCTGCACGAGGATGGCAGCTTCACGTACACGCCGGACAAGAACAAGGTCGGTAAAGATTCGTTCGTTTTTACTGCGACTGACCCGGCAGGAAATGTCTCAAATGAGGCCTGTGTCAAGATCCGTATTTTGAAGCCTGCCGACAAGGCAACGTATCAGGACATGTCTGGCGACCGGGATGCGTTTGCCGCTATGTGGCTGAAGGACAAGGGAATTTATACCGGCAGGATCATTGCCGGAAATCTCTGCTTTGAGCCGGACTGCCCTGTCAGCCGCAGCGAATTTCTGATTGCCTGCATGAAGCTGGCCGGACTTGAACAGTCGGACGGAACGATCTCAACCGGCTTTGCAGATGAATTGGAAACACCCCTCTGGCAGCAGCCATATCTGGCCGCAGCCTATCGATCCGGCATGATCTCCGGAACACCGACCGAAGAAGGGCTGGTTTTCCGTCCCGAGGAGGACTTGAGCCGCGCAGAGGCCGCCGTCATGCTGCAGAAGCTGCTTCGCCTGCCGGGCGACGCTGCCGTATTCGCGCCGGAGGGCGATTCTGCTGTGCCTGCCTGGGCGCAGAGTGCGGTCAGCGCGCTTTCAAGCGCGGGGATCCCGCTTTCTTCCTCGGACTATGAGGGCCCGCTTACGCGGCGCGAGGCGGCAAATATCCTGCTCGCAGCCGCACCCGCAGCCAAAGAGGCTGCTCTTTACTGGACAGAATAAGCGATCGGGCCTGCCGCGTTCCCGGCAGGCCCGATATCGTTACAGAAGCGCTTCACAGGCGGTCCGGAGCGCAGCATAGGACTGTTTTGCCTGAAGCGGATCGTTTTCGTGGATCTCCAGATAGAGCTTGAGCTTCGGCTCCGTGCCGGAGGGCCGAAGCAGGACGCGTCCGTTTGCAAGCCGAAATTCCAGCATATCGGCAGAAGGCAGGCCGTTTAAGCCATGTGCATAGTCCAGAACCGCTTCCACCGGCTTGCCCGCCAATGTCGTTGGCGGCGCCTTGCGCAGCACGGCAAGCCGGGCCTGCATGCGCTCCATCCCGTCCGAGCCCGGAACTGCCCGGACGATTTGACCGTTTTCATACCAGCCATAGGTCCGGTACAGCGCTTCCAGCGCCTCCGGCAGCGTTATGCCTGCCTTTTGATACATACTCGTCATCTGGCAGATCAGCATTACGGCGTTTACGCCGTCCTTATCGCGCACATGCGGCCCGGACAGATATCCATAGCTTTCCTCAAATCCGAACAGGAACCGCTCCGGGTGTCCCTCCTGTTCAAGCAGACCGATCTGTTCACCGATATATTTGAACCCGGTGAGCGTCCGCCGGAGCGCAACGCCGTAATGCGTCGCGAGTCTGTCTGCCATACTGGTCGAGACGACCGTTGTGACAGCGATCGGAGCATGCGGCATGGTATTGGCGGAAAGGCGTGCCTTGCAGATGAAATCCAGCAGCAAAACGCCCATTTCGTTTCCGGAAAGGAGCCGGTACTCCCCTTTTGGGCCGCGTGCGGCGACGCCGCAGCGGTCGCAGTCCGGGTCAGTGCCGATGAGAAGATCGGGATGCGTTTTTTTGCAGAGCTTCAGGCCCTCCTCCATAGCCTCCCGGATCTCCGGGTTCGGATACGGGCAGGTCTGGAAATTCCCGTCAGGCTTTGCCTGGCTTGGAACAACGGTGATATCAGCGGCGCCGAGCCTGTCCAGCAGTCTCTGTACGCATTCCAATCCGCTGCCGCAGAGCGGCGTATAGACGAGCCGCAGACCGGAGCAGTCGGCGTCTGTTACACGCTGGGCGTAAACGGCGTCGACATACGCGTCCAGAACGCTGTCCGGGATCGTCTCGATGCGTCCATCTGCGCAGGCTTCCTGATAGCTGCAGGTTTTTACATCCGTAAAGCAGTCGACTCCGGCGATTTCTGCCTCAATGGCATTTGCTGCGTCCAGCGTGATCTGACAGCCGTCAGGGCCGTATACCTTATAGCCGTTATACTGTGCGGGATTGTGGCTTGCCGTGATGCAGATGCCTGCGCCGCATGAAAAATAGCGCACGGCCCAGCTGAGCGCCGGCGTCGGTTCCAGCCTTGGATAGAGAAAGACCTTGATGCCGTTTGCAGCCAGAACGCAGGCAGCTGCTTCGGCAAAGGCTCTGCCGCAGAGGCGGCTGTCATGCGCGATGGCAGCGGACGGCGGAAGCTTCCTCGCTTTCAGATAATTTGCAAGTCCCTGCGTCGCTCTGCGCACCGTGTAAACGTTCATGCGGTTCGTGCCCGCGCCCAATATGCCGCGCAGGCCGCCGGTCCCGAAGGAAAGGTCACGGCAAAATGCCTCCTGTTGTTCCTGCTTACTCATTTTCTGCAGCTGCATAAGCAGCTCTGGCTCTGTAACGTGCGCGAGCCAGCGGGAATATGCCTGTTCCATCCGAATGCCTCCCCCTTCTTTTTCCATAAAAATATCGCAGGATGCGCGTCTTGTCAACGGTGGATTTTTGGATGGTCTTCTGCTATAGTATATTGGATCAAAACGGAACAGGACAGACATGACATGGCAAACAGAAAAAAACAGGACATGACCGCCGAGCTGGCGGAGGGGGAAATTCTGCCGCTTGTATTCAAGCTGACAATTCCAGCTGTCATTGCGCAGCTCATTACATTTTTGTATAACATCGTTGACAGAATGTACGTTGCACGGATCGAGGGCTCCGGTATGGATGCGCTGGCCGCGCTTGGGATCGTGCTGCCCATCACGCTTATCATGCAGGCGTTCGCAAATCTGGTCGGGCTTGGCGGCGCACCGCGGGCGGGCATCAAGCTCGGCGAAGGAAAGCCAGACGAGGCGAACCGGATCTTTCACACTGCGTTCTGTCTGCTGGTGCTGCTGGGCATTGTGATCGGCGCGGCGGCGTTCTGCTTTGCGCGGCAGATCGTACTGCTGTTCGGCTGCCCGGAAAGCGCGGTAGAGTTCGCCGTCTCCTATCTCAAGATCTACGCCTGCGGCACGATCTTTGTCATGCTGGCGCAGGGACTCAACCCGTTTATTCTGACGCAGGGCTATTCATGGCTTGCAATGAGCTCGGTGCTGCTGGGGGCGCTTATGAACATCGCGCTCGACCCGCTGTTCATTTTTACCTTCGGCATGGGCGTTCAGGGATCAAGCCTTGCGACGATCCTCTCTCAGCTGTGCTCCTGCGTGTGGATCATCTGCTTTTTCTTCTCCAGGAAAAGCCTGTTCCGCTTTCAGGCAAGCCTGCTCGGCCTGTCTCCGGGACGAATTTTCAGCATCCTTTCACTGGGCTTTACGCCGTTTATCATGACGCTGACGGAATGTGCCATCCAGATCGTCTTCAATATCAATCTGAACCGCACGACTGGCGGCAACAAGGACTATACCGCCGCACTGACCGTTATGCTGAGCGCGCTGCAGCTCATTTCCCTGCCCTTGAACGGTCTTGGAAACGGCATGCAGCCGTTCGTGAGCTATAACTATGGAAAAGCCGACTCCGCGCGGCTGAAGCAGGGAATCAAATATGTGACGGTCATCGCGTTTATCTACGCCGTCTGCATCTGGTCTGTCTCGATGGCGTTCCCCGTGGTGTACGCCAGGCTGTTTTCGGCGAGCGAGTCTGTCACGCAGATCGTCAAGCGTTATACGCCGATGTTTTTGATGGGCTCTATCATGTTTTTCGTGCAGATGACGCTGCAAAACGTCAATGTCGGGCTTGGGCAGGCAAAGGAAGCGCTTTTGCTGGCGGTGAACCGGAAGGTCGTCATTCTGATCCCGCTTTGTTTTGTTCTGACGCATTTTCTCGGCTTCAAGGGCGTGTATTTATCGGAGGGCATCGCCGATCTCGTCGCAGGCATCATCACAACGATCGGCATATTTACAAGCTTCCCAAAGATCTTCCGCCGCCGGGAAGAAGAAGTCAAACAGGCCGCGTCGAACTGATGCGGCCTGTTTGATCGAACGGGATCAGATGATATGATACTCCTTCAGCAGCTTCTCAATATCGGTGCCTTTGAGCTTGCTGAGGGCTTTTTCAAGGGCGACCTTCTGGACGAGGGAGAGCTTCATGTCGGTGGGCTTTTTGCCGTCGCGAAGCTGAACGGTTGCGTTCAGCAGGTCACGGACGTCATACACGCTGCCCCAGACCTCCGGGACGCCGCGGTCGACATTCAGAAGCGTATAGACGGCCTCCATGCCGGTGCGCATGGAATACTCGGTGGTGAAGATGGTGTCGCGCGGAGTCTCGGCGAACTGGCCGAGGAAGGCGAAGTTCACAGCGCCGTCGGGCACGACCTTCGGACGGTCGCCATAGGCGCGCGGCATGAAGAACGCGTCGATATACGGCATCATGACGGGAACGGTATTGGCGCTGTTCGAGGCCAGGTCTTCGATCTGATCCTCCGGTACGCCGATGTGGTACAGCCACTCCATGCAGATCTCCTTACCGGTGCATTCGCGCATGGGCTTCTTCACATAATCGCCGGGCTTATCGGTAAACAGAGCGTAGACCCAGACAAGGCAGTGATCCTTGGGCTGCGCGCGGAACTGCGGCTGGCGGTTGATCGTCCAGCTCATGAGCCAGCTGGAATCCTTGACGGTGACGATGCCGCCGGTGACGACACGGCCGGTGAACGGGTCGCGCTTGCAGATGTTTTTGATATAGGGGATGATTTTCTGGTCGAGCGTCTCAACGGTCGCGCTCATCCAGTTTGTCTGCTCAGGGTCATAGCAGAACTTATCGGGATGGCCAAAGGACGGATCCTGCGCGGCGATCTTGCGCCACATATCCCAGCCGCCGCCTGGCCTGATCTCCGTGTTATAGGGCGCGGGCTCGTTCTGGCTGCCGCGGGAGGAATTTTCGACGCAGCCGCCGTTGGTGATGAAGACAAGGTCGTTCTCAGTCAGGTCGATGGCGTCCTCTTTCCCCTCGCGGATAATGTCGATGCGCTTGGCAAGCTTGCGGGCCGGTGTGCAGTCGAATTCGACGTTTACGACTTGGACACCATAGTGGAACTGAACGCCGAAGCCCTTGAGATACTCGATCATCGGCAGGATCATAGACTCATACTGGTTATATTTCGTGAAGCGCAGCGCCTTGAAGTCGGGCAGACCGCCGATGTGGTGGATGAAGCGCTGGATATAGAGCTTCATTTCAAGCGCACTGTGCCAGTTTTCAAAGGCGAACATCGTGCGCCAGTAGAGCCAGAAGTTGGAGTTGAAGACCTCATCGTCGAAGAAGTCCGTGATGCGCTTGTCCTGCAGGTCTTCATTCGGGGTAAAGAACAGCTTCATGATCTCCATCGCGCCCTTGTCGGAAATGTCGAACTTGCCGTCGGTGTGCGCGTCCTGCCCGCGATTGACGGTGGCGCGGCAGAGGGAGTAGTTCGGGTCTTCCTTGTTCAGCCAGTAATACTCGTCAAGGACGCTTACACCCTCCGTCTCGATGGACGGGATGGAGTGGAACAGATCCCACATGACCTCGAAATGGTTGTCCATCTCACGGCCGCCGCGCATGACATAGCCGACATTTTCAAACTTATAGCCGTCGCATGCGCCGCCGGGGATCGAATCCTTTTCCAGAATATGCACGTGTTCGCCCTTCATCTGTCCGTCGCGAACAAGATAGCAGGCTGCCGTCAGCGCAGCCAGGCCGCTGCCGACGATATAGGCCGATTTCTGATCAACGCCCTCCGGCTTTTTGGGTCTTGCAAATGCTTCATAGTTACCGCTCGAATAATACATGATTCATACCTCCATTTTATAGCCTGGAAACAATGCTTTATGTTTCCCTTTCGATGGTATGAGCATACCGCAGATTCAAAAAAAGCGCCATAAGCAGAAAATGCCCTGTGATAAAGTTCTTATCACAGGGCATTGATCTGTTCAGTTTTTTATCAAACACCGGAATTTGATGCAGGCTTGTCCACACGGAAGCGTTCGAGCGCTGCGGCGACGCTGCCGTGAATGACGCGGTCAAGACGGTCGATGATCTCCTTCGGTTCGCCCTTCATATCATGCTTGATCCAGTCCAGCATGAGGCCGACAAAGGCGTATTTATAGACGTTGGCGATAAACGCCTTGTCCTCCGGGCGGACGGACATGCCTGCTGCCTGCTCCTCGACCACGCCCTCGAGCAGATCATACGTCAGCTTGTACAGATAATTCTCGACCTGCTCGCGGCTGACGGAGTGGTAGACGTTCATGATGAATGGCTTGTTGGCCAGAACAGCCTCGAAGATCTGCTCAAAGCCCTGCTGCCACGTTTCATAGGTCTTCTTCCCTGCCAGCGCCTTTGCCGCGTCCTCCTGACACGACCATTCGACCAGATCATAGATGTCCTTGAAATGATAATAGAACGTCATGCGGTTGATGCCGCAGTCATCGGCAATATCGCTGATGGTGATTTTATGAAGCGGCTTTTGCAGGAGCAGATTCTTGAGCGACTGCTCCAGCGCGCGCTTGGTCAGATCGGACATATAGGGCCTCCTGTCTCGAACAGCGTTCGGACGCTTTTTTTCAGAGTACCCGCTTTTTGCTGAAATGTCAAGACAGCGGCTTGACAGGCAAGTGTACTATGTGTATAATACAGTCAGAGAGTGTATGACTTGAGTAATACGGTGGTGACGGATATGGTGTCGTTTGAGGCGTTCCGCGCAGTGGATGGGACGCCGGTGTATCTGCAGATTATCAATTTCATCAAACGGGGCGCGATTGCCGGGACGATCCGGGACGGAGACGAGCTGCCCTCGCGCCGGGTTTTGTCGGCGCTGCTCGGGATCAATCCGAATACGGTGCAGAAGGCGTTTCACATGCTGGAGGAATCGCATCTGATGGAATCGCGTACAGGCGCAAAAAGCTGTATGACGCTGCCGCCGGACACGCTGGACGCGCTGCGGCGGGAGGTTTTGTCGGACGAGCTGCGCACCATGGCGCGCACGCTGCGGCAGCTGGGCATTTCCAAAGAAGAAGCGCTGCGGCTCATCGAGCAGGCATGGGAGGAGGAAGAAGGATGAAAAAACAGTTGTCTGTGTTTGGACTGCATACGCGCGCGGCGCTGAACCAGCTGCTGCTGGCGGCGCTGGGGCTGCTTGCTGTCGAGTTGATCTTAACCGGCGTTTGCATGATACGCGGAACCGCGATCACGCTGGCGGGCAGCGATCTGGAACATGCGCTGCAGTATCCGTTCCGGGCCGGGATTCTCGCGCTTCAGGTGTTGCTGGCGTCCTGTTTCGGTTCAAACAGCCGGTACAGCTATACGCTGCAGCGGCTGCGGATATCGGAGCGCTGCGTCTTCCTGTGGAGCTGCGTTTGCAATGCACTCTGCTATGCGGTCTTGTGGTGCGTGCAGATCATGGCGGCTGTGGGCGCGGCATTCTGGAACGCGAATAGCGCCCGGTATTCAGCAGGCCCGCAGGGCGTGTTTGTGGACTTCTACCGCAGCGGCTTCCTGCACGGGCTTTTCCCGCTGGCGGATGGGTATGTGTGGGCGCGCAACGTGCTGTTTATGCTGACGCTGGGATGTGTGACCGCGTGCATGCAGCTTGGCATGCGCAGGAAGGGCAGCCGCAGCTGGCTGGTCTGCATGGGGCTGACGCTGCTGCTGGTTTTGTGTTTACCGGTTCAGTATGACGCGGGCAGAAGCACGGGTATTTTCCATGCGATCATCGCGCTGCTTGCCGGGCTCGGCTTTCTGGGGTTCGGGCTGACGCAGACGCATGGCGGAAAGGATGGGCTGGCAGATGAACTGGAGTAAGCGCCTTTCCCGGTATACGCTGCCCGGAATGGGGCTGAAGTGGGACGCCTCGTATTTCGGACTGCTGTTTCTGGCGATGCTTTTGATCGTACTGTACACATTCCTGCGGGAGTATCAGACCGCGCTGCGCGCACTCTATGTATATCGATACGGAACGCAGATCTTGCGGCAGGGCGCGGTCATGCCGACTCTGAATACGCTCCTGCGGCACAAATTCACCGTCTTCTGGGCCTATACGGCCTTCTGCGCGCTGCGCGCGTTCGCCAATTACTGTTCGTTTTTCACGGAGACAAAGAGCATTTACCTCATGAAGCGTCTGAAGGACAAAAATGAGCTGTCCAGACGCTGTCTTGCGATCCCTGCGGCCGCCTGCGGCGCGGCGCTGGTTCTGTTTTTGCTGCTGTTACTGGTGTTCGTTCTGATTTACCGAACCGGTGTTCCGGCGCGCTGTGTGCCGCCGGAGGAAACTTTGAATATCTGGGGGGCGTTTTTCTGATGCTGGAACTCAAAAATCTCTGCAAGCGCTACGGCCAGACACAGGCGCTGGACAACGTGCAGCTTTCTGTCGGGCCGGGCGAGATCGTCGGGCTGTTCGGAGAAAACGGTGCAGGCAAGACGACGCTGATGAAGTGCATTCTGCAGCTGATCTTATATGACGCAGGCGGCATTACGCTGGACGGCAAACTGATCACGCGGCAGAACATCGGCAGATTCTCCTTCGCCACCTGCGAGCACAGCTTCTTCCCTGCCCTGACCGCCAAGGCGCACCGGGAATTTTACGAGGAGCACTTCGAGACGTTCCTCGGCAGGCGTTTTGAGGGCCTGATGGACTTCTTTCAGCTTCCGATGGACAAGCCCATCCGCAGCTT
>CAKUND010000029.1 GCA_934668295.1 uncultured Oscillospiraceae bacterium
ATCGTTACCGGCATATACATCCCCCCTTTCGGGAGACAAAACCGCCCATCGCTGCGTTGGGGCCTTAGGGGTTCAAATGAACCACATATATTCTACCAAACGAATCGAAAAATGTCAATTCATGTCCCCTCTTTCTCCCCCCCTTGACAAAGCCCAAGAGTCTGCTATAATAAAAATAACCCAAGGCCCCTTCCGCAAGAACGGTTTGGCCTCGGATTAGGTTACAGTTTCAAAAGATACGAAACCGTCACTTGGCCGAGTGGCGGTTTCGGCCATTTATGCGGATGGAGACCGTGAGCCCAAAAATATGGAACGTGATCGTAATCGGCATAAACATCCCTCCTTTCGGAGGAGGCCAAACCGCCCGTCTGCGTCGGGAGCCTTAGGGGTTCAAAAGAACCGCATATATTCTACCAAACGAATCGAAAAATGTCAATCTATGTCTGCATACAAGACCCGCCCGGGCATCTGCCCGGGCGGGTCTTGTCGTATATTCGCTCACTCAATGTCGTGGTTGACGACGGGGGCAGGCGTGTCGAGCTGTTCGGGGTGGGAGAGCAGGCGCTTGAGGTGTTTGAGCGTGGTGGCGTAATAGAAGCCGTCGCAGATGCGCTCGTCGGTGTTGACGGTGTAGTCGATGTACTTGCGGCGCACGACCGTGCCGTCGTCGAGCACCTCGTTCTTGTGATATTTGCAGCCGAAGGCCACGAAGACAGGCATGTTGCCGAAATCATACAGATGGTGCACGATCGGCGGGATGCCGAGCGAGCCCATGGAGGTAAAGAAGATCGAGGCGTGGAACGGGCTGACCTCCAGCAGGAATTTCGGCAGGAAACCGAAATAATCGATGGTCTTGAGCAGCCAGATCACGAATTTGAACAGCACGCCGGGGATAAACGACAGGAATTTCGCGGTCTTGTCAAAGTCGCTGCCGCCGATGGCCTGTCCCTGAATGGCGGCGATGCCTTTGTTGAGCTTTTCGTAGATATCGTCGATGGTGTCGGTCGGCTTCAGATGGAGCTTCGTGATCGACTCCGGCGCGGAGGTGTCCATCGAGGTCTTGACGACCATGCAGAACTGAATGTCGTCGTCGCGCGAATAGACCTGCTGCCCGGACAGAAAGCGGTTGAGCGCCGGGTATTTCGCCACGCACTGGACGTAGGCGGCCAAAAATACGTGCGTCACGCCGAGATTCGTAAAGCCCTGCTTGCGCTTTTCGCGGATGTAGCGCTCCATGGCGGAGATTTCAACGGATTCGCGGATAAAATTGGACGATCCGCCGCGCGTCGGCATGATATAATTGGCTACGACCGCCATCGGATCGAGCGTGCGCAGCCTGCGGCCGTCGGGCCGGTCACCCCAGGTGGGGTGATACACGCCGTCGAGATAGACCTTCGCGCCGAGCAGCGTCAGGATCCCGGCCAGCAGGAACAGCATATCGGGCAAAATCTGCCGCAGCTGCGGCCAGGCTTCCTGCGCGAATTCCTTCTCGTGCATGCCGACCAGAATGCCGAGCGCGGCAAGCAGCAGAAGCAGCAGCGGGATCGTGCTCTTGATGTGGCCGGAGACGGTCACGGCGTAAAACACAGCGGTGGCGAGATACGCGATCCAGAACACGAACGTCAGCCACAGATACGGTGAGACGAGCGTGATCTTGATGCCGTAATAGATCGCAAGCAGAATGACGGGCACGGAGGAGCGGTAGAACCGGTCGCTGCCATTGCACAGGATATTCAGCACATAGAACACACAGCCCACGACCGGCAGCACGACTAAAAACCACACCGTCTTTGCGTCTGCGCCTTTCCCGCAGACATTTGCGATGCGAAGCGCTGCCGAGGCCAGCATGACCAGCGCAGCCAGCCAGATAAGCGGATTTTTCCGGCTGACATAGTAAGCAACTCTTTTCTTCATAGCTTTATCATACCAGCCGCAGGCAGAAAAAGCAAGAAAAACGGGGAACGGCGGAAAATTTCCGCGCGGCTGCAACAAAATCCGCCGAAAGCCCGACATGATAGACGTCAGCATGTTGAACAGAATGCAAAGGAGGAATGCGGCTTGGACGAACAGGAGCTGCTGCGGCAGCTGCAGAAGCAGCGCGCGGGCGCGCTGGAAAAAGCCGTCGCAAAGTACGGCGCATACGTGCTTGCCATCATCCGCAACCGCAGCCGCGGCGTTTTGACGCCGGAGGACCATGAGGAGATCGCCTCGGACGTGTTTTTTGCGCTCTGGAACGGCGCTGCGCGCATCGAGCGCGGGCAGCTGCGGCCATGGCTCGGCGCGGTCGCGCGCAACCGGACGGCGGAGGCCATGCGGAAGCAGAACGTGTATCTTCCGCTGGAGGACGATACGCTCATCACGCTCGACCGGCTCTGGGAGCAGATGGTGGAACAGGAGCGCTGCGCGGCCATTGCGCAGGCCATGCGCGCCCTGCCGGATGAGGACCGGGAAATATTTTACCGGTTTTACGATCTGTCGCAGACAGCTGCGCAGATCGCGGAGGACGTACATTTGAACGCGTCGACCGTGCGTTCGCGCCTGATGCGCGGACGGCGGTCGCTGCGCGGAGCTTTGGAAAAAGGAGGTCTGTTTTGTGAAGACGACGTGGGATGAGCTCATGCGCTATGCGCCGGAGCAGGATATCCCGCTGCCCCCGCTGCAGGATGGCGAGGGTGCGCGGATCCTGAATAAAACGATGGGAAAAATCAAAGAAACGAACCGGAAGCCCGCCCGGCCTGTCCGGACGGTGCTGATCGCGGCGGCAGTCGCGGCGCTTTTGTGCGGCAGTGCGTTCGCGGCGCACTCCTTCGGCTGGTTCGACCGGCTGTTCGGCGAAAAGGCCGCGCTGGTCAAGGACCATGTCACGAGCTATGACGAAAAAACGTCTACAGAGCTCACACAGCCGGCGTACACCGAGGAAGAGCAGGCCATGATCGCCGAGGGCACGATGCAGGTGCCCGATATCGCCGAGCTGTCGGATACGGGCGTTTCGGCCACGACGGAGAATTTCGTGTTTACGCTCCAATCCATGCTCGTCTCGAAGGATTCCGTGCTTGCGGTCATGCGCGTCGACGCGCGGACGGACAAAGCCGCGGCGACGCTTGCCGCATTGCCGGAGGCCAGTGACAACGAGAAGGAGATGGCTCGGATGCTGCAGGTGCACGTGCGCAACAACATTGACTTCCGCGGAGATCACAGTCTGGAATGGAAGCTTGGCGGCATGGGGATGCACATCATTCAGGTGGAAGGACGCACGGCATATATGGTTCTGACGAACAACGGCGGTGAAATTGAACCGGGCGACCAGCTGCTGTTTCAGGCGTGGTATCAGGACAAGACCGTCGATCTGTTTGAACTTCCGGTACCGGATCAGCTGGTACAGGAGCTGGTGATCGAGTTGGACGAGTCGGCTTACGAGGAGCAGTACAACTGCTGGCAGACGGCGACGATCACACCGATCTCCTTCCGGCTTGAAGGCCGCTACGGACGCAACTGCAGCAGTCTGAAACCCAACGACGCTGTTTCCGTCACGCTGAAGGACGGAACGAGCTTCGACCTTGCCAGTGCGGAAAACGGCTACGCATACAGCGACTATGGAAACTACGGTTCCATGAGTTCTTCCGGCATCGGAATGCCGGAAGATGACCGCACAAAGAAGACCTGGCTGTTCTCCCAGCTGATCGATCTGGACGAGCTGGCCTCCGTCACCGTGTGCGGCGTGACGTACCCGGTTTTACAATAAAAGCAACGTGAAACAACATAATCAGAATACACACATCACAAAAAGGCATTTCAAATCTGCTGCCGGGTATGCTAAACTAAGGAAAAATACAGCAGGAGGAATTTAAAATGCAGGAATTTGATCTGATCGTGATCGGCGGCGGCCCGGGCGGGTATCTCTGCGCGGAACGCGCGGGAAAGGCGGGGCTGCGGACGGCGCTGATCGAAAAGCGTGCGCTGGGCGGCACCTGCCTGAACGAGGGCTGCATCCCGACAAAGAGCCTGCTCTACTGCGCCAAGCAGTATCAGTCGGCGCTGCACGGCGCGGAATACGGCGTGACGGCGCAGAACGTCTCCATCGACCACGCGCAGGTCGTTGCGCGAAAGGACGGCGTGGTCAAAACGCTCGTCCGGGGCGTGGGCGCGGCGATGAAGGCGCACGGCGTGACGGTTTTTGCCGCCGAGGGCCGAATCCTCGGAAAAACGGGCGAGCGCTTTGAGATCGCCGCAGGCGAGGAAGTCCTGTCCGCGCCCCGGCTCGTGCTGGCCTCCGGCTCCAGCGCCGTGATCCCACCCATCCCCGGCGTGCGGGAGGGATTGGAATCCGGCTTCGTCATGACAAACCGCGAGCTGCTTTCCCTTTCGGAGCAGCCAGAATCGCTCGTCTGCATCGGCGGCGGCGTGATCGGGCTGGAAATGGCGTGCTATTTTGCGTCCATCGGCACGAAGGTGACGGTCATTGAGATGCTGCCCAAGATCGCGGGCAATACCGACCCGGAGATCTGCGAGCTGCTGATGCGGACGTACAAAAAGCAGGGCATGGACTTCTGCCTGAACGCCAGAGTCGAGGCTGTTACGGAGCGGAGCGTCGTGTATTCCGACGCGTCCGGGCGGCACGAGATCGCCTGCGGGCGCGTGCTGCTGTCGGCAGGACGGCGGGCGGATGTGACGGGGCTGAATGTGGACGCGCTCGGCATTGCGCTCGAACGCGGCGCGGTCGTGACCGACCGGCAGATGCGCACGAACGTCCCCGGCGTCTGGGCCGTCGGCGACTGCAACGGGAAGCTGATGCTGGCCCACACGGCCTATCGCGAAGCGGAGGTCGCAGTCAACGATATGCTCGGCAAAAAGGATGCGATCGACTATTCGATCATCCCCTCCGTGATCTACACCACGCCGGAGGTCGCCTGCGTCGGCGAAACGGAGCAGAGCGCGAAGGAAAAGGGACTGGACGTGCAGGTGGTCAAGGCGCCGATGGCGCTCTCGGGCCGGTATCTTGCGGAAAATCCGAAGGGAACGGGCTTCTGCAAGCTGCTCTATGATCGGAAAAACCGCTGCGTCGTGGGTGTTCATATGGTCGGCGCCTATGTCTCGGAGATCATTTACGGCGCAGCCATGATGGTGCATTCCAAGCTCCCTGTGCAGCATCTGGACAAGATCGTCTTTCCGCACCCCACCGTCGGCGAGGTCGTGCGCGAAGCGCTGTTCCTGCTGTGACCGATCAACGCCCGGCCCAAGGGTCCTTGGGGCCGGGCGTTTTTGTGTAAGCTGCCGCTGCGGCCTGCCCCTCTTGGCGGCGTTCTGTTTTTGTGCTATAATTCTCCCAGATCATAACGAACGGAGAACGGCAATGAAGGCACAGGGAACGGAACAGACGGAAAAACGGCTTTGCGTGGGGCTGCTTGCCCATGTGGACGCGGGCAAGACGACGCTGTCGGAGGCCATGCTCTACCGGGCGGGCGTCATCCGCACGTTCGGCCGCGTCGACCACGGCGATACGTTTCTCGACACCGACGCGCAGGAGCGCAGCCGGGGCATCACGATCTTTTCCAAGCAGGCCGTCCTCCCGCTGCCCGGCTGCACGCTGACGCTGCTCGACACGCCGGGCCATGTGGATTTTTCCGCCGAGATGGAGCGGACACTGCAGGTGCTCGACTGCGCCGTGCTGATCATCAGCGGGCCGGCGGGCATCCAGAGCCACACCGTCACGCTCTGGCGGCTGCTGCGGCGCTATCAGGTGCCGGTTCTCCTGTTTTTCAACAAAATGGACATGGAGACGGCGGATCGGGACGCGCTGCTCGCTGCCGTCCGCGCGGAGCTGGACGAGGGCTGCATCGATTTTTCCCAGCCGCAGGCACAGCTCTATGAGGAGCTTTCCCTGTCCGACGAGGCGCTGATGGAGGAGTATCTAGCTTCCGGCACGCTTTCCGATGCGCAGATCGCCTCGCTCGTCTCGCACCGGCAGGTGTTTCCGTGCCTGTTTGGCTCCGCGCTGCGGCAGACGGGCGTGGACGCGCTTTTGGACGCACTGCGCCGGTTTGTGGACGAGCCCGCGCGGGGCGCGGACTTTGGCGCGCATGTATTTAAGATCGCGCGCGATGAAAAGGGTGCGCGGCTGACGTTTTTAAAGGTCACGGGCGGGACGCTCACGGTCAAGCAGACGCTTTCCGGCGAGGGCTGGGAGGAAAAGGCCGACCAGCTCCGGCTCTATTCCGGCAGCAAATTTACACTTTTGCAGCAGGCTCCCGCCGGGACGGTCTGCGCCGTGACGGGTCTGAGCAAGACGATGCCCGGTGACGTTTTGGGCCGGGAGACAGCGGCGCAGGCCCCTGTCCTGCAGCCGGTTCTGGAATACCGGCTGCTTTTGGACGACGGCACGGACGCGGCGCTGGCGTATGGCCAGCTGCGCGTGCTCGAGGAGGAAGATCCCGCCCTGCATCTGGTCTGGAACGCGCTGCTGCGCGAAATTCGCGTGCAGCTGATGGGGCCGGTGCAGATGGAGATCCTGCAGAAGCTGATCGAAGACCGCTTCGGGCTGAAGGTTTCATTTGACGCGGGAAATATCGTCTATCTTGAGACGATCGCTGCGCCGGTCGAGGGCGTGGGGCATTATGAGCCGCTGCGGCACTATGCCGAGGTGCATCTGCTGATGGAGCCGGCGGAGCCGGGCTCCGGCCTGCAGTTCGACACCATGTGCCCGACGGATACGCTGGCGCTGCACTGGCAACGGCTGATCCTGGCGCATCTGGCGGAGAAGGCGCACCGGGGCGTGCTGACCGGCGCGCCTATTACGGACATCCGCTTCACGCTCGTCTCAGGACGGGCACATCTGAAGCACACGGAGGGCGGCGATTTCCGGCAGGCGACGTATCGCGCCGTGCGGCAGGGCCTTATGAAGGCGCGGTCCGTGCTGCTCGAGCCGTGGTATGCGTTCCGCATGGAGCTGCCCGCGCCGAGCGTGGGACACGCGATCACGGATATCCAGCGCATGCAGGGCGAATATGAGCCGCCGGAGACGGACGGCGAACAGACCGTCCTGCGCGGGAGCGCGCCCGTCCGCCTGCTGCGGGAATACCAGACAGAGCTCACGGCCTATACCAGGGGCCGCGGGCGCATCCAGCTGCGCGTCAGCGGCTACCGGCCCTGCCGCGAGCAGGAGCAGATCGTGAAGGAGATCGGCTACGACCCCGCGCGCGATCTGGAAAACCCGGCGAGCTCCGTCTTCTGCGCGCACGGCGCAGGCTATGAGGTCAAGTGGCAGGACGTGGACGCGGCAGCGCATCTGCCGCTGCTGCGGCTCGGAGGCCCCGCGCGGCAGGAGCCGCAGCGCATCGTAAAATCCGTTGCGCCCGGCGGCGCGCCGGAGCTGGAAAAGGAGCTGCTGGCGATTTTCGAGCGCACCTATGGCGCCATCCGCCGGCGCGATGTGCTGCCGCAGATGATGCTGCGCAGCGAGGACAAGCGCGAATTTTTGCAAAGCCTCGGCCCGGCGGACGATTTCCTGCTGGTCGACGGCTATAACATCCTGTTTGCGTGGGACGAATTGAAGGAGCTCTCCCGCATGAGCCTCGACACGGCGCGGCACGTGCTCATGAACCTGCTGTGCAACTATCAGGGCTACCGCGGCTGCACGCTCATTCTGGTCTTTGACGCGTATAAGGTGCCGCAGGGGCTTGGCTCTGTGGAGAAATACCACAACATCCACATTGTCTACACCCGGCAGGCAGAGACGGCGGATCAATATATCGAGCGCCTGAGCTTTGAGCTTCGCGGCCGCCGCCGCGTCCGCGTGGCGACGAGCGATAATCTTGAGCAGCTCATCATCCTCGGTCACGGCGCCGAGCGTATCTCCGCCCAGCATTTTCACGACGAGGTCTATGCCGCCCAGGCCGAGATCGAGCGCATCCTGACGCAGAACAATCAGAAAAACGACAGATAAAAATAACGCGTCCCGACAGGGACGGCGTTTGCGGAACCCCCGCCCCTTTTGCCGGGCTCACGGCGAAAGGAGCGGGGGTTCATGTCGGTTTCAGCCCTTCAGCGTCTGCTTTGCGTGCAGGAGCGCCTGATAGAGCGCGTCGACGTCAGCTTCGGTGTTGTCCCGGGAGAACGAGACGCGGATGGAGCCGTCGATGACGGCGGGGGGCAGGTGCATGGCCTCGAGCACGTGGCTGCGGTGGCCCTTGGAGCAGGCGGAGCCTGCCGAGACATAAATGCCGTCCGACTGCAGGCAGTTGATGATGCCCTGCGAGCGAAGGCCGGGCAGGGAGAGATTGACGATGTGCGGCGCGGTCTGCGCACCGATGAGGACAAGTCCCTCGAGCCCGGACAGCTTTTCCCGCGCCAGATCGCGCAGCTGCGCCATATGCGCGATGTCCGCTTTCGCGTCCGTATCGGCGCAGGCCGCGCCGAAGCCGCAGATGCCGGGCATATTTTCCGTGCCGGAGCGGTAATTGCTCTCCTGGCCGCCGCCGTTTAAAAACGCGGGAAGCGGGAGGCCGGGACGGATGTACAGCGCGCCGGTGCCCTTGGCGGCGTGAATTTTGTGCGCGGAGACGGAGATCATGTCCGCGCCGAGCGCCTTGGCCCGGAATGGAACCTTTAAAAAGCCCTGTACCGCGTCGGTATGGAACAGCGCAAGGGGGCAGGCGCGGCGCACGGCCTTTACCATGTCGGCGATCGGCATGACCGCGCCCGTCTCGTTGTTGACCATCATGACAGAGACGAGAATGGTGTCGGGGCGGAGGGCCTTTTTCAGCTCGTCGACCGTGATATTGCCGTCGTGGTCGGGCTGCAGATACGTGACCTCGAAGCCCTTTGCCTCCAGCTTCTGCATGGGGTGCAGGACGGCGTGGTGCTCCACGGCGGTCGTGACGATGTGACGGCCGCGCTTGCCGAGCCGCTCGGCTGCGGAAAGAATGGCCCAGTTGTCGGCCTCCGTGCCGCCAGAAGTGAAAAACACCCGGTCGGGCTCCGCACCGAGGGCGGCGGCGACCGCCTGCCGCGCCTGCCGCAGACGGTGGGCGGCGCGAATACCGAGGGCATAGACGGACGACGGATTGCCCCAGCAGTCCGTGAGCGCCTCTGTCATAGCCTGCACGCAGGCGGGGCAGGGCTGCGTCGTGGCGGAATTATCGAGATAGATCATAGTAAAACCTGATTTCTGTGGCTTATTTTCCAACGCAGAACCGCTCAAAAATGCGGTTCGTGATATCCTCGCGCATCGTCCGGCCCGTGACCTCGCCAAGCGCGTCCATCGCCGATTCCAGATCGACCAGCACCGCGTCGGGCGTTACGCCCGCGCGCAGGCTCCGTACGGCGGAATCGACGGATCTTTTCGCGCGCAGAATGGCATCTGCCTGCCGCGCATTGGTCAGAAGCGAGCCGTCGCACGGCGCATCGTCCGGAAAGAGCATGTCAAACGCCTGCTCCAGCAGGTCAAAGCCCGTGCCGTCTTTGCAGGAGACGGGGATGATGTACGAAAACGGCAGATCGGCCGGTTCGATCACGCCTGTCAGATCCTGCTTGTTTAAGACCGCGATGGACTCCGGCGCTTCGAGCGCCGCGTCCATCGCGCGGCGATCCTCGTCTGTCAGCGGTCTGGACGCGTCGACGACAAACAGCGCCGCATCACAGTCCCGCGCGGCCTCCATCGAGCGGTCGACGCCGATTTTCTCGATCATATCCTGCGTATCGCGGATGCCTGCGGTGTCGACCAGTCGGACAAGGTGCCGCCCGAGCGTGACGGTCTGTTCGACGGTGTCGCGCGTCGTGCCGGGGATGTCGGTGACGATGACGCGGTCAAAGCCGGACAGGCGGTTGAGCAGGCTGGATTTTCCCGCGTTCGGGCTGCCCAGAATGACGGCCCGGATGCCGGACTGCACCATTCGCCCCCGGTGACAGGAGGCAAGCAGCGCGGTAAGCTGGCGGCTGCTCTCCGTCAGCGACGCTTCGTAGCCGGAGAGCGTGAAGGGGTCGATATCCTCGTCAGGATAATCGAGCACGGCATGGAAATGCGCGCAGAGGTCGACCCAGCTGTCGTAGATCGGGTCGATCTTTTTCCGGATCGCGCCTGCGACCTGCCCGGCGGCGTTTGCCGCCGCGTCGGCAGTCTCCGCGTCGATGAGATCGATCACGGCCTCGGCCTGTGTCAGATCCATCTGGCCGTTCAAAAACGCGCGGCGCGTAAATTCACCGGGCCGCGCCTGCCGGAAGCCCGCGGCGAACAGCGCCTCAAGCCCGGCGGTCAGCGCTGCGGGCGAGCCGTGGCACTGAAGCTCTGCGGTGTCCTCGCCGGTGTACGAATGCGGCGCGCGGGAGATGAACGCCATGCAGTGGTCGATGGGCCGTCCCTGCGCGTCGAAAAGCGTCCCGAGCGCAAGCTTCCGGTCAGGAAGGGAAGAAAGCGGCTTTCCAGAGTTCAATTTGAAGACCTGCCCTGCGGCCTCAATGCACCCGTCGCCAGACAGGCGCAGAATGCCGATGCCCGTGCGGGCATGGCCCGTGGCAATGGCGGCAATTTTATCAGACATAGCTCCTCCTCACCGGTAGACGACTTCGACGCCCTTGAGCAGCAGCGGCTTGATATCGAAAACCGCGGTGTCGCCGACCGCACATGGAAGCTTCGTCACGTCCACGCACGTGTGCAGCATCCCGATATGGCCCAGCACGCGGCACCTTTTCCCGTTTACCGTCACATAAAGGTGCTTTTTGAAGATCATCTGCTTCAAATTCCGCAGGACGCCGCGCAGGCAGTCGCGGAAGCGGAACAGATCGTTGCCCATCTCCACGCCGAACCCGTGGTACCAGCCCACGGAAAAAACGGCCACGCGGGTGGGCTTTTTCGCCGTCCAGCCCGCGCCGTAGCCGCAGCTGTGGCCCTTTGGGAGCCAGCGGAGCTCCTCGATCGTCGCCTGACATTCCCCAATACGGGCAAGCCCCCAGCTTCCGCGTACGGCCACGCGGCCCAGAATGGCCGAGCCCACGCGCACGCCGTCCATCGCGTATTCGGGGTATTTGAGCAGTCCGGCGGAGTTCAGCATATGTGCCATGCCGGTGTCGCAGCCCTCGGCATGCAGCTTGTCCAGAACGCTCTGAAACGCCTCGGCCTGCGCAATCGTCGCTTTTTGATTGCAGAACGCGGAGTGCAGATGGGTGTAAATGCCGGTCACATGCAGGCCGGGCATGTATTTAAAGATCGGCAGCAGCTGATCGAGCTCGTCCGGCAGAAAGCCGTACCGGCCCATGCCGGTGTCGATCTTGACGTGTACCTGCGCCTGCACGCCGAGCTTTTCTGCTACGCCGTTCAGGACGGCAGCATCGTTCTGGCTCGAGACGGTCAAAATCGCACCGAGGTTTAAAAGCTGCGTCAGCTCATCCGCGTCGGCGGTCGGGCGGAGCATGAGAATGTCCGCGTCGGAGAAGCCTCCCGCGCGCAGGCGGCTGACCTCGGAAACCTCCGTCACGGCAAAATGCGTGACGCCGGCCTCCCGGCAGATCGCGGCCATCTGGACAAGGCCCAGGCCATAGCCGTCTCCCTTTAAAACGGCCCAGAGGACCGCGCTGCCTGCGCGGTCCTTTAAATTCTGCAGATTGCTCCGCACGGCGGCGGAATCGACGACATACGCTTTCATGCTGCGCCTCCTGCGTTATTTTTTGTCTCGGTTCTTGATGAGATAGACGGTCTTGCGCAGATCCTTGAAGACCGATGTGCCATGCTCGACGGCCCAGTAAATGACCGGCGAGAGCACCAGATCCTCCTCGCCGACGAACTCAGTGAAGTCCCCGCCGAAGCCCTGCTTGAAGCGGAACAGACCGTAGAGCGGGTTATCCTCGGACACATTGCCGGACACGCCACGGAAATCGTAGATCCGGCAGCCGGTCTCGACGGCCCACTGGATCATGCGCCACTGCAGCAGATAATTCGGCATCAGATTGCGGTGCTCGTTGCTGGATGCACCGTAGAGATACCAGACCTTGTCGCCGTAGTGGATCGCAAGCGTGCCTGCGATGGGCGTGCCCTCAGGGTCAAAGGCCATGTAGAGCCGCGCGTGCTCACCGAGATTGTCGAGCATGTTTGCAAAGTATTCGGGCTGGCGCGTGACGAAGCCGTCGCGCACGCCGGTCGTCAGCATGAGATCGGCGAATGCCGGAACCATTTCCTTGCCGCAGATCTTCACGCTTACGCCCTTGCGCTCGGCCAGGCGGATGTTGTAGCGCCACTTCTGATGGAAGGCCGCCATGAGTTCTTCTTCCGTTTTGCCCTCGACGTTCAGGCGAAAGACGTAGCGCGGCTGGATGGCCTCGAAATTCTTGCCGCCCTCCTTGCATCGGAAGCCAAATGACTGCATGAGCGCGGCAAACGCCGTGTCGCTTGACGGCACGTCCGGGTCGAGCTTGATCACATACGATTTATATTTTCTGGCCAGCTCCTTCGCGCCCTCGAGCAGCTGGGCAAACGTCTCGCGGTCGTCCAGATCGCAGACCGGCCCGCGGCAGCCGTACATCAGCGTCCGGCCAATGCCGGGCACCTTCCGGGTCATGAGGGCCAGCGAGCCCTTGATCTGCCCGTCCCCGCCGCGCACGGCGACGGCGTCCCATGTCCACATGGGCTTCTGTTTTGCCCAGAGGCTGCTCTGGGCAAAATGGCCCTTGGGGTGGCTCTGCAAAAACGCCTCGTATTCCGCAAGCGTCTTGTCGGTAATCAATTCATACATGGCGGTACATCTCCAGAAGAATATTTATGTGTGTTCGTTATCAGGCATGATGTAGGGGCCGACGACTCTGTCGGCCCACCGGACAGCCCGGAATGGGCGGGCAGAGCCGCCCGCCGCTGCAGGTGCAGATGTGCGATAACCTGACACATATTATATATGTATTGAAAAATCGCTTTCGCTATAGTCTACCACAAACAGCCGGGATATGCAAACCTGTGACGCGGAAAACAGGTATACTTTTCTGCGTTTGCGGAAAAATGACAGAAGAATTATCCACATGGGAGGCGAAACCATGGCGCATTGGGGCATGGAGGACGTGCAGGCGTACTTTCAGGACACAGCGGATCTCAACACCCGGCAGATCACGGTCGGCGGACAGAGGCTGGGACTGCTGTTTCTGGATGGTCTGACTTCGGGCGGGGATATTGCCGAGCAGGTCTTAAAGCCGCTGATGGAAACGGTCACAGCGGGGAGCATGCGGGAGGTTTTGACGCAGGCGGAGCAGGCGAAGGTCTACTGCGCCGTCGCCGAGCGCACGCAAAGTCCCGCGCAGACGGCGGACAAGCTGCTGCACGGCTACTGTGCCGTGATTTTTCCCGGGACAGACGCGGCGCTCTGCTTTGAGACAAAAACGAGCGTCCGGCGCGGCCCATCCGCGCCGGAGTCGGAAAACACCGTCAAGGGCGCGAAGGACGCGTTCACCGAGACGATGCGTATCAACACAAGCCTCCTGCGCCGCCATCTGCGCACGGCGCAGCTGCGTTTTTCGCAGAAGACCGTCGGCCTGCGCACGAAAACTGCCGTCACGGTCTGCTATCTCGCCGACCTGACCGCGCCGGAGCTTGTCCGGCGCATGGAAAAACGGCTGGAGAATATCGACATCGACGGCATGCTCACGCCCGCAAGCGTCGAGGAATACGTGACCGGCTCGCGCCGGACGGCCTTTCCGCTCTTGCAATACACCGAGCGCCCTGATACCTTCTGTCAGGGCCTTCTGAACGGGCAGGTTGGTCTGCTCGTCGACGGGCTGCCGCTGGGGTATCTGGCGCCGGTCGACCTCGGTATTCTCATGAAATCGACGGAGGACCGTGCGGTCGACTATCTTTCGGCGTCATGCCTGCGCGTGCTGCGGTATCTGGCGCTGCTGGCGGCGCTGCTGCTGCCGGGACTGTATGTCGCCATGGCGACGTACCATCAGGAGATGATCCCGACAAAGCTGCTGCTGGCGATCATCGAATCGAAGCGCGAGGTGCCGTTCGACACGGTCTTCGAGGTGATCGGCCTGCTTGCTGCGTTTGAGCTGCTGCAGGAGGCGGGGCTTCATCTGCCGCAGGCCATCGGCACGGCGGTCTCTATCATCGGCGGTCTCGTCGTGGGTACGACGGCGGTCGATGCGCGGCTCGTCTCGCCCGCCGCGCTGATCGTCACGGCCTCCGCCGGGATCTGCGGCTTTACGCTTCCGAGCCGGGATCTGTCCGACGCGGTGCGCATCTGGCGCTTTGCATTGGCAATTTTGGCGGGAGCGGGAGGCCTGTTCGCCCTGACGGCGGGCGGCATTCTGCTGCTGATCCATCTGTCGGGGCTGACAAGTCTGGATGTGTCCTATCTGGCGCCGTTTTCCGACGCACGGGCAAAGCGCGCTGTTCTGCGTCCGCTTCTGGCGCGGCAGAAATGGCGCGATGCGGCGCTGCATCCGCAGGATCTGAAAAATCAGGGGGACGAGCATGCTCAATAAAATCAGTATCGCACTGCTGGCGGCCGCGTCGGTGATCAGTCTGTGCATGCTGCCGCGCACCGGGACGGACGCGGCGAAGCTTCTTCCCGCGCAGGTGCTTGTGATCGCGCAGGAGGAAGGGCAGATCACCGTGGAAAGCGACAACGGCGTGTCCGGCTCCGGCGCGACGCTGCCGGATGCGCTTGCGTCCATGCGGGAGAACGCTGAAGGAACGCTCTTTCTCGACACGGCGGAGCACATCGTGCTTCTGCAGAGCGCACAGGCACTTCTGCCCGCTGCGGCCCGGCAGCGGCAGTTCCGCCCGGCGGCAAAGCTGTATCTGGCGGATATGGATGTGCTGGCGGCAGAGGACTGTGTGGACTTTTTACAGGCGCATCCGGGCAGC
Source organism: uncultured Oscillospiraceae bacterium (assembly GCA_934668295.1). Lineage (GTDB taxonomy): Bacteria > Bacillota > Clostridia > Oscillospirales > Oscillospiraceae > CAG-170. The sequence goes on from CAKUND010000029.1 coordinate 14,837, forward strand.
GTGACGCTTGCGGACGCGCACGCCGCGCTTCTGCGCGGCGAAGCACTCAGCCCGGCGATTTTGCTGCCGGGAGAAAACGGAGGGATCATTCTTGCAGGATAAGCTGACGCCGCGTCAGATGCGCGCGTGGAGCCTGTGCGCGCTGAGCGTGCCGGCGGCAATGGCGCTGCCGGGCTGCGGCTGGCTCTGGGTGCTGGGCGGGAGTGTGCTTGCCTGTGCGTTCACTGTCTGCCAGCAGGCGATGCAGCGGCGCTCCGGCCTCTGCATGCGGCAGGCGCTTGTCTGTGCGTTCGGAGCGGGCGGTGGACGGATCCTGGCGGCGGCGGAGCTATTGTGGCTGCTGTTTGCCGCCTCCGGCGCGGCAGCGGCCAGTCAGATCGCGTTCGAGGACGATCTCGGCCCATTCCTGCCCGCGATCCCGCTGCTGCTGGCGGCGCTGGCTGGGCAAAAGGGGAGATTGGCCGCCGGCCGTGTCTGCGGCGTGCTGGCCCTGTGTCTTGCAGGGCTGTATGCGATCATCGCTGCCGCATCCCTGCGGCACGTGCAGGCAGCCTGGTGCCGCCCGCAGGGGGTCCCGGCGGACGCAGCGCTGGCGTTCGGACTGTGTCTGGCGCCTGCAGGCACAGCGTTTGCTGCAGCGGAGGAGGAAATGCCGCGCGTTTTGCCCGGCACAGCGGCAGCGTCCGGGCTCCTGCCGGCGATCCCGGCATTCCTGACGGCCGCATGCCTGTCGCCGGAGCTGGCGCGGGAAGAACCGCTGCCGTTTCTCACGCTGACAAAAAGTCTTTCCGTGCTGTCGGTCATGCAGCGATTTGAGCTGCTGCTGTCGGTCGCGCAGCTGCTGGGACTGTTTGCTCTTTTGGCAATGCTGGTGTGCGCGGCGGGCAGCATGACAGATTTGATGACGCAAAAACGGTCCGCCGGGCGGCCAGGCGGTGTGTTCTGCCTGCTGACATTCGTCGGCAGCTTTCTTGCGTACCGGCTTCCGCTATGGATCTGGGCTGTCGGAGCGGCTATATTTTGGGGCGTCGTGCCGATATTAACACAAGTGATAGTAAATATAAAAAAGACTGAAAAATAATGAAAAAAAGGGTTGACAAACGGGTTTTCCAATGGTATCATAGCCGAGCGTTCTGAAGGGCGCGGCAAATTGGACGGTTGTTAAGAAAAAAGATCGGGAAGATCGAAAAAAGTTCTTGACAAG
>CAKUND010000030.1 GCA_934668295.1 uncultured Oscillospiraceae bacterium
ATCGCCGCTTACCGCAAATCCCATAAGGACACCCAGCTGGACCTTGCGCGCAAGCTCAATTACTCCGATAAATCCGTTTCCAAGTGGGAGCGCGGAGAGGGTCTGCCGGACGTGTATATCCTCGCGCAGATCGCGCAGCTCTACGGCGTGACCGTCAGCAACCTCATTGGAGAAGAGGAGCCGCCCAAGAAGGCCAACCCGCATTTTCATATTTATGTGCTGCTGCTGTCCGTGGCGCTGGTGTTCGTGATCGCGGCGATTTTGTTCACCGCCTTTACCATCGCCGCCGTGCCGTTCCCGTCGTGGCTGTTTTTCCTGTACGCTGTGCCGGTGTCGAGCATCGTGTGCATCGTCTTCACCTCACTCTGGTGGGGCATCCTGATGCAGGGCCTGTCCATCACGGCCCTCATCTGGTCAGCCGGGGCCTGCATCTATCTGTCGATCCCCATCCCCATCCCGAACCTGAGCCTTATTTTCGTCGTCTGCGCCGCCGTGCAGGTCCTCATCACCCTCTGGGAGCTGTTCCGCTTCTCCCGGACAAGAACATGGTTCTGAGCGCATCAGTCTCCCCCGGAGCAGCCGGGGGAGGCTTTTTGTATATCCGGCAGTCTTTTCCGGCAAGACGGAAAAGACAGGGCCGCCGGAGGCATCCCCACCTGAAAATTTCCCTTGACAAGCTCCGGGTATGTGCTAATATATAGATATCCGATATATAGACCATCTATCTATTAAAGGAGGTTTGTTATGGAATTTGACAAAACCCTGCTGGCCGGGAGCACGGGGCTGATGCTCCTGAAGCTGCTCGAGCAGGAGGATATGTACGGCTATCAGATGATCGAAACGCTGCGCAGCCGGTCGGAGCATGCGTTCGACCTCAAGGCCGGGACGCTCTATCCGCTTCTGCACGCGCTTGAGCAGAAGGGCTATATCACCGCGCGGGCCGAACCGTCCGCCGCGGGCCGTCCGCGCCGGTATTATCACCTGACGGACGCAGGGCACAAGCGGCTGTGCGAGAAGGAAGCCGAATGGAACGCCTATACGCGGGCGGTCGGAAAGGTGTTGAAGGGAGGTGCTTACGGTGGCTGAACAGATCGAACGGTATCTGGAAACTGCCGGAGCGCAGGTGCGCTGGAAGCGCGTGCGCCCCGCGCTGAAACGCGAACTGCGGACGCATCTGGAAGAGCAGACCGAGGCGTATCTGGCCGAGGGCATGGCGGAGGATGCGGCGGAGGCCGAGGCCGTCCGGCAGATGGGCGATGCGGAGGCCGTCGGACTTGCGCTCGACGCGGTACACCGGCCCAAAAAGCAGACGGCGATTTTGCTCTTTGCCGGGCTTGCCATCGTGCTTGGAATGTATTTGCGCGCCGAATTGATCGGCTCTTCGTATGTTTTCACGCTTGCAGCGGGGCTTCTGGCCTGCGGCGCGCTTATCGGCGGGTATTACCTGGATTACCGCTGCCTGAGCCGGTACGCGTGGTACATCTATGGCGCAGTGCTTGTGCTCGGCGCGGTCTGCGTGTATCAGACGACGTTCATGGGCCCCGGTGCACCTTGTATGCTCGGGATCACGGTGGGCGACACGAGCGAGTATGCTGCGTTGCTGTATCCGGCGGCGTATGCGCTGGTCGTGTACGCGCTGCGCGGGAAAAAGGGCGGCTTCTGGCTGTCGCTGGCAGCGCTGACGCCGTTCGCGACGCTTCTGCTGTTGGATCGGTACGGCAAGCTCATGTACCGCATTGTGTTTGCCGCAGGCGCGGCGGCGGTTCTGCTGAGCGCGATCCGCGTGGAGCTGTTCCGGGTGAAAAAGAACTGGGCGCGGGCGCTTGTGTGGACGCTGCTGGTACTTGCCATTGCAGGACTTCTCTATATGGATTCGCAGCAGTATCATAACTTTTCCAACTGGTACCTCAGTCCTGCCGGTCTGCGGGAATGGCGGGCAATCATGCAGGAATATCACAGGAATTCCTCCACGGTTTGCGCTCTGCTGGAGCGCGGTGAACTGGCGGAGGCAAACCGGCTTGGCCGACTGGTCGGCACACCCGCGTGGGTGTGGCTCGCGATGCTGTATGCGCCGCAGGCGGTGCTGCTCGTGATTCTGCTTGTGCGGACGGCGAAGCTGCAAAACCCGTTTGGCCGGATGCTTTGTATGCCGGCGGGTGTGGTTCTTTCGCTGCGGCTGGTGCTCGGTCTTCTGTATCAGGCCGGGATATTCCCGCTGTTCATGCCGCTGCCGTTCATCTCTGGAAATCTGTATACGGTCATGGACGCGGCTCTTCTGGGGCTGGCCCTGTCCACCCTGCGCCAATCCGCCTGCCCGGAAGCGGCCCCGCGCAGCAAACAGCCAGACCCGGCGGTCTGAACCACCGGCGCGGCAGCGCCCAAAAGGCGACCCTTTGGCTCAAGGGGAGCTGGCCCGAAGGGCCTGAGGGGATTCGAACACTGCAAATTCCGGAGCACTCTGAACCTTGCAGCATATCCCCTCCGTCATTTGCTTCGCAAATGCCACCTCCCCTTACCGCGCGGGGCGCGGCAAAGGGAGGCTTGGTGCGTGAGCCTTTCACTGTTTGTCTGCATTGACAGCACGTCCCCGATGTGATATGATATTTTAGAAATTTTGTTCGTATTCAAGGAGGGGCGCGCATGGAGCTGCTGGAGGGACTGAATGCGGCGCAGCGGGAGGCTGTTTTGTCGACTGAGGGCTTTGTGCGCGTGATCGCGGGCGCAGGCTCCGGCAAGACGCGGGCGCTGACGCGGCGGTTTGCGTATCTGGTGACGGAGCTGGGCATTCTGCCGGGAAATCTGCTGTGTGTGACGTTTACAAACAAGGCCGCGAACGAAATGCGCCAGCGCATCCACAACCTGACCGGCGACGAGGATACCGGCTACATCAACACCTTCCACGGCTTCTGCGTCTCCATTCTGCAGGAGGACAGCCACGCCGTCGGCTATCCCAAGAGCTTTCTCGTGCTCGATAACAGCGACATCGACGCCATGCTCCAGATCATTTATGAGGAGCGCGGGCTGACGCTGCGCGACATGACGTTTTCCCACGCGCGGGACATGATCGAGATGCTGAAATTAAAGGAGCGGCCTGCGTATTACGAGGATATGCTCACGCTGCCGCTCGATACGCTGAAGGAAAAATACTGGCAGGCCGAAAGCGCAAAAGATATTATTTTTTACGGCTATCTCTATCAGGAAAAGAAGTGCTTTGCGCTGGATTATAACGACCTGATCGTCTTCTCGCTCCACATCTTCCGAACGCATGAGGATATCCGCCTCAAGTGGCAGAAGCGGCTGGAATACATCATGATCGACGAATTTCAGGACATTGACCCGCCGCAGTACGCGCTGATGCAGGTGCTGTGCGACTATCACAAAAATCTGTTCATCGTCGGCGACCCCGACCAGACGATCTACACATGGCGCGGGGCCGACGTGCGGTATCTGCTGGATTTTGACAAGGTCTATCCCACGACGAAGACCATCATGATGATGGAAAATTACCGCTCCACGCCGGAGATTCTGGCCGCCTGCAACAGTCTGATCGCGAAAAACGCGAACCGCATCAAAAAAGACCTCCTGCCCATGCTGCCGGGCGGCGCGCCGGTTCTGTGCCACCACGCGGCCAACAGCGAACAGGAATCCCGCTGGATCGCCGCGCAGATCAAAACGCTCCACGAGGCCGGGACGCCCTACCGCGATATGGCGGTTTTATACCGCGCGCATTATATCACGCGCGGCGTGGAGGAGATTCTCCTGAAGGAAAAAATTCCGTACACGATCTACAGCGGCGTGCAGTTCTTCGCCCGCGCGGAGATCAAGGACGCGCTGAGCTATCTGCGCATGATCGCCTGCCGGGACGATCTGTCGTTCCTGCGCATCGCGAACGTGCCGAAGCGGAACCTCGGCGAGCGGCGCATGGCGTTTTTGAAGGACTACGCCGCGCAGAACGGCTGCTCGCTCTATGACGCGCTGCGCCGGAATCTGGACAGCGAGCTGCTGCGCGGGACGAAGGGCAGGAAATTCGTCTCGCTGATCGAATCGTTCACCGGCATTTATGACCAGATGCCCGTTTCCGAGCTGCTGGCCGCCGTTCTGAACGAGAGCGGCTACGAAGCCATGCTCCGCACGGAGGGCAGCCAGATGCGGCTGGATAATCTGGCCGAGCTCAAGCAGTCGATCTATGCCTACGAGACGACCTGCGGCGAGGAATGCACGCTCGAACATTATCTGGCGCATGTCGCCCTGTTCACAAACGCCGATCTCGACGACCCGCGCGATCAGGTGCGGCTCATGACCGTCCACAGCGCGAAGGGTCTGGAATTCCCGCACGTGTTTCTGTGCGCGATGAACGAGGGCATTTTCCCGTCGAAGAAAACGCGGACGCTGCCGGGCATGGAGGAGGAGCGGCGGCTGTGCTTCGTCGCCATGACGCGCGCACAGAAGGCGCTCTATCTGTCCGAGGCCGAGGGCCGCAATCTCGACGGCAGCCCGCGCTATCCGTCGCGCTTCCTGCTGGATATCGACGATTCGCTTCTGACCTTCACGCATACCCCGCGCGAGGACCTCATCCGGCAGGCGCGGGAATACATCGGCTTTTCCACCAGACTTCTGGACGAAAGCAGCCTGCCGCAGGGCTTCGCCCCCGGCACGAGAGTCCGCCACGCCGTTTTTGGTGAGGGCACGGTTCTGGAGCTTGATCCCGCGCAGAAGGCGCAGCTGGTGCAGTTCGATTCCATGTCCACCCCGCGCCTGCTCTCCCTGCGCGCGAAGCTGGAGCAGATCGGGTAAGCCCGAAAAAACAACGCAGGCCCGCCAAATGGCAAAATGGCAGGCCTGCGATTTTTTTGTATGGCTTATTCAAATACGACGCCGATGGCTTTGCAGACGGCAGCGCAGCGCGGGCAGAGGCCGTGCTCGTCGGGGCTTTCGGAGTGCATCCAGCAGCGCGGGCACTTTGTGCCCTTCGCCTCGGTCACAGCGACGGTCAGACCGGGGAAGTTTACGCCCTGGCCGGTGACGGCGCCCTCTGCGGGGGCAGCCTCGTTCGTGCTGACGTTGGAGACGATGAAGATCTCCGGCAGATCGACGGACTTGATCGTATCCAGCGCGGTCTTCGCAGCCTCATCGGCCGCGAACAGCGCTACATGCGCTTCGAGGCTCTTGCCGATGCGCTTGTCGGCGCGGGCGGTCTCCAGCACGCCGTTGACATCCGAGCGGACGCGCAGCGCGGTCTCCCAGACGGCCATTTCGGTCTCTGGCAGCGCGTAGTCCGCATACGGCTTCGACATCTGGTTCAGCAGTACGTTGCGGCCGTCGTCGCCGTCGCGGTGCGGCATCTGGAGCCAGATCTCGTCACAGGTGAACGCGAGGATCGGCGCGAAGACCTTCGTCATGGCGTCGAGGATGATCCACAGCGCGCTCTGCGCCGAGCGGCGGGCGGCGGAATCCGCGCCGTCGCAGTACAGGCGGTCCTTGATGATATCGAGATAAAGGCTCGAGAGCGTCACGACGCAGAAGTCGTTGACGGCGTGGGAGACGGTCAGGAATTCATAATTCTGATACGCCGCCTCACACTTGACCAGCAGCTCATTGAGCTTCGTGATCGCCCAGCGGTCGAGCGCCTCCATGTCGGCGGGCGCCGTCAGCTGATTGGGGTCAAAATCAGTCAGATTGTCGAGGCAGAACTTTGCCGTGTTGCGGAACTTGAGATAGTTCTGGCTCAGCTGCTTGAAGATGGCATCGGAGCAGCGCACGTCGACGTGATAGTCCGCCGAGCCTGCCCACAGGCGGCAGATATCCGCGCCGTATTTCTTGAACACGTCCGCGGGATCGACGCCGTTGCCGAGGGACTTGTGCATGGCCTTGCCCTCGCCGTCGACCGTCCAGCCGTGGGTGACGCACTCTTTGAACGGAGCACCCTTGCCCAGTGCGCCGACTGCGGTCAGCAGGCTCGACTGGAACCAGCCGCGGTACTGATCGAGGCCCTCAAGATAGACGGTCGCGGGCCAGAAGCCCTGATCCTTCTGCATGGAGGCAAAGTGCGTCGAGCCGGAGTCAAACCAGCCGTCGAGCGTATCCGTTTCCTTTTCAAAGTGCGTTCCGCCGCAGTGCGGGCAGGTAAAGCCCTCGGGAACGAGCTCGTCCGCTTCCTTCTCGAACCAGACGTTTGAGCCGAATTCACCGAACAGCTTCGAGATCTTGGCGATGGTCTCGTCTGTGCAGATGGGCTTGCCGCAGTCCTTGCAGTAGAACACGGGGATCGGCAGGCCCCAGCGGCGCTGACGGGAGATGCACCAGTCGGCGCGCTCGCGGATCATGGCCTTCATGCGGTCAATGCCCCACGCGGGCAGCCAGCGCACGTCGTCGCACGCGGCGCAGGCCGCATCCTTGAACGAGTCGACAGAGCAGAACCACTGCGGGGTCGCACGGAAGATAATGGGCTTCTTGCAGCGCCAGCAGTGCGGATAGGAGTGGACGATCTGCTCGGAGGCGAACAGCGCGCCGCTCTCCTGCATGTCCTTCAGGATCACGGGGTTGGATTCCTCGACCAGCATGCCAGCGTATTTGCCCGCGTAGTCGGTGTGACGGCCCTGATCGTTTACGGGAACGACCATATCCATGCCGTAGCGGCGGCAGGTCTGATAGTCGTCCGCACCGAAGCCCGGGGCGGTGTGGACGCAGCCCGTGCCGGAATCCATGGTGACATAGTCGGCCAGGACAAGGCGGGAGGTCTTCGGCAGGAACGGATGATCGGCCAGCATATTTTCAAAGAACGCGCCCTCGTGGCGGGAGACAACGGTATAGTCCTCCACGCCGCCGACCTTCATAACCTTCTCCATGAGCGCTTCGGCGACGAGATACTGCTCGCCGTTCTGATTGTTGCGGACGATGACGTAGCTCTCGACCGGATTCAGCGCGATGGCGAGGTTGCCGGGCAGCGTCCAGATCGTGGTCGTCCAGATGACGAACGAGAGGTTCTTCTTCTCCTCGTCCGTGAGCTTGCCCTGATCGTCGTGCAGAGGGAACTTGACATAGACGGTGGTGCAGGGATCGTCCTGATATTCGATCTCGGCCTCGGCCAGCGCCGTCTCGTCGTGATAGCACCAGTAGACGGGCTTCAGTCCCTTGTAGATGTAGCCCTTTTTGTACATCGCTCCGAAGACCTTGACCTCCTCGGCCTCAAAGCTCGGAGCCATGGTCTTGTACGGATGCTCCCAGTCGGCCACGACGCCGAGGCGCTTGAAGCCCTCCATCTGCACGTCGATATAGTGCTGCGCAAAGTCATGGCAGGCGGAGCGGAACTCCGGGATGGGCATGGCCTTGTGGTTGAGCTTGTTCTGCTTGATGATGGCGGACTCGATGGGCATACCGTGGTTGTCCCAGCCGGGGATGTACGGGGTATAGTACCCGCGCATGGCCGCCGAGCGGATCATAAAGTCCTTGATGCACTTGTTGAGCGCGTGGCCCATGTGCAGCGCGCCGTTGGAGAACGGAGGGCCGTCATGCAGGGCAAAGAGAGGCTTGCCCTCGTTCTTTTTGAGCAGTTCGTTGTAGAGGTCGAGCTCCTGCCAGTGTTTCAGCATATCCGGCTCGCGCATCGGAAGACCGCCGCGCATCGGGAAGCCCGACTTGTTCATGTTGAGTGTCTGTTTGTATTCCATAATTCCTCCTGCAAAAACAAAGCGCCCCGAGCCAAAGCTCAGGGCGATAAATTACCGCGGTACCACCTGAATTCCCGCGCAGCAACAGCATACGCGGACACTCGTCTTCTGTAACGGGAAGTCCCGTCCGGGCTTACTCCGGCAAAACGCCGCTGTTCAGCCCGGCTGCTCCAAGGGGATCTTCGGGGGCTTTTGCCGCTGCCTTACACCGACCGGCAGCTCTCTTTGCGCGTCAAAGCTCCGTACTTGTCCTTTTCATCGCATATATCAGGTACAGTGTACTCATTTATCGTCCCCTTGTCAAGAAAAACCCCTGCAGAAATTCAAAAAATGTTTAAAACTGAACCGCGCCGCCATGATTGCAAACCGCGCCTGCATGTGGTATGCTTAGGGAACACCAATGAAATGAGAGGCAATGACACACATGGACGATAAGACCAACCTGACGCCGGAGCAGACCGACATGCAGACCGGCGAGGAACTTTCCTTTACCATCACCGGCGAAGACGCCGAAGCGCAGGAGGCGCTGAACGCGAAAAAGCCGGAGAAGAAAAAATCCCCCCTGCCGTGGATCATCGGCGGCGCAGCCGTTGTGATCGCCGCAGCGCTTGTGCTGATCCTCACGCTGAAGCCGAAAACGGTCAGCCCGGATGCGGAGCAGCCCGGCGATGCGACGATCTCCGAGCCTGCCGACACGCCTGACGGCACTGACAGCACCCAGCCGGACGATCAGACTCCCGCGCAGGATGACACCCAGACCGGTGGGGAGACGGACGGCGAAGAAACGGAGCCCGCGGGCAACGGTGTGAGCTACACCGTAGAGGCGGACGCGCTGACCGAGGACGTTCTGAATCGCGAGATCGCCGTATGCGGCGACGACCATCTGACAAATCGCGAGCTTCCGTATTACTACTGGCAGCAGTATTATACGCTCATGAACAACTACGGCAGCTACGCCTCGTATTTCATCGACGCCAGCACGCCGTTTGATCAGCAGATGTGCATGTTCGACGACACGCTCACCTGGCAGCAGTATTTCCTGCAGGCCGCCATCCTGAACTATGAAAACGTCTCTGCCGTCTGGCAGGCTGCCCGGATCAACGGCTTCCAGCTGAGCCAGGAGGATCAGGACTATCTCGACGGTCTCGGCAATCAGATCACGCTGGCTGCGGCGAACTCTGGCTTCGGCAGCGCGGACGAGTATCTCCAGACTGCCTACGGCCCGTCGGCCACGCTGACGGACTACCGCGATTTTGTCGAACGGCAGGTCACCGCCTCGGCTTATCTGCAGGCCTGCGTGGACGAGAAGGTCTATACGGAAGACGATATCAGCAAGTATTTTGACGACAACGCGGAGAGCTACGCCAGCAGCGGCATTGAGAAGTCCGACGTGAAGATGGTGAACGTGCGTCATATCCTCATCCAGCCGGAGGGCAAGAACGACGACGGCACCTACACCGACGAAGCATGGGCCGAGGCCGAAAAGAAGGCAAACGAGCTGCTGACCGAATGGAAAAACGGCGAGCACACCGAGGATTCCTTCGCGTATATGGCCGCGGAGAACTCCACCGACTCCGGCAGCGCAACGAACGGCGGACTCTATGAGGACATTTATCCCGGCCAGATGGTCGACGCGTTTGACGCGTGGTGCTTTGACGCGTCCCGCAAGCCTGGCGACACCGGCATCGTCAAGACCGAATACGGCTATCATATCATGTACTTCGTCTCCACGGGGGAGCATGCGTACTGGTATGCGTGCGCGGAAAACGACTATCTGAACGAGCTCTCCGTGAGCGTCCTGCAGGAGATCAGCGCAGAATTTACGGTCGAGGATACCGAGCAGAACGCAGCCATTGTCGACGTCATGCAGCAGGACTGACAGCCGCCCCGGAGGAACCCCACGCATGAAACGCTTACTGTTTTTCATCAACCCGAACGCGGGCCACGCCGAGATCCGAAACTCACTCATGGACGTGCTGCAGATCTTCTGCAGGGCCGGCTATGCGCCCACGGTCCACATGACGTCCGGCCCGCGCGACATCACCCGGCAGATCGCCGAGCGCGGGCCGCAGTATGATCTGCTCGTCTGCACCGGCGGCGACGGGACGCTCAACGAGGCCGTCTCCGGCCTCATGGCGCTGCCGTATGAAAAGCGGCCCCCGCTGGGCTATATCCCCGGCGGCACGGTCAACGACGTGGCCTCCACGCTGGGCCTTTCCAAAGACCCGGTCCGCGCTGCGCAGGAGATCGCAGCGGGAAGGCGCTATCCGCTGGATATCGGCTCGTTCGGGCCGGACCGGTTCTTTACCTATGTCGCCGCCTTCGGCATCTTTACGGACGTGCCGTATGAGACGCCGCAGGAGGACAAGCGCATCTGGGGCCGGCTTGCGTATATCATGAACGGCGCAGGCGCGCTCGGGCGGCTGAAGCCCACGCATGTGCGCGTCTATTATGAAGACCGGAAGGAGGAGGCCGACGTGCTCGTCGGCCTTGTGACCAGCACGACCTCCGTCGGCGGCTTCAAGGCCACGAAGGATCTCGGCATTTCGCTCAACGACGGTCTGTATGAGATGATCCTTGTGCGCGCGACGAAAAATCTCGCGGAGTTCAATCTGGCCGCAACACGCGCGCTGCGCATGGACTTCGACAACGATTCGTTTATCTCCGCGCAGACCGGCGCGCTGCGCTTTGAGTTCGACGAACCGGTCTCCTGGACGGTCGACGGCGAATTCGGCGGCAGCGTCACCGAGGTCGAGATCCACAACAAGCACCGCGCGATCGACATTGTGGTTCCGTAAGGGAGGCAGCAAATTGGTTCTTCGGTTTGCAGGCGAGCACGACACATCCGCCTGTCTCGCCATTTATGCACAGTATATCGATACCTCCATCACGTTCGAGACAGCTCTGCCGTCTGAAGACGAGTTTGCCGGACGCATCCGCTGCTACGGCGCGGTCTATCCGTGGCTGGTCGCGGAGGAGGACGGAAAAATTCTCGCTTACGCCTATGCCCACCGCGCGCAGGAGCGCGCAGCGTATGACTGGAACGCAGAGCTTTCCGTCTACGTTTCCAGAGACGCGGCCGGAAAGGGCCTCGGCACGAGGCTCTACCGGGCGCTTCTGGAGCTGCTGCAGAAGCAGGGCGTCCGCACAGCCTACGGCGTCGTGACCATGCCGAACGACGCGAGCGCCGCCCTGCACCGGAAGCTGGGCTTCGGACTGCTCGGAACGTATCACAACACCGGCTACAAAAACGGCTGCTGGCGTGATGTGGTCTGGTTTGAAAGGCACATCGGCTCGTTTGACGGCGCACCGAAGCCACTGCGCCCCATTGGCGAAATTGCGGACCGCGAAGCGGTCTTGCGGGCATACAGCAAATAAAGAGACAGCGGCCCATGGATGCAGACGCATCCATGGGCCGTTTTTTTATTGCTTCAGCGGCATGACGCCAAGCTGGACCTCGGCGATGGAGGCAAAGCCGTACAGATCGCCCGCGCGGACGGTGTACCAGCCGTCAAAGTCCCCGAGCACCGTAACGGCTGTTCCGTTCGGCACCTGCGCCAGAACCTCCGCGTCCGTCTGCGGGTACGAGCGCAGCGCCATATACCCGTTCTCACCCGCGGCCTCTGCGTCAAATTCGTCGCCCGGCGTCAGGAACGGGACGCCGAAATACTCTGTCACACCGAGGGCCAGCACCCGCGCGATCTCATCCAGATTGCCCGTCAGCCAGTTCGCGTCCTCTGTATTGTCGTGGTATCCGAGCTCAGCCAGCACGGCCGGGGCCCGCGTCCGGCGCAGCTCGCCGATGATCGTGGACGAGCGCGCCTGCACCCGGTCGGGGAGCGGGTAGATGGGCTTGATGTTGTCGACGAGAATGTTCGCCATGCGAAGTCCGGCCTCGCTCGTCGGATAATAATAAATGTCCACGCCGCGCAGCCGCCCGGACAGCGCCTGCGGCGCGGCGTTGGAGTGCAGCGCCAGATGGAAATCCTGCCGGGACGCGTTGGAATCACGGATGGACTGCGCAGCGCTGCCGTCCGGGTCGTTGCGCGTGACGGTGATGCCGCTCGCGTGCAGATATGGCATCATTTCATCGGCGAGCGCGTTCATCCAATAGCGCTCGTCGCCGGTCGTGATGTAGGGATTGAAATACTGCGTAGACGGACTCAAGAATAAAAATGGCATATGTCTGCTCCTGCCTTCCTGCGTAACCGACGATCCAATCGTCTGCGGTTCTCAGCGGATCTTTTGGCCCGACTGTGCAGTTTGAAAACCTTGAAATACACAAAGTATTCCTGCGTTTCCAAACTTTCATTCGGGCCAAAATCTCTCGCTGAGAACGCTTGCCGATTGAATCATCGGTTACTTGCTTGACTGGCATATTCTATGCAGACGCGGTTTTATTGTTTACAGTCTGCCGAGTTTGTGATACCATAGCTGTTAGACATGAAGGAGTTTGACGCTATGCAGTATATTATTCTGGATATGGAGTGGAACCAGCCGTGGCCGGGGTCATACAGCGCGAAAAAGGCGCTGCCGTCGCCGATGCGCGGCGAGATCGTGCAGATCGGCGCTGTGCGCATGACGCAGGAGCAGCAGGTCGCGGACGAGTTCCAGATCCTCATCCGGCCCAAATATTTTAAGAAAATGAACCGCAAGGTCGCCTCGCTGACCGGTATCCGCGACAGTCTGCTGCGCGAAAAGGGCGTGAGCTTCCCGGAGGCCGCCGCGCAGTTTGAAGCCTGGTGCGGCGAGGACTGCGTGTTTTTGACGTGGGGCTTTGACGATATCACGATCCTGCGGGAAAATCTCGCGGTGTTCGGATTGGCGAGCGGATGGACGGCGCGCTGGTACAACGCTCAGCTGATCTTCAACGCGCAGACCGACGGCTCCGGCGCGCAGAAGGCGCTGTCGACGGCCATGCAGATGATGGACATCGCGCCCACCCGTGCCGCGCACGACGCGCTGGGCGACGCGTATCACACAGCGCTCGTCTGCCGGCAGCTGCGGCTTGCGGAGGGCATCGCCGCGTATGAGGCTGCCGTGCAGGCGCACGAAAACGGCTTCCATGGCGCGGAGCTGCCCGGCTGCGTGCAGCGGGCCGTGTTCCACGGCTACGCTGACAAGACCGCCGCGCTCGGCGCGATGAGCGGCACGGAAAACCGCTGCCCTGTCTGCGGCGGGCAGATGACGGCAGGAAAATGGTACACGCAGCAGGGGCGGCGGTATCTGTCCCGCGCAAAATGCGAGACAGACGGTGAATTTTACATCCGCGTCCGCCTGGTGCATGAGGATGGCGCGCTGCGCGTCAGCCGTCTGGTTTACGAGCCGACCGAGCAGGTCACAAAGAGCTATGCCGCGCTCAGCCAGAAGCCCCGTCCGCGCCGCGCCCGCCGCCGCAGGCCCGCCCGCGTCAAGGCGAAGCCGGCAGAACCGAAAAACGGATAAAAAAGGGAAGGCCCGCGGGCCTTCCCTTTTCCGTATAGCAAAGCGCCCTTCGGAAGAAGGGCGCTTTGCGGGTATCTTACAGATGGATCGCGGTGCCGGTTTTGCCTTCGATGCCGTCCTTGGCTTTTTCCAGGAGGGTGATGAGGGCGGTGCGGCCGGGCTTGGACTCGGCGAACTTGACAGCCGCTTCGACCTTCGGCAGCATGGAGCCGGGGGCGAACTGGCCTTCGGCCATGTACTTGCGGGCCTCCTCCGGGGTCAGCTCGTCCAGATTCTTCTGGTCGGGCTTGCCGAAGTTGATGGCGACCTTCTCGACAGCCGTCAGGATGATGAGCATATCGGCATCAAGCTGCTCGGCCATGCACTCAGAGGCGAAGTCCTTGTCGATGACGGCGGGCACGCCCTTGAGGTGATATTTGTCCTCCCACACGACCGGGATACCGCCGCCGCCGGCAGCGATAACGGCGTGCTTCGCGTTCATGAGCGCCTTGACCGTGGCGATCTCGACGATCTCCTTCGGGCGCGGGCTCGCAACGACCTGACGCCAGCCGCGGCCTGCGTCCTCGGCAACGTCGATACCCTTTTCCGCGGCGAGCTTCTTGGCTTCTTCTTCGGTCATAAACGCGCCGATGGGCTTGGTCGGATGCTGGAACGCGGGGTCAGCCGGGTCGACGGCGACCTGCGTCAGAACAGTCGCGCAGTGGATGCCGAGGCCGCGGCGGTCGAGCTCCTCGCCGATCATGTTCTGCAGATCGTAGCCGATGTAGCCCTGGCTCATGGCCACGCACATGGAAAGGGGCATGATGTCGCTCTTGGCCTGCTGCTTGTGGAAGGCGGCGAAGGCATTCTGGATCATGCCGACCTGCGGGCCGTTGCCATGGGCAATGACGACCTCGTGGCCGTCTTCGATCAGGTCTGCGATGGCGCTGGCCGTCGTCTTGACGGCCTGCATCTGTTCTTCGAGATTTTTGCCCAGAGCGTTGCCGCCCAGAGCGATCACAATTCTTTTAGCCATTTTATAATTCCTCTTGATACTGCATATGGCAGGAGCGGCGCTCCTGCCATATGCTTATTTGTGTAGTCAGAAGCGAATTAGAACATCTTGCGCTTGTTGTCAGCGGCGTCGAGATCCATCAGCGCCTTGACCGGATCCTTGACCTGAGCCAGGAAGATCATAGCGGCGATGATGTACGGCTTGTAGGAAGCCTGCTTGTACAGAGGCACCAGATAGCGGTCGAACACGGAGTTGTCGACTTCGCCCTCGGGGCAGGACAGGCCGGAGATATCGGCGGGCAGGCAGTGCAGGTACAGAGCCTTGCCGTCTTTCGTCAGCTTCATCATTTCCTCGGAGCAGGTCCAGTCCTTATGCTCGGCGTTCTGCGCCAGCAGCTCCTTCTCGAGCTCGTCGATGCCCTTCTGGTCGCCCTTGACATACAGCTCAGAGCGCTTTTCCATCGCTTTGAACGGAGCCCAGGACTTCGGATAGACAATATCGGCGTCCTTGAAAGCTTCGGCCATGGAGTTGGTCTTGTGGAACTTGGAGCCGTACTTCTCGCAGTTCTTGCGGGCGATCTCCTCGACCTCGGGGAACACGTCGTATCCTTCCGGATGGGCCAGCGTGACGTCCATGCCGAAGCGGGTGAACAGGCCGATAACGCCCTGCGGGACGGACAGCGGCTTGCCGTAGCTAGGGCTGTAGGCCCAGGTCATGGCGACCTTCTTGCCCTTCAGGTTCTCAACGCCGCCGAAGTAGTGGATGACATGCAGCATGTCGGCCATGCACTGCGTCGGATGGTCGACGTCGCACTGCAGGTTGACGAGGGTCGGTCTCTGCTCGAGAATGCCGTCGCGGTAGCCTTCCTCCAGAGCGTCCATGAACGTCTTCTGGTACTCGTGGCCCTGATGGATGTACATGTCGTCGCGGATGCCGATGACGTCAGCCATGAAGGAGACCATGTTGGCCGTCTCGCGGACCGTCTCGCCATGGGCGATCTGGGACTTCTTCTCGTCGAGGACCTGCTCCTCGAGGCCGAGGAAGTTGCAGGCGGAGGCGAAGGAGAAGCGGGTACGGGTGGAGTTGTCACGGAACAGGGAGATGCCCAGACCGGAGTTGAAGATCTTCGTGGACTTGTTGCGCTCACGCAGATCGCGCAGAGCGTCGGCTACGGTAAAAACAGCGTCGATCTCGTCGTCGGTCTTGTCCCAGGTCCAGTAGAAATCGGTCTTATACATATTGTTGATGTGGAGCTTCTCAAGATGTCTTGCCAGTTCAACAGTTTTGCTCATGTTCTTTCTCCTTAAAATATATGTCGTATAAGTGTTTCTTTCTGATGTGCCGGGCGGACAGAGTCGTCCGCCCCTACAGCACTGGATTTTTACTTGATGTCGTTGCCGGTGAGCTCCTGACGGAAGGAGGTGGCGGAGCCGTCCTTGTTCTCAGGCTTATAGAGCATGGGAACAGCGGCGTACAGCGCAGCGCAGACGACCAGATCCTGCTTCCAGGTGATCTCGTTGGGGGCATGTGCCTGAGACTCGGCGCCGGGGCCGAAGCCAACGCAGGGGATGCCGTAGCGGCCCTGGATGGAAACGCCGTTGGTGGAGAAGGTCCACTTGTCGGTCAGCGGACGGCCTTCGCGCTTGGCCTTGGCAGTCTCGTCGGCCCACAGGCGGTTCTCGCCCCACAGGGCATGGTGCGCATCGACAAGTGCCTGCACGTGCGGTGCGGATTCCTTGTTGATCCAGGTCGGGAAGAAGCACTCGGTCTCATAGACGTGGCCGGTCCACGCGGGACGGTCGTACATGTACATGGAAACCTTGACGTCCTTGGCATACTTCTTGCAGGCGGGCAGATCCTCGATCTCCTTCAGGCAGGACTGATAGGTCTCGCCGGCCGTCATGCGGCGGTC
>CAKUND010000031.1 GCA_934668295.1 uncultured Oscillospiraceae bacterium
TCCTACATTGGTAGAAGCAGGCTCTGTAAAGTGCTTTCCGATTTGCAAAGTTCCATGGTGTTCGGTTTTCAGGGTGCAACCTGAATAGTTGGTGCTGATTGGTGTGAGGGTCCACCTGTTCCCATACCGAACACAGAAGTTAAGCTCACATGCGCCGAAGATACTTGTCGGGTGACTGACCGGGAAAATAGGTAGTGCCAACACAAAAAGAAACCTGATTTCGATCAGGTTTCTTTTTTAGTCGGTGTTGATTGGCGTGAGGGTCCACCTGTTCCCATACCGAACACAGAAGTTAAGCTCACGATCGCCGAAAATACTTGCCGGGCGACTGGCCGGGAAAATAGGGAATGCCGACATCAGAAAAAGCAGTCCGCAAACGCGGACTGCTTTTTTATGTTATACGCACAAGCAAGGCAAAGGACGAAGCCCATGCCTTGCTTGTTAGCTTAATACCCGGTCGGGTTTTTGCTTTGCCAGTTCCAGCTGTCGCGGCACATGTCGGCGAGCGTCTTTTTCGCTTCCCAGCCAAGGACCTGCTTCGCCTTGGACGGATCTGCGTAGACCGTCGCCAGATCGCCGGCGCGGCGCGGGCCGATCACGTAAGGAACGGGAACGCTGTTGACCGCGGAGAACGTATGCACCATCTCCAGAACGCTGACGCCGTGGCCAGTGCCGAGATTGAAGATCTCGCAGCCGGTATGCGTTTCGGCGTATTGGATCGCGCACAGATGGCCCTCGGCCAGATCAACGACGTGGATGTAATCGCGTACGCCGGTTCCATCCGGGGTATCGTAGTCGTTACCGAAGACGGTCAGCTTTTCGCGTCGGCCGATGGCGACCTGCGTGATGTACGGCATCAGGTTGTTCGGAATGCCGTTCGGGTTTTCACCGATCAGACCGGATTCGTGCGCGCCGATGGGGTTAAAGTAGCGGAGCAGCACAACGGAGAGCGACGGATCTGCCTTGCAGGCGGATTTCAGAATTTCCTCGATCATGAACTTCGTCCAGCCGTAGGGATTGGAGCAGCCGCCGGTCTGCGCTGTTTCGTACAGCGGAGCAGGCTGGTCGCCGTAGACCGTAGCGGAGGACGAGAAGACAAACTGATGGCAGTTATGCTCGCGCATGACCTCGAGAACAGTCAGCGTAGAGTCCAGGTTGTTGCGGTAGTAGAGCAGCGGCTTTTCGACGGACTCGCCGACGGCCTTGAGCCCGGCAAAGTGGATGACACCGGTGATGTCATAGCTGGAAAAGAGCTTGTCCATCGCAGCACGGTCGCAGCAGTCTGCCTCGACAAAGGCCGGACGCTTGCCGGTGATCTGCTCGATGCGGTCAATGACCTTCGGAGAGCTGTTGTACAGATTATCGACGATGACAATATCCTGTCCTGCGTTCAGCAGGGAAACGGCGGTGTGGCTGCCGATGAACCCGGCGCCGCCGGTCAGAAGAATGGACATAAGAAACCCTCCTGTATCCAAGATTTCAGTGGAAGTATAGCACGCAGAGAATAAAAGCGCAAGGCAAAAGCACATTTTTTGCACAAAAACTGACAATATGATAAAATATGAGTAAAAAATGATAAAGGGGGACAGTACTGCTCCGCAGAGATTCCGGCGAAAAACGCAAAATGCCCCTTCCAAATGGGAAAAAGATTTGGTATAATAACCAATACCCCATAAAAGAAGGGATGAGGATATGGCGAAGCTGTACTTTAAATACGGCGCAATGGGCTCGAGCAAGACGGCAACGGCGCTCATTACCAAGTATAATTATGAGGAGCGCGGCATGCGCGTCTGGCTGATCAAGCCGGCCGCCGACCGGCGCGACGGAGAATTTACCCTGCGCTCACGCATCGGTCTGACGGCGCAGTGCGAGGCGATCGGCCCGGAGTGCGATCTGCGGGAGCGGTATGCGGCACACGGCAGGGCGGACGTGATCATCGTCGATGAATGTCAGTTCCTGACCGGTGAGCAGATCGACCAGCTGCGGGAGCTTGTCGACCGCGAGAATCTGCCTGTTCTGTGCTTCGGGCTGCGGACGGATTTCCAGACAAAGCTGTTCCCCGGCAGCCGAAGGCTGTTTGAGCTGGCGGACTCCATCACCGAGATCAAGACGATCTGCGACTGCGGCCGCAAGGCGACCACGAACGCCCGCATCAGCCCCGACGGCTATGTCGTCACCGAGGGCGATCAGGTTTTCCTGGGCGGCAACGACAGCTATATCGCCATGTGCCATAAGTGCTATCAGGATTATATCAATGAACACAGAAAGGTGGAACTTCTCCATGGAACTGAACGAGATCCTCAGTAAAGTCGACCACACCCTGCTCGCCCAGACGGCGACCTGGGCCGAGATCAAGGCCATCTGCGACGACGGCATGAAGTATCATACCGCGTCCGTCTGCATTCCCGCTTCCTATGTAAAGCAGGCAAAGGACTACGTCGGGGACAAGCTGCCCATCTGCACCGTCATCGGCTTCCCGAACGGCTACGACACGACAAAGGCCAAGTGCCTCGAAGCACTCGACGCGGTTCAGAACGGCGCGGACGAGGTCGACATGGTCATCAACATCGGCTGGGTCAAGGATCAGCGCTGGAACGATCTGCTCGAAGAAATCAAGGCCGTCAAGCAGCATTGCGAGGGTAAGCTCCTGAAGGTCATTATCGAGACGTGCCTGCTGACGGACGACGAGAAGATCAAGATGTGTGAGATCGTCTCCGATTCGGGAGCGGACTATATCAAGACCTCCACCGGCTTCTCCACCGGCGGCGCCACGTTCCACGATGTGGAGCTGTTTGCGAAGCATGTGAAGCCCGGCGTGAAGATCAAGGCCGCGGGCGGCATCTCGTCGCTCGAGGACGCAGAAAAGTTCATCGAGCTCGGCGCATCCCGCCTCGGCACCAGCCGCGTGGTCAAAATCGTCAAGAAGCTGGAGGCGGAGAAGCAGTAACGCACCAGCAGCGTAGGGGCCGATGCCCATCTTCGGCGAATTCGTAACTTCCCATCGGGCCGACAGAGTCGTCGGCCCCTACGACAAGGCGTTAATCTCCCCCCGTATCTTCGTAGGGGCGGACGACTCTGTCCGCCCGCAGAATATGTTGATTTTACGGGAATCTTCGGCAAATTCGCAACTTCCCAACGGGCCGATGTGGGCATCGGCCCCTACAGGACCGCGGCGAATTCGTACTGCCCTGCAAATTTGAAAAACCCGCATATCCCGCTTTCACCCATCATACACATAGAAAGGAGCCACTTTTCATGGCTAATTATCCGACTCCGCATATCAATGCCAAGCCCGGCGACTTCGGCAAGACTGTTCTCATGCCCGGCGATCCGCTGCGGTCGAAATTCATTGCGGAAAACTTTCTGGAAAACGCAGTCCTCGTCAATAATGTCCGCGGCATCCACGGCTATACCGGAACGTATCACGGCGTAAAGATCTCCGTCATGGCCTCCGGCATGGGCATGCCGTCCATCGGCATCTATTCCTGGGAGCTGTATACCGTGTTCGGCGTGGAAAACATCATGCGCATCGGCTCCACCGGCGCGATGCAGGAGAATATCAACCTGCGCGATATCGTCATCGGGCAGGGCGCCTGCACCGATTCGAACTGGGCGGGCCAGTATCATCTGCCCGGCACGTTCGCGCCCATCGCGGACTATCATATGCTCGAGACCTGCGTCGAGACGGCCAAGGAGCTGGGCCTGCCGTATCACGTTGGCAACATCCTGTCCTCTGACCGCTTCTACGGAGACGACGGCGACATGACCGGCGGCTGGATCGGCAACAGGGCGTGGCAGAAGATGGGCGTCATGGCCGTCGAGATGGAGGCCGCAGCCCTCTATATGAACGCGGCCCGCGCGGGCAAGCGTGCGCTTGCCATCTGCACGGTGTCCGATCATCTGCTGCGCAGCGAAAACTGCACTGCCGAGGAGCGGCAGAACGGCTTCACGAACATGATGAAGCTGGCGCTTGAGACGGCTGTGAAACTGGAGAAATAAGCGATGAAACGAGTGTTTTTGATCGTTCTTGATTCCTGCGGCGTGGGCTATGAGCCCGACGCGGCGGATTTTGGCGACGTCGGAGCCAATACGCTGCACACCTGCAGCCAGTCTCCGCGCTTCGCCATGCCAAACCTCATTTCCATGGGGCTCGGCAATCTGGACGGTATCGACTATCTGCCGAAGACGGATCAGCCGCAGGCTGCGCTTGCCAGGCTGCAGGAGCTTTCGCGCGGCAAGGACACGACCATCGGCCATTGGGAGATCGCGGGCCTTGTCTCGCCGCAGCCGCTGCCGACGTTCCCGCACGGCTTTCCCGAGGAGATCCTGAAGCCGTTTTCCGAACAGACGGGGCGCGGTGTGCTGTGCAATCTGCCGTATTCCGGCACCGAGGTCATCAAGGACTACGGCCGCGAGCATGTGCAGACCGGGGATCTGATCGTCTACACGTCCGCGGATTCCGTGTTCCAGATCGCGGCGCATGAGGCCGTCGTACCGCCCGAGCAGCTTTATGAATACTGCCGCATCGCGCGGAAGCTTCTGACCGGCAAATACGGTGTGGGCCGTGTCATTGCCCGTCCGTTTGAGGGCGAATGGCCGTATACGCGCACGTCCCGCCGCCATGATTTCTCGCTCGAGCCGCCTGCGAAGACCATGCTCGACGCCATTGTCGAGGCCGGGCAGGACATGATCGCCGTCGGCAAGATCCATGATATCTTCGCCGGACGCGGCATGACGGAGTTTACCTACACCTCCGGCAATACCGACGGTCTTGCGAAGACGCTTCAGATCGCGGACCGGGACTTTACCGGCCTGTGCTTCGTGAATCTTGTCGATTTCGACATGCTCTACGGCCACCGCAGGAATCCGGACGGCTACGCGCAGGCGCTGCATGAATTCGACACCTGGCTGCCGGCGCTGCTTGCAAAGCTCGGCGGCGACGACTGCGTCATCATCACCGCCGACCACGGCTGTGACCCCGGCTACCTGAAGCATACCGACCACACGCGCGAATATATCCCCATGATCGCGCTCGGCAAAAAAGTAAAGCCCGTCAATCTCGGCACGCGCGAAGGCTTCTGCGATATCGCTGCGACTGTGACGGAGCTGCTTGGCGTTCCATACCAGACGCCGGGGAGGAGCTTTGCTGCGGAGCTGGTTTAAGAAAAAGGAAGGGAGAGTGTCCATGACACCGGAAGAACTTGTCCGGCAGGCGCTTGCTGCGATGAAATTTGCCTATGTGCCGTATTCCGGCTTTACGGTCGGCGCGGCGCTGCTGACAAAGAGCGGGAAGGTCTATCTCGGCTGCAACATTGAAAACGCGGCCTACGGCCCCAGCAACTGCGCTGAGCGCACCGCTTTTTTCAAGGCTGTCTCCGAGGGTGAGCGGGAGTTTTCTGCCATTGCCGTCGTTGGCGGCAAGGACGGCGACGCCGCCGATATTTTCCCGCCCTGCGGCATCTGCCGCCAGGTCATGCAGGAATTCTGCGAGCCCAGCTTCATGATCTACATGGGCCGCAGCGACGGCACCTATGTCGCCGAGTCCCTCGGCGCGATGCTGCCGTATGGCTTCACCGCAGACAAGTATATGAAATAAATGAGGCCCGCCCGGAGTATCCGGGCGGGCCTGCGGCATGAAAACGGGAACGGGTCTTGACAGTCTGCGGGCGCGGCCATTGGCCGCGCCCGATGCTTTGCGTTATACCATCCGGCAGCAGGACTCGCAGTCTTCCTTCTTGGGGAACTTGCTGTGGTCATACTCGATGTGGTTTTTCTCGTAATAGTCCTGAATGGCGGATTTAACGGCCTCCTCGGCCAGAACGGAGCAGTGCAGCTTGTGCGCGGGCAGACCGCCCAGCGCGTCGACGACCTCCTGATTGGTCAGCGCCAGTGCATCGTCCAGCGTCCGGCCCTTGATCATCTCGGTCGCGATGGAGCTCGACGCGATCGCGCTGCCGCAGCCGAACGTCTCAAACTTCACATCCTCGATTTTATTGTCCCTGATCTTCAGGTACATCTTCATGATATCGCCGCACTTGGCGTTGCCGACCTCGCCGACGCCGTCCGCGTCTGCGATCTCGCCGACATTGCGCGGGTGCATGAAGTGATCCATGACGGTTTCAGTATACAGTGCCATGATAAAACCCTCCTTACAGTGTGAACTGCCGCTTGCCGCTCATCAGGTCCTTCCAGACCGGCGACATGTTCCGCAGATAGTCCACGATCGGCGGAAGCTCGGCCAGGATATAGTCGATTTCTTCCTCGGTGTTGTCCTCACAGATGGTCAGGCGCAGCGAGCCGTGCGCGACCTCGTGCGGCCGGCCGATGGCCAGCAGCACGTGACTGGGATCGAGTGAGCCGGATGTGCAGGCAGAGCCGGACGATGCGCTGATGCCCTTCGCGTCGAGCAGCAGAAGAAGACTTTCGCCCTCAATGCCCTCAAAGCAGAAGTTCACATTGCCGGGCAGACGCGGCTCGCGCGCGCCGTTGAGCGCGCAGTGCGGGATCTTGGAAATGCCGTCAATGAGCTTGTCCCGCAGGGCTGTGACCTTCTTCGTGTTCTCGTCCATGTTGGCGCAGGCTTCCGTCAAGGCTGCCGCCATGGCCGCGATGCCGGGGACGTTTTCCGTGCCGCCGCGCTTGCCGCGCTCCTGCGCGCCGCCCTCAATGAGGTTCGTGAGGATGATGCCGCGCCGCGCGTAGAGCATGCCGACGCCCTTTGGACCGTGGAACTTGTGCGCGGACAGGCTCAGCAGATCGATGTGCATTGCGTTCACGTCGATCTTCACATGGCCCGCCGCCTGCACTGCATCGGTGTGGAACAGCACGCCGCGCTCGTGGCACACCGCGCCGATCTCCGCGATCGGCTGGATGGTGCCGATCTCGTTGTTGGCGAACATAATGGTCACCAGGCAGGTGTCGTCGCGGATGGCGTCCGCGACCTGCTGCGCGGAGACAAGGCCGTCCTCGTGTACGTCCAGAAGCGTCACCTCAAAGCCCTGCTTTTCCAGCCGCTTCAGGGTGTGCAGCACGGCGTGATGCTCAAACGTGGTGGAAATGATGTGCTTTTTGCCCTTGCGCGCGCCGAGATAGGCGGCGGAGGTGATGGCCTGATTGTCGGCCTCGCTGCCGCCGGAGGTAAAATAGATCTCGCGCGGCTGCGCGCCGAAGCAGGCAGCCATATCG
This sequence comes from uncultured Oscillospiraceae bacterium, assembly GCA_934668295.1. Lineage (GTDB taxonomy): Bacteria > Bacillota > Clostridia > Oscillospirales > Oscillospiraceae > CAG-170. Next base: position 7,186 of record CAKUND010000031.1, read on the forward strand.
GCCCGCGCTGTCTCGAGCACCTCCTTGGCCTGCTGGCCGATGGTGTAGAGGCTCGACGGGTTGCCGAAGGTGTTGTTCAGATGATAGGTCATCGTGTCGATGGCCGTCTGGTGCATTCTGGTGGTCGCTGCGTTGTCCGCATAGACTTGCATCAAATATCAGCTCCTTTGCAGGGAATTGTTTCTTATGGCTTGAGCATAGCATATATTCCCCATAAAGTCAATAGGTTTATAGGCTATAGAAATTCAGAAAAATTTAAGGCTTTCTTCTTCCGGGTTTGGTTGTTTTTCCGATAACTTTTGTGTATGATAAAGACACGAAATTCCGGAGGTATGACGATGGCAAATATTCTGGATTATCTGGACTGGCGCGGCGATCTGACGCTGGCGGAGCGCGGGTTCAACGAGGTCGACAATCTGCTGATGGCGGAGCTGTGCTTTCTGGACTTTTCCGATATCGTGCCGGAAGGCTTTGACGCGCCCGCCCCGCTGCCGGAGGCCATGCAGCGGTATGACGCGGCGCGGCCGCAGGAGACGATGGGCGTGTTGGTGCCCGGCCAGATCCCGGAGCTCGGGCGCAAAATGGCGGCGAGCCGCCGCTTTTCCGAGCTGACGCTCTGCGGCTATGTCAGCCGCACCGACGAGCAGACGCAGACGCAGTTTTCCGCGCTGACGATCCTGCTGCCGGATAAGACGGCCTATGTCGCCTTCCGGGGCACCGACGACACCATCGTCGGCTGGAAGGAGGATTTCAATCTGGCGTTTTTGCCGGTCGTCCCGGCGCAGAGGATGGCAGCAGCGTATCTGACTGCGGCAGCAGCGGCGCTTCCGTCGCACCCGCTGCGCGTGGGCGGGCATTCCAAGGGCGGCAATCTCGCGGTCTACAGCGCGGTGTTCTGCGGCGAAGCCGTGCAGAACCAGCTGATGCGCGTATACAATAACGACGGCCCCGGCTTCCGCACATCGCTGCTGGGATTGCCGGAGCACAAGCGCGTTGCGGACAGGATCACGACGATCCTGCCGGAATCGTCCGTCGTCGGGATGCTGCTCGAGCATGAGGAGCGCTACGAGGTCGTGCGCAGCACGCAGAGCGGTCTGTGGCAGCACGACGGCTTTTCGTGGCAGGTGCGCGGGGAGAAATTTGAGCATCTGCCGGATCTCACAGAGGGCGGCAAGCTCGTCGACGAGACGATCCGCACGTTTATCCTCTCCCTGAGTCCGGAGCAGCGTGTAGCCTTTACCGACGCGCTGTTCGACATCCTCACCTGCACCGACGCGGATACGCTGACCGATCTGAAGGAAGGCGGACTGAAGACCGCGGCCGCCATGCTAAAAAAATACCGGACGCTGGACAAGCCCACGCGCCATGCGCTGGGCAGCACGCTGCGCCTGTTCATGGCGGCGGGCGCGAAAACGGCGGCGTCCGAGCTCAACCCCGTCGGTCTGCTCCTGCGCCATCTGCCGCTGCAGAAGCTGGCAGACGATCTGGATGTGGACGAGACGTAAATAGCGTCAGTTGACAAGGGCACACATGCCCGCAGGGCGCACCGGCACGCCTTTCACGGCGTTATCGTCCTTGACAGGCGACAGCCTGGCCTCGGCCCAAAGGAACGGGCCTCGGCAGACCTGACGGTATGATGTCAGGCCCCTGCGTCCTCTGCCTTGCGAAAAACGCGCCGGAGTGCCCGGCGGGTCTTCGAGTTTTCCCGGAGCATGGACGGCAGCTGGCAAGGCAGACGAGGCAGATGGGCTATCGCCCATCAACGAGGATAACGCAGCCAGCTGCTGTTCAGGCCCGGGAAAACCATGTGTGCTCTTGTCAGCTGACGCTACTTGCAGCAGACAGAAAACGGCTCCCCCTGCCGCGCACCGCGCGGCAGGGGGAGCCGTTTCTTTTTGGTTATTCCATCATGGAGCGGGTCTGCTCCTCGCGGTACTGGCGGGTGTAGAGCTGATAATACGCGCCCTTGGACTCCATCAAAGAGCGGTGCGTGCCGCTTTCGATGATCTTGCCGTCATGCACGACCAGGATCACGTCCGCGCGGCGGATGGTCGACAGGCGGTGCGCGATGATAAACGAGGTGCGGCCCGCCATGACCTTTTCGATGGCGTCCTGAATGAGACGCTCGGTCACGGTGTCGACGGAGCTGGTCGCCTCGTCGAGCACGAAAATGCGCGGGTCGGCCAGAAGCGCGCGGGCAAAGGACAAAAGCTGCTTTTCGCCCGTGGAGAGCGTGTTGCCGCCCTCACCGATGTCGGAGTTGTAGCCGTCCGGCAGGCGGGCGATGATCTGGTCGGCGGAGACGGCCTTCACAGCCGCTTCGATCTCGTCCATCGTCGCGTCGGGTCTGCCGTAGCGCAGATTTTCCAGGACTGTGCCGGAGAACAGATGCGGCGTCTGCAGCACGTAGCCGATGTTCGAGTGCAGCCAGAGCTGGCTGCGCTCGCGCGCGTCGCGGCCGTCGATCAGGATGCGGCCCTGCGTCGGTTCAAAGAAGCGGCAGACGAGGTTGACCAGCGTGGATTTTCCCGCGCCCGTCTCGCCGACAATGGCGACGTTCGTGCCCTGCGGGACCTTCAGATTAAAGTGCTCCAGCACGTTTTCGCTGCCGTCGGGATAGCGGAAGGTAACGTCCTGAAATTCAATATCGCCGTAAAGCGGCTCCCAGTTTTCCTTTTTGGGATGGAACGCGTCGCCGTATTTTTCCGTGACCTCCGGCGTGTCGCTGACGTCGGATTCCGTTTCCAGAAGTCTTGTGACGCGCTCGACGTTGACCTGCACGTTGACGAGCGATGACATGACCTGCACGAGCCACTGCACCGGCTCCATCATGCCCTGCGCGTAGTTCATGAACACGGACAGCGTACCGATCAAAATCACGCCGTCTCTTGTGAGGACGCCGCCGCGCCACAGGACGATCGCCAGCGCAATGGATGCGGCGAAGGCCGTCGTAGACATAAAGATTCCCCGGAAGTGCATGGCGCGGACGCTCAGACGCTTCATTTCGCCGGTCAGCTCGTCGAATTCCTGCTCGACCTTGTCCTCGATGACCAGCGTTTTGGTCGTCTTCGCGCCGGTGATGCCCTCGTTGAACGCGCCGGTGATCTTCGAGTTCTGCTCGCGCACGCGCCGGTGGAAAAAGACGAGCTTTTTCTGGAAATACGTACCCGAGAGCACCAGCACCGGTACGATGACCATTACGCACAGCGCCAGCTTCCAGTTGAGCAGGAACATCATCACGATCGCCAGCAGCAGATACGCGATGTACCACACGCCCTCCATCAGACCCCAGGCCAGCGTGCTTGCGATGCGGTCCGTGTCGGACATGACGCGTGCGTGGGTATAGCCGACGCTGTTCTGGTTGAAATAGGAGAAGGACAGCGTCTGCAGATGGTTGAACGTCTCGCGTTTCAGATCGCGGCCGATATAGAGCTCGGCCTTGCACGCGCCGTAGGCGGAAATGTAGTTCGTTGCGGTCTGGATGATCATGACCAGAATGTACAGCGCCAGCCAGCCGCCGACGCCCTGCATGGTCTTGTCCGCAATGAAGTGGTCGATGGCGTGCTGCTGGAACAGCGGGATAACTGCGTCCATGCCGCTGCCGATCGTACCGGCCACGACCATCCAGAAAAACAGCATTTTATAGGGCTTTAAATAGGGGGCCAGCTTCGGGATGCCGAAAAACGGCAAGCCCTTTCTTTCTTTTTCCTGCTTCATGCCGGCTCCTCCTCTCCGATGGACATCTGCATGTCGTAGATCTGCCGGAACAGGCCGGGCTGCTGCAGCAGCTCCTGCGGCGTGCCGCGCTGGAGGACCCTGCCGTGCTCCAGCACCAGAATGTTGTCGCAGTCCATAAGCGTCGTGATGCGGTGGGAGATGATGATCGTCGTCGTCCCGGCAAGATCACGGTTCAGCGCTTCGCGGATGTGCTCGTCCGTCTGCGTGTCAACGGCGGACAGCGAATCGTCGAAGACCATTACGGGCGTTTTTTTTGTAAGCATGCGCGCGATGGCTACGCGCTGCTTCTGGCCGCCTGAGAGCGTCACGCCGCGCTCGCCGACCATGGTGTCATAGCCGTTTGCAAACTGCTCGATATCGGACGCGATGCAGGCCGTCGCGGCGGCGCTGCGCACCGTCTCACGATCCGCACCGCAGATGCCGATGTTTTCTTCAATGGTGCGCGAGAACAGAAACGGCTCCTGCAGCACGACGCCCACGTGATCGCGCACCCACGCTGCGGGCATATCGGCAAGGTCCTCCCCGCCGACCGTCACACGGCCGGCCGACGGCGCGTAGAGCCTGCACAAAAGCAGCAGCAGACTGCTCTTGCCGGAGCCGGTGCCGCCCAGAATGCCGAAGCTCGACCCGGCGGGAATGGTGAAGGACACATCCGAAAGTACGTCCGGGCCTGCCGCATAGCGGAACGAGACATGGTCAAAGACGATGTCGCCGTCCATGGGAAGCTTCTTCGCGTCCGGCTTGTCCTGCTCACAGGGGGCGTCCAGAATCTCACCGATACGGGACACGGAGACGCCCGCCTTGCTCATTTCGGAGATCACGCGGCCCAGACGGCGTACGGGGGAAATGCTCATGGTGTTGTAGATGGCGAAGGAGACGAACTCACCCTCGGTCATCTCGCCGCGCACGCACAGAATGCTGCCGATCAGCACGACGAGCATCGTCTGAATGCACGCTGTCGCGTCGCCGACGGCCCAGAAATCCGAAAGCATGCGGCACAGGCGCACCCAGAGCGTGGTATAGTCCTCGTTCTGCTTTTCAAAGCGCTGCCGCTCGTATTCCTCGCGGCCAAAGGCGCGCACGACGCGCACGCCCGTGAGGTTTTCCTGCGCAATGGTGGACAGCACGCCTTCCGATTCGTCGCAGGCGGTGTAGCGCTCACGGATGGAGTTGTGGAACAGCAGGGAATAGACAATGATGATCGGGAACATGATCGCCGGCACGAGCGCCAGCTTCCAGTTCATGAGCGCCATGCACACGAGCGCAAACATGATCATCGCCACGGCGCGGAACACGGAGACGAACTGCTCTTCAAAGAAGGTCTTGATGCGCTCGACGTCCGAGGTGCAGCGCTGGATGATATCGCCGGTGGGGTTCTGCATGTGCCATTTCCACGGCAGGTGCTGGATGTGGTGGTACAAAAGATCCCGGCTCGTCTTGACGAGCGTTTCCCCCGCCTTGGAGCTGTAAATGTTCACACAGTAGCGCATGACGGCCGACAACAGGCCGAGCCCCGCCATAAAGGCCGCCGGGACCCACAGGTTCTGCCGCAGATACGCCGCGCCGCCAAGCGCTTCGACGATGGGCCGCGCCGCCGCGGACTTCACCGGGGCCTGGCCGATCAGAGAGTCGACGCTCACGCGGATGATCTGCGGAATGATCAGCTCGCAGAGCGTAAAGAGCAGGCTTGCGGCGATGCAGGCGGCAAAATACCGCCAGCTTCCGTGCAGCAGCCGCGCAAGCGTCCGCCCGTTGGAGCTTTTTTCCTTCTGGTTCAGAGTTCTCGCCTCGCTTTCTTTCTCGCCCTCCCCGAACTGCAGGGAAGACAGGCCGAGGGCGGAATTGGGAACGCCAATTCCGCCCTTGTGGCCGCGAACAATATTTCTGGAATTACTATACCGTACTTGTTCCGGAATGTCAATCAAATCTTATGCGATGCCGGTCAGGTCATAGCTGTCAAGCCACGCCTTGGCTTCCTCGCACACGCCGCGCAGGCAGCTTTCCTCAAACGGGCTGTCCAGCTCCGCGTTTTTCAGAAGCTCTGTGAACACGCGGCTGCCGCCCTGCCGGGTGTAGGCCATGTAGTGCGCCCACGCGTCGGGCAGATCCTTCTGAATGCGTGCCCAGAACTGCAGCGCGACGGTCTGCGCGAGGCAGTAGTCGATGTAATAGAACGGGTTCACATAGATATGCAGCTGCCGCTGCCAGCCTTCGCCGTCGCCGTAGAAGGGGATCTCGCTGCCGAGCTTCATCCACGGCATATACACGCCCAAAAGCTCTTTCCACACCGCGTGGCGTTCCGCCGGGGTCATGTCCGGCTTTTCATAGACGATATGCTGGAAGTGGTCGACCATTGTGCCGTAGGGGATGAAGGTCAGCGCGCCGGCCAGATGGTTGTAGCGGAACTTGCGGGTGTCGTCTCCGAAGAAGCCCTCGGCCCACGGCCATGCGAAGAATTCCATGGACATGGAGTGCACCTCGCAGCCCTCAAGACTCGGCCAGATCGTTTCGGTCGGGACGCGGTCGCGGTTGAGATACGCGGCAAAGGCGTGCCCCGCCTCATGCGTCACGACCTCGACGTCGTGCTGCGTGCCGTTGAAGTTGGCGAAGATAAAGGGCACATGGTACTCGCCCAGGCTCGTGCAGTAGCCGCCTGCGCGCTTGCCGGGGGTGGAGAGCACGTCCAGAAGCTCGTTATCCAGCATCGTGTTGAAGAACTCGCCGGTCTCGGGGCTAAGCGCCTCATAAAACCGCTTGCCCTGCGCGAGAATGTCGTCCGGGGTGCCGCAGGGCTTCGGGTTGCCGCTGCGGAAGGTGAGCGCGTTGTCGGCAAAGCTCATGGGATAGGTCTTGCCGAGACGCCTGGCCTGCGCTTCGTAGACGGACGCGGCCACGGGGACAACGTATTTGACGACGGCGGCGCGGAATTTTTCCACGTCCTGCTTCGTGTAGCAGTTGCGGCCCATGCGGTAATAACCGAGCTCGGTATAGCCGTCGTAGCCCAGCTTGCGGCCCATCGCGTCGCGCAGCTTTACGAGCTTGTCGTAGATCTCGTCGAGCTCCGGCTGGTGCGCCTTGTACCAGCCGCCCTCCGCCTGCCACGCGGCCAGACGCCGCGCGTCGTCGGGGTCATTTTTGAACGGGGACAGCTGCGAGATGGTGTACGTGCCGCCCTCAAACTCGATCTGTGCGCTGGCGATCAGCTTCTGATAGTCCTGCACGAGCTGATTTTCCTGCTTCAGCTCCTCAACAATGGCGGGGGAGAAGGCCTTGCGCGCGATCTCGGCGTTGAGGAACATCAGATCGCCGTATTCCGCCGCGAACGCCTTGCGGAACGGGCTTTCCAGCATCGCCGCCGTCCAGGCGTCGTCATAGGCGCGCAGCTCCGGCCCGGCTTCGTTCCAGAACTGCTCCTCGGCGTCATAGAACGTGTCGCGGGTGTCGATGGAGTTGCGGACGCTCGAGAGCGTGGCGAGGGTATCGATGTGCGTCGAGAGCTTCTGCTGGGCAAGGAACGCCTCGCGCGCGGAGGCGTAGTCCGGCGCGGCCTTCAGCTGGTCGGTCAGCGACTGCAGCTGCTGCTTCAGCTCGTTCAGATCGGGCCGTGCGTACGGCATTTCAGAAAATTTCATGGAAATCTCCCTTCATTTTATATTCTGTTCGGATTATAGCACAGTCTTCCCGTGTTTCGCAATGCCCGTGTCTTGCACACACGGACAAATCGTGATACGATGACAGAAAAGGAGGCTGAAGTTATGACAAACACACAGAAATTTGACCGGCTGCGCAAGCTGCTCGACGAGGCCAGCGTTTATTCCCGCGCCGTGGGCAAGCTGGATTTTGACATGCAGTGCTGCGCGCCGAAGGACGGCATGGAGCAGGCGGGCGCCGATATGGCGGTCTTATCTGACCGGTATTTCCGGCTCACGCACACCAAACGCTATGCCCAGCTCGTGACGGAGCTGCATGCGGACAGCGAGGGGCTGACGCCGGTGCAGAAAAAGGTTATTGAGCATCTGTATGAGGCGTGGGAAAAAGAGAAAAACATTCCGGCGAAGCTGAACTATGAGATGAGCCTTGCCTATAACCGCGCCTATTCCAAATGGCTGGAGGCGAAGCAGGCGGCGGACTTTTCCCTGTTCCGCGATTCGCTGGCCGAGATCATTTCCTACACGCATCAGGCGCTCGATCTGCGCGAAAGCAAAAAGCCGACGTATTATGACGCACTGCTGGACGACACCGAAAAGGGCGGCAGCATCAAGCAGCTCGACGCGTTCTTTGACGCGCTGCGCGCGCGGATCGTCCCGCTGGTGCGGCGCATTCAGGCAGAGGGCAAGCCCATCCGCACGGATTTCATGTCCCGCCCGTGCCCTATTTCGCAGCAGGAGGCGTTTTCCCGGTATCTGCTGGAGCTGGAGGGGTCAAATAAGGACGCGCTCGTCCTCATGACGACCGAGCATCCGTTTACCACGAACTTCGGCCCCAGGGACGTGCGCGTCACGACGCATTATTATGAAAATAATTTCGTCTCCAATATCTTTACCACGCTCCACGAGGGCGGCCACGCTCTGTTCATGCAGAACGAGCCGGAGGAATTTTACCGCGAACACGCCGCAAACTCCATGACGAACGGCATGCACGAGTGCATTTCCCGCTTCTATGAAAATCTGATCGGCCGCAGCGAGGCATTCGTGCACTTCATCTATCCCAAGCTGCAGGAGCTGAGCGGCGGCACGTTCGCTGACGTAACGGAGCGCGAGCTTTACGAGGCTGTCAACGCTGCCGCGCCGGGCCTGAACCGCTGCGACGCGGACGAGCTGACCTACTGCCTGCACATCATGATCCGCTACGAACTGGAAAAGGCGTTTATGAACGGCGAGATCACCGTGGACGAGATCCCGGCGCTCTGGAACCGGAAATATCAGGACTATCTCGGCGTCACTGTCCCGGACGACGCGCAGGGCTGCCTGCAGGATGTCCACTGGACGATGCCCGCCGGGTATTTCCCGTCCTACGCGTT
>CAKUND010000032.1 GCA_934668295.1 uncultured Oscillospiraceae bacterium
GTCCCCGCGACCTTGGCCTTGGACGCGGCCTTCATCGCGTCCGGGAACGACTGCGCGCCGCCGTGGTCGGTGATGGCAATGGCGCGGTGGCCCCAACTGGCCGCGCGCTTGACGGCGGCGCCGGTATCGGTCAGCGCATCCATGGAGGACATGGTCGTATGCAGGTGCAGCTCGACGCGCTTTTCGGGATACGTATCGCGGCGCTTGGGCGCTTCGATCTTTTCCATGGCGTTCGGCTGGAGCACCATTTCGTTGTCATAGCGGTCAAAGCTCATCTTGCCCTGCACGCGCAGCCACATGCCGGGCTGAACGTTGTCGATGATGGGCTTGGCCTTTGCGGCCTCCATGAACTGATTGATGCGGACGGAGCTTGTATAGTCCGTCATATCAAAGCAGATGACCCACGCTCCGCGCTTTTTGAGCTCCTTATGCTGCACGGCGAAGACCTTGCCCTCGACAATGACGCGGAACATGTCGAGATTCAGCTCGTCCATCCGCACAGGCTTGCCGGAGAAGGGGCGGCCATAGAACAGCGCGCCCGTGGGCTCCGCCGGCGCGGATGCACTGCCGCCGGCGGGCTTTGCGCCGCCCTGCGGCGCGCTGGCCGTGACGGCCGGCGCGTTTTTGAGCGCCTCGGCGCGGATACGCGCCGTCTCCTCAAACAGAGCCCGGCCCTCTAAATTGCTGTGCGCCTCGACCTCGATCCGCTTGGAGACGCCGAAGCGGTCGCGCAGAAACTGCTCGGCCTTCTTCGCGTACTGCAGGATATTGTCTTTTCCGTTGGCCTTGAGCCGAATAATGACTGCCTCGTCCGTGACCTCATAGCCTGCACCGGCCAGAATGGCGGCAGACGGCGAAAAGGCGCGGATAAACACCTGTGCCAGATCGCGGAAGTCCATATTCGGAAGCTCCGCGGCGGGATAACGCACCGAAAGCTCCAGCTTCTTCAGACCATAGGCTTTTTCCACGGCCTGACAGAGCGACTGGATCTGCTTTTCCGCAATATATCTGTCTGTCTGGGCATCCAGACGGATGGTGCGCGTTTCCCGGTCCAGCTCGGCATGGACGACAGCGAGGCGCGGCAGCGCCTCCGCCAGTTCATCCGGTGCTTCAAAGCCGGGAAAGAGCGCGGGGAAATAAACTTCATTCATAGCATATCTCACTCCGGCAGGGGCCGATGCCGCGCATCGGCCCCTGCTGGTCTTCTGATGATTTCACAATGGATCCGGAAGCAGCCTCCCAAAGCGGGACGCACGTCCCCCGGCGCTCAGTCGTCCATCTCCTCAAACGCCTCGAGTCCCTTCTTGGCCTCGGCCTTGGCGTCGCCGTGGTGGACAAAGAGCATCGTCACGAAGCTCAGCGCAACAAACAGCGCGGCATACGGGAACAGGACGCGGTAATCGATCTTGCGCATGAGCGTACCGGCGACGATGGGCGTGACGACCTGCGCGGCCATGGAGGCCGTGTAGTAATAGCCGGTGAATTTGCCGATGTCCGAGCCCTTGCACATCTCGACGACCATGGGAAGCGAGTTGACGTTGATCGCCGCCCAGGCAAGACCGACGAGGGCAAAGACGACAAACATGATGGCGTTGATGGACGAGAACGTTGTTGTGAGCACATAGCCGCTTGCAAAGCAGACGGCAAGCAGGATGATGCCGCACTGGATCGTGCGCTTGCGGCCGATCTTCGAGGCGATCTGGCCGATGGGGATGTACGAGACAATGGCGCCCGCCGTGGCAATGAGCAGGCAGGTCGACGCACCGCCGAGGCCCTGTCCCATGACGACGTCGACGTACGTCGAGAACCACGTCGTCACACCGTTATAGCCGATGAACCAGAGCGAGATAGAGGCCAGCAGGAAGCCAAGGCTCTTTTTGACGGGCTTCGGGAGCGTTTCGTGGCCGCTGCCGTCGTCCTGCGCGAGATTCCATTCGGGGTGCTGCTTTTCGAGCGCCTGATTTTCCGCCGTGAGCTTCGGCTCCTTGATCGTGAGGAAAAGGACGGCGACGGCGATAAACATGATGGCCGAGACAACGATGAACAGCGGCTGATAGTTCACATGCTCCACGCCTGCGGTCTTGGAGTTGGGATAGAGCACCGCCGCAACGCCGAGATACAGAATGCCGCCGACCGCGCCCATCAGATTGATGATCGCGTTCGCGCGCGAGCGCAAAGGCTTGGGCGTCACGTCGGGCATGAGGGCGACGGCGGGAGAACGATACGTTCCCATGGCGACGAGCAGCAGGCCGAGCACAATGACGAACGAGGCCGTCTTGAAGCCGGAGGGCTGTGCGGCGTAGCTGTTGTCGAGCAGGGGGAGAATGTTCATGAGGATGATGGCGCAGCCGGTCCCAAAGAGGATGAAGGGCATGCGCTTGCCGAGCTTCGAATGGCTCTTATCCGAGACGGAGCCGAAGAACGGCAGCAGAAAGAGCGCCAGAATGTTGTCCGCCGCCATGATCGCGCCGGAGAACGTCTCGTTCATGTGGAAGGTCTTCGTGAGGATCAGCGGCACGATGCTGTCATACATCTGCCAGAACGCGCAGATGGACAAAAACGCAAGGCCGACCAGGATGGTGCGCTTGTTGTTGAGCTTCATTTCGGTTCTCCCTTTTCTAATGTATTGAGGACTTCGCGGATATTCTGCATGCAATATGTCGGCTGCACGCCGTATTTCTCGATATCCTCCATCACACCCTCGCCGGACAGGACGAAGATCGTGTCGATCCCGGCGTTCACGCCGCAGGCGATGTCGGTATACACCCGGTCGCCGATGAGGCACGTTTCGCGCGGCGAGAAGCCCGTCTGCTCCATCGCCAGCAGCGCCATTTCGGGCTGGGGCTTGCCGATGACCTTCGGACGGCGGCCCGTCGCGGTATGGAGCATTTCGATCACGCTGCCGCAGTCCGGCGCGCTGCCGTACCAGGTCGGGCAGACGAGATCGGGGTGCGTGGCGACATAGTCGACGCCCCGGTTCAGCAGAATGCAGCAATTTTCCAGCTTCTCATAGGTCAATTCCGTATCGTACCCCAGCAGCACGACGGAAATATCGTCCCGCAGCGTCTCGGCCACCTGCAGTCCCGCCAGCCGGAGCTGATTTTTGAGCGATTCCGTCCCGCAGACGTAGTAGACCGTCTCCGGCCGGTACCGGCCGCGCAGATACCGGATGGCCGCGTCCGCGCTGGTCAGGAAATCATCGGGAAAGGCCTCGATGCCGAGCCGGGCCATTTTGGCGATATACGCATCCGTCCCGCGCGAGGAATTGTTCGTCAGAAACAGATACTGGCCGCCGATGGCGCGCACATAGCGCAGAAAGTCCAGCGTGCCGTCGAAAAGGGTCTCGCTTAAATAGATCGTGCCGTCCATATCCAGCAGGAACAGCCGTTTTTCTGCAAGAGACATGCCAATACCTCCGTGGGGATAGATAAAAGTCTGAAATTCATTATACCGCTTCCGGCGCCGTTTGACAAGCGCCGGAAGACGTCATACAATATACATAAGAAAAATTGACCGGGAGAACTGATATGCTGAAGGATCTGCACACGCTCACGCCGTATCTGGACTTTATCCGCACCTGCAATGCCGACCCTGACTTCCGTGATCCCATGCTGCTGACGGAGCAGCAGCTGCGACGGAATCTGCTGGACGCGCCGGAAAACCCGTATACGCGCGTGTTCGGGACATTTGAAGGCGAAGCGATCACGGGCGTGTTTGCGCTGCTGGTATCGGAGGACGAGCGGTATCTGGAGCTGCTGGCCGGGCTTTCCAGAAGCGCGGCGGCATATGACGAGCTGCTTGCGCACCTGCAATCGGCCTATCCCGGCTATCAGGCAGATTTCGTCTATAACCCGCGCAACCGGCTTTTGCAGACGGCGCTCGAGGCGCTGGACGCGGAATTCGAGCCGGAGCAGCAGAAGCTTGTCCTGCGGAAGCATGCCCCGTACGTGCCGGATGCGCGCATCGTGCCCTACCGCCCGGAATTCCGGGCGCAGTATCTGGCCCTGCACACCGGCGACCGCTACTGGACAGGCGAGCGAGTCCTGGCCGCGCCGGAAATTTTCCGCGTTCTGCTGGCGATTGAGGACGGCGCGGTTTCCGGCTACATCGATCTGACCCATAACAGCACGGAAAACGAGCCGTATGACCTCTTTGTCCGTGCGGATAGCCGCAGGCGCGGCCTTGGCCGCGCACTCCTGGCGGCGGCTGTTCAGGAAAACCGGCCAAATGGCATGTCCCTTCTGGTGGATATCGACAACGCACACGCGATCCGCCTGTACGAATCCCAGGGCTTCGCGCGCGCGGAGGGCGAAAACAATATCACCGCCCATGTCCGGCTGTAGCATAGAAAGCCCCCGGCGGCCCATACGGGCTGCCGGGGGCTTTGATGGCTTCTGCGGGTTAATCCCCCCACGGGTGGATCGGGTCGTCCGGCTCAGTCGGGCCGGTCGGTTCATCCGGATTATCCGGATAGTCGGGGTAATCCGGGTCAGTGGGATCCGGCTCCTCGGGAACCTCCGGCTCGACGTACGGGGTGCATTTATAGCTCGTGTTGCGGGCCTGGTATGCGTCCTTGTGCAGCGTCTCGGTCTTGATGACATTGCCGCCTGCGTCCACATAATCGCGGTAGGCCATGACGGTCTTGCCGACGTAGGAATACTGCACCATGTCGCCCTTGATATACTTGTTGCCGTCTTTGTCAACGACGAGATTGACGGTGTTGCCGTTCTCGTCGAGGGCGGTACCGGCGTCGGTGATGATGGTCTTGTCGCCGTCGATCTCCATCTTGGGCTGAATGGTCGCAACGACCTCGTGGCGCAGAACGATATGATCGTAGCCCTTATCCTGCGGCGCGGTGCCCACGAGCTTAACGTGGACATAGCCGCCGGAGACAGAGGCGTCGATGCGCAGCGGATGATCCGTGCTGTTGACAAACTTATAGTCAAGACTGCCCCAGTAGATCGTCGCGTCCATGCCAAGCTGGACATAGGTGACGGTGAACATATGCGGGGCGCGCTCTGTGACCTTGAGATCGGCGTAGAGGCATGCGGTATAGATCGTGGACGCGACCTGGCAGACGCCGCCGCCGGCCTCTGCCTCGCTCTTGCCGCCGGTCTGGTAGACGATGGCGGCCTGATAGCCCTTATCCGCCGTGCGCTCGCCGACGATCTTGTTGAACGAGAATTCGTCGCCGGGATTCAGGATCGTGCCGTCGATGGCCTTGCAGGCCAGCTCCAGATTCTTGGTGCGGCCGGCCTGCGCGGTATGCGGGCTGTCGCAGGAGCCGAGCACGTCGGAGAAGTATTCCTTCTCCAGATCAGCCAGCGTGACCTCCGGCTGCATTTCCTCGGCCTGGATGGTGATCTTCGTGCCGGGGTCAGCCATGGCAAGCTGCTGCGTGTAATACGACACGTCAAAGCCGAAGCCGACCTTTTCGGCGACCAGCTCCTTCTTCTCCTCGTCATAGTACGCGTCCTTCATCTCAGTCGCAAACTGGTCGTAATACTGCTGCAGATCGACCGGTGCGCAGGGCTCGGTATCGTAGTCAAATTTCAGCTCGGACAGGTCGCCTGCGTTGAACCGGGCGACGACCTCGTCATAGAGCTTATCGGCGTCGAGCGAAATTTTCGGCGAGCCCGTCACGACCGTGACGGTCTTGGCGTCCGCGTCGACCGTAACGGTGGGGTCGACCCTTTCCGACGCGCAGGCGCGGGCGGTCTGGTCGATGAGGTCGCGGATATACGCGGTATCGAGATTCGTGCCGGACTCAAGCGAAATATCCTGCCGGGTCTTTTTCGCTTTTTCATAGGTGATAAGCGCCTTGATGGGGCCGCCGTCGCGGCCGTAGTGCATCGCGGCGTCCGCCGCCTCATCCGGGTTGAGGGCGATGTTCGTAATCTCGGGGGTAAAGTCGATCGTCCGGTCGGGCAGGACGACGGTGAGCGTATCGGTAGCCGTCTCCTGTTCAACAGCAAGCGTCACGGCGTTGATCGCCGCGTCCCGCTTCAGTCCGCCGACGTTCACGCCCGCGACATAGACGTTCGGGAAGATGGTGTCGCTTCCCTTTAAAATAAAGCCATAGGTGCAAACGCCGAGCACCGCCAGCAGCACGACGCAGCCCGCAATGACTGCGGCCTTCCTCCCGGCCTTGCCGGACGGCTGCTTCTTCGGCGCAGCAGCTCTGTCCGCGGCAGTCCTGCGCGCGGGACGGCTGGCTTCAAATCTGCCTTTCTTTCTGATAAGAATCCCTCCTATTCAAAAGCCACAAGGCGACATAATCTGTTTTGTGTCTGTATTATACATAAACCGACCGTTTTTTGCAACGGCATTCCCGACAGGAACGGGCCTCGGAATTCTGAAATTTCTATTAACATTTTTGGGAGTACGTCTCGAGCTGCCGGTTAAGCCTGCCCTTGTCGTGCCCCGCACGATAAGGGCAGGTGGCATTTGCGAAGCAAATGACGGAGGGAATTTCTTACAAGTTTTAGAGTGCTCCGAAATTTGCAGCGGGCGAATTCGCCGAAGATTTCTGTAAAAAACAGTGCATTCTGACGGGCGGACAGAGTCGTCCGCCCCTACAACGCTTGCACGGACAGTGCTGGAAATTTTGAGCTGTTTCAATCTTCGCGGGAAAAATCCAAGAAAACCGAAGGGGTTTTCTTGGTCGGTTCAAGGGGGACCGGGGGGAAATCGAAATCCCCCCGGGCTCGTTTTTTTGCCAGCGTTTTCTTTTGGAGAAGCAAAAGAAAATGCTGTGCCGCAGTCGCTGATTTCTAATATGAGTTCTTACTTTGACAAGTGCATTGTTGACTACAAAACAGTACAGAGAAGGCTTTTACGTCCCCGCTGTCTGTGCGCGCAGCGCGGCATAGACGCCGACGAGCTGCGTCGCGAGCTTTAGGGGGTCTTCACCCTTTTTGAGCTTGACGGACAGCATCGGCACCTTACCCGCCGAGAAGAAGATGCGGCCCTTGAACTGCGCCTCTGCGCAGCAGCCGGAGATGGCAGCAAAGTCCATCGTCGCCAGCGACAAAAAGATTGCGCCGTCCTTCTGCGTGATCTCCGTGATGCCCGCCGCTGCCGCTCTTGCGCGCAGCAGCGCGATGGCGATGAGGTTCATGACGCCCTTCGGGGGATCGCCGAAACGGTCGACGATCTCGTCGAGCAGCTCGTCTGCGTCCTCCTGCGTGCGGATGGCCGCCATGCGGCGGTAGAGATCCATGCGCTGCTCGCCGGAGGAAACATAGTCCTTGTTGATATTCGCGGTGACGGTAAGATCGGCAGTGCACTCGGGCTCCTTCTGCGCCGCCTCGCCGCGTTCTTCGAGCACGGCGTCCTCGAGCAGCTTCAGATACATATCATAGCCGACGGTCATCATATGGCCGGACTGCTCCGCACCCAACAGATCGCCCGCGCCGCGAATTTCAAGGTCGCGCATGGCGATCTTGAAGCCGGAGCCGAACTCCGCATACTCGCGGATGGTGTCGAGCCGCTTTTCCGCGATCTCGGACAGGACCTTGCCCTTGCGGAACGTGAGGTACGCATACGCGTGGCGGCTCGAGCGGCCCACGCGGCCGCGGATCTGGTGCAGCTGCGCAAGACCCAGCCGGTCGGCGTCCTCGATGATGAGCGTGTTGACGTTCGGGATATCGATACCCGTTTCGATGATGGTCGTACAGACAAGGATCTGAATTTCGCCGTTTGACATCGACTGCATCACGTCGCCGAGCTGCTCCTCGTTCATTTTGCCGTGGGCGACAGCGATCTCGGCCTCCGGAATGCGCTGCTTGATCTTCGCGGCGCACTGGTCGATGGATTCCACGCGGTTGTGCAGATAATAGACCTGCCCGCCGCGGGCAAGCTCGCGGCGCATGGCTTCGTCCAAAATACCGTCCTGATGCTCAAGCACGAACGTCTGCACAGGATAGCGGTCCTGCGGCGGCTGCTCGATGGTGGACATGTCGCGCAGGCCCGACAGCGCCATATTGAGCGTGCGCGGGATGGGCGTTGCGGATAGTGTTAAGACGTCGACGCCGCGCGAAAGTTCCTTCAATCGCTCCTTGTGCGTCACGCCGAAGCGCTGCTCCTCGTCGACGATGAGCAGGCCCAGATCGTGGAAGTGAATATCCTTCTGCAGCAGCTTGTGCGTGCCGACGATCAGGTCGATCTTGCCGGACTGCAGGTCAAAGAGCGTTTTCTTGATCTGCGCAGGCGTGCGGAAGCGGGAGAGCACGTCGATGGTGACGGGAAACGTCGCAAAGCGGCGCATGGCCGTGAGATAGTGCTGCTGGGCCAGAACAGTCGTCGGGACTAAGATCGCGACCTGCTTGCCATCGAGCATACACTTCATGGCCGCGCGCAGCGCGACCTCCGTCTTGCCGAAGCCGACATCGCCGCACAGCAGCCGGTCCATCGGCGCGGGGGACTCCATGTCGCGCTTGATCTCGTCGATGCAGCGCAGCTGATCGTCCGTTTCGGCGTATTCGAAGCTCTCCTCAAATTCCTGCTGCCACGGCGAATCCGCCGCGAAGGCAAAGCCCGGCAGCCGCTTGCGCTCGGCGTAGAGCTTGATGAGGCCCGCGGCCAGATCCTTGGCCGCAGCCTTGGCCTTCGCCTTTGTCTTTTGCCACTGGTCGCCGCCGAGCTTGTTGAGCCGGACGGGCGTATCCTCACCGGCGCCGATATACTTGCTGACCAGATCGAGCTGCGTTGCGGGCACGTACAGGCAGTCCGTGCCCTGATAGGCGATCTTGACGTAATCCTTCGTCACGCCGCCGACCTTCAGCTGCTCCATGCCGACGTAGCGGCCGATGCCGTGGTGCTCGTGAACCACAAGATCGCCGGGGGTCAGGTCGGTGAACGAATCGAGTTTTTTGCGGTTCGTGGCTTTCTTCGGCGCGCGGACGCGCTTGCGCTCCTGCCGGACGGCGATCTGCCCCTCTGTTAAGATGGCAAATTTGAGCGTCGGGTATTCAAGCCCCGCCGGGAGCGAGCCGCCCGCAATGAGGATCTGTCCCGGCTGCGGGAGCTTCGTCAGCGGGAAGGACAAAAGCGCGTTCAGGCCGCTTTTGGCAAGCAGTTCCTTTAAGATCTCCCCGCGGCGCTGCCCGCCGCACAGGACGATGGAGCCATACTGGTTCGATGCGTAATTCTTGAGATCTGCCGCCGCTGTTTCCAGACTTCCGCCATAGCCCGGCAGCTGCCGGGCCGTGAAGGAAAGCAGCTGCTTGGGCGGCAAAGCCTCCGGATACCGCGCAGCCAGAAAGCTGTCGCAGTAAATAACCGCCCGGCCGCGCAGCGACGCAGCCAGATCATCCATCGTCGCGTAATAATCGCACAGCTCGCCAAAGAGCGTGCCGGAGGTCAGGAACGAATCGAGCAGGAGGCCGAATTCCTCCGCGCGATCCTTTTCCCCACGCTGAAGATTGCCGTGGTCGCAGAAAGCGACGACGGCCTCCTGCGGAAGATACGAGGCAGCGGTCGTGAATTCGGGATAGATCAGCGCCATATACCGGTCGGCGCTGGCGAACAGCGTCTCGTTTTCAAGCGCCTCGCAATCCTTCTGCAGCGTTTCGATGAGCGCCTGATTGGGTGTTTTCCGGCGCTGCTGGCGCGCGATAATGGCGCGCAGGTCCTCGCACAGGCCGGATATCCCCTGCGGATGCAGATGCGGCTCCGTCTCGGCCACGGGCAGGAGGACGGCCTCGTCAACGTTTTCCGTGCGCCGCTGCGTGATGGGGTCAAAATAGCCCATGGTGTCCAGCTCGTCGCCGAAAAACTCCGCGCGCAGCGGCTTTTCCTGCGCAGGCGAATACACGTCCAGAATGCCGCCGCGCAGCGCGAACTGCCCCACGCCCTCGACCAGACTTGCGCGGGAATAGCCCGCCCGGGTCAGGCGTTCGATCAAGTCCGGCATGCTGTATTCCGCGCCGACCCGGAGCGTCACGGACGCGGAAAAGAGCGTCTGGCGCGGGATCGTGCGCAGCAGCAGCGCATCGAGGCTTGCTACCAGCACCGGGACGCGGCCCTGCGCCAGCGCGTACAAGAGCCGCAGCCGCTGCTGCTCCCACTGCCGGGACACGCCGATGGCGCCGGCCAGCGTCAGCTCACGCGACGGCAGCACGGGCGGTTCTTCGCCTAAGAATGCTCCCAGCTCGGAGGCCAGCCGCTTCGCGGCCATATCATCCTGGCACACGGCGACAAGGGGCCGGCCGGACTGCTCGTGCGCGGCGGCAAGCACATGGCTGCGCGGGGCCTGACTCAGCCCGGACACGGCGACGGCCTGCTTCGCCTCCACGGCCTTCAGCAGCTGGTTATAATCGGTGCTCTTTTGCAGAAGCGAAAGCAGAACGTTCATGGGATTCTCCTAAAAACAGTTTTTTGCCCAACAGGCAACGCGCATAGGAGAGAGTCTCCTATGCGTAGGGGGTGTGGGTATTGAAAGTGAGATGGGGAGGGAATTTGCACAGCACCCTGTAGGGGCCGATGCCCACATCGGCCCGTTGGGAAACTCCGAATTTGCTGCAGATTTCCGTAAAAAACGGTGCAGTCTGCGGGCGGACAGAGTCGTCCGCCCCTACAGAGGACCGGGGGTCAAAAACGGCTCGTAGGGGCCGACGACTCTGTCGGCCCAAAAAAATATAACGAATTCGCCGGGATTTACCGAAAAAAACGCTCTGTTCTGCCGGGTCGATGCGACGCCCGCAGGCTAGTTTCGAGGCGCAACCGCGCTTTGCGCGGCTCTTGGGCATCGATCCCTGCAAGCGAGCGGGCAGGTGCGTGCGTATTTGGCGGCGCTCAGAACATCTTCCCGTTATACTCCGCCGCGGCCTTTTCGCAGCCGTTTTTGACGATGCAGAGGGCCGCGTCGGCGGCGTGGGACATGGCTTCCTGATAATCGGGCCATTCAGACTTGGAGACGGTGGACAAAACCCAGTCGGCCAGATCATAATCCGGGTGCGGCTTGGCACCGACGCCGATCTTGACGCGAGGGAACTGGTCGGAGCCGAGGCAGGAAATGATGGACTTCAGGCCGTTGTGTCCCCCGGCGGAACCGTTTTTGCGGATGCGGAGCTTGCCGACGGGAAGCGAAATGTCGTCGAAGAGGACGAGCACCCGCTCCGGCGGGATCTTATAAAAGTGCGCGGCGGCCTCGATGGCAATACCGGAGGCGTTCATATAGGTCTGCGGCTTCATGAGAAGCAGCCGCTGCCCGTCAAAGTCCGCCTGCGCGGTGAGGGCCTTGAAGCGCTCCTTGGAAACCTTGACCTGCAGGCGCGCGGCCAGCAGGTCAAGGGACATAAAACCGGTATTGTGACGGGTCTTCTCATATTCGGAGCCCGGATTGCCGAGCCCCGCGATCAGCCAGTCATAGTTTGGCTTTTGAAACAGCATAAAAATCAGAACAGAACGGACATGGAGTTTTCTTCGTAGATTCTCTGGATGGCGTCGGCAAAGATCGGGGAAACGTCCAGATACTTGATCTTGCTGCACGCACCCTCAAGCGGCGGGATGGTGTTGAGGAAGGTCAGCTCCTTGATGCAGCTGTTGGCGATGCGCTCGTTGGCGGGGCCGGAGAGGACGCCGTGCGTTGCGCAGGCATAGACCTCGGTCGCGCCGCCGATCTCAACGATGGCCTTAGCCGCGTTGCACAGAGAACCGGCGGTGTCGACCATATCATCGAAGAGGATGCACTTCTTGCCCTTGACGTCGCCGATGACGTTCATGACCTCGCACTGGTTGGCCTTTTCGCGGCGCTTGTCGACGATGGCAAGATTCATGCCCATTTTGTTGGCGAACGTGCGGCTGCGGGCGACAGAGCCGACGTCCGGGGAGACGACGACCATTTCCTCCGGATGCTCAAACTTGGACATGTAATACTTCACGAAGATCGGGTTGGAGAGCAGATTGTCGACCGGGATGTCGAAGAAGCCCTGAATCTGGGCTGCATGCAGATCCATGGTCAGCACGCGGTCAGCGCCTGCGGCTTCGATCATGTTGGCGACCAGCTTTGCCGAGATGGGGTCGCGGCCCTTGGCCTTGCGATCCTGACGGGCGTAGCCGAAATACGGGATGACGGCGGTGATGCGGCCGGCGGAGGCACGGCGGCAGGCGTCGATCATGATCAGCAGCTCCATCAGGTTGTTGTTGACCGGCTTGCAGGTCGACTGCACCAGAAATACGTCGCTGCCGCGGACAGATTCATTGATCGTCAGGGAAACCTCGCCGTCGGCAAAGGTCGTTACGGTGCAGTCGCCCAGCGGCAGCCACAGCTTGCGGCAGACGCCCTCGGCAAACGGACGGTTGGCGTTGGCACAGAATACCTTGACGTTCTTACCATGAGAAATCATATGAAATTACCCTCTCTCTTGTGTTGTTCGGTCTGTTCCTGTTCTGTGTGTTCTATATCATGGCGGCACCCGCCGCCGGGGATACTTGGCATACCGTTGACAATGCGCAGCAAATTGGATATACTGATTTTGGCAGCCTTGATAGAGTGAATGCTCTGGGACTTCGTGTCCGCCTGGCTGCCTTTTTATTTTTTGCTAATCTACTCTCTAGATTGTTGTGCCAATCAGCCTTTCTTTTCCTTCAGCTTGTGCCGGTTCGCCCAGTCGCGCTTGTTCTGCTGGCGGGCGCGGGCGATGGCAAGCGCTGCGGGAGGCACGTCGTCGGTCACGGTGGAGCCGGCTGCGATATACGCGCCCTCTCCGATGTGAACCGGCGCAATGAGATTCGCATTGCAGCCGATGAAGGCATCGTCGTCAATGACGGTGCGGGATTTTTTCACGCGGTCATAGTTGACCGTGACGGTGCCGCAGCCGAAGTTGATATTTTTTCCCACATCGCTGTCGCCGATGTAGGTCAGATGGGAGATCTTCGTGCCGTCGCCGATGGTGGAGTTCTTGACCTCCACGAAATCGCCGCAGCGCACGTGCGAGCCGATGCGCGAACCCGGACGGACATAGGCGAAGGGCCCGACGGTCGTGTCCGCGCCGATCTCGGAATCGTAGACCTGCGAGGCGTTGACGCGCGTATTTTCTCCGACCTTCACGTTTTCCAGATAGCTGTTCGGGCCGATGGTGCAGCCGTCGGCGATGGACGTTGTGCCGCGCAGAACAGTTCCGGGCAGCAGCTCTGCCCCGGCCCCGACGAAGACGGTCGGCTCAACATAGGTATTGTCATAGTCCCAGATCGACACGCCTGCGGCAGCCAGCTCGTACAAAACGCCGCGGCTGAGAACCGGCTTCCACTCGGCCAGCTGCTGCATGGAGGAAACGGCGTAAACGCCGTCGCGGTCGGTATAGGGAATGCCGTGCTCCTTCATGAAGTCGGTAAAGATAAACGTATCGTCCAGCGCGTCCATCAGCGCCTGGCGGCTGACGGAGGATACGCCGCTTTCGACCGGCGCGCCGGAAAACGCGTCCTCGTCGACGGCGAACGGATCAATGACGGCGGGGCCGGTGACGACGATGACGTCCTCCTCCTGTTCGTCGGCCGTGGACAAAAAGACGTGGAGCTGGTCGGCGGTCTCCTCGAGCTTCGCGCAGCTCAGCTCGCAGCCATCCGGGAAGCAGCGCTTCGCCTCGGACAAAAACCGCTCGTGGCAGACCAAAAAGAAGCGCCCAACCCCGCCGGCAGCCAGAGAACGCGTCAGCCACGACAGCAGCGGCGTTCCCATGATCGCTTGCAGCATCATTGGACGGGAGGATCCTGTTTTTGCGGTATCGTCGGGCACAAAAACGACGGCAGATAAATCAGACAACAGACCCACGCTCCTTTACCGATAGACATTTTACTTATATTATAACAGACATTGCAGCGTTTGTACAGAAAGCCGCGCGGAATTTTCGCGGAAAAACAGAGAAAGTTTTCTGGAAAAACGGGCTATTCATTGCGCAAATGAACAAACTATGATAGAATACACACACCTATCATAAAAAAAGAATCACAAAAAGAGGAACACACATGCTGACACTCAAGAATCTCAGTTTGACGGCAGCCGACGCGCAGGGGCGCGCGGACATCGTCAAAAACGTCTCTCTGGACGTAGAAGACGGAAAATTTCTTGTCATTACCGGCCCGAACGGCGGCGGCAAGACGACGCTTGCCAAGCTGATCATGGGCCTTGCCGCGCCGACCGGCGGACAGATCCTTCTGGACGGCGAGGACATCACCGGCCTTTCCATCACCGACCGTGCAAGGCGCGGCATTTCATATTCCTTCCAGCAGCCGCCCCGGTTCAAGGGCATGAAGGTCTCGGATCTTCTCACGATCGCGGCAGGCAAAACGCTCTCGCACGACGAGGCGTGCTCCTATCTGACGCAGGTAGGCCTGTGCGCGCGCGATTATTTAAGCCGCGACGTGGACACGAGCCTGTCCGGCGGCGAGGTCAAGCGTATCGAGATCGCAACGCTGCTGGCCAAAAACTCCCGCCTCATGATCTTTGACGAGCCGGAGGCAGGCATTGACCTGTGGTCGTTTGCCCGGCTGACCGAGACGTTCCGGGAGCTGCACGAAAAGGGCGGCCGCACGATCCTCATCATCTCCCATCAGGAGCGCATCATCCGTCTGGCCGACGAGATCGTTCTGATCGCGAACGGCGAGATCGCCGGACGCGGCACGGCGGACGAGCTCTATCCGAAGCTGCTGTCGCAGACCGTCGCGGGCTGCAATCTGCTGGAGGTGAACGGAACATGCTGAACGATATTCAGAAAAGCATCCTCAAGACCGTCTCGGATATGACGGGCATCCCGGACGGCGCGGTCAACATCCGTCTTGACGGACAGAAGGCGTTCCGCCAGAACTCCGAGCATATCCAGATCGTCTCCAAGACCGACAAGGACGGCATCGATATCAGGATCGCGCCCTTTACCAAGAGCGAAAACGTGCATATCCCCGTCGTTCTGAGCAAGGCCGGGTTCCACGACATGGTCTATAACGACTTCTTTGTCGGCGAAGGTGCGGATGTGACCATCGTGGCCGGCTGCGGCATCCACAACTGCGGCGACTGCGACTCCGAGCACGACGGCATCCACACCTTCTACATCGGCAAAAATGCGAAGGTGCACTATATTGAGAAGCACTACGGCGAGGGCGAAGGCACGGGCAAGCGCATTCTGAACCCGCAGACCATCGTGTATCTCGAGGAGGGCGCGTCCATCGTCATGGACACCAGCCAGATCGGCGGCGTCGACGACACGAAGCGCTACACGAAGTGCGAGGCCAACGGCGCGAATTCCGAGGTGCAGATCAACGAAAAGCTCCTGACGGCGGGCGATCAGCACGCCGTGAGTGAAATGGACGTGATCCTGAACGGCGCGGGCGCACGCACGCGCGTCGTGTCCCGGTCTGTCGCGAAGGAGCAGTCCACGCAGGTCTTTTATCCGCGCGTGCAGGGCAACGCCCCCTGCTTCGGCCATGTGTCGTGCGACTCGATCATCATGGGTGCGGCAAAGGTGCGCTCCATCCCTGAGATCTCCTGCAACCACGTCGACGCAACGCTCATGCACGAGGCCGCCATCGGCAAAATTGCGGGCGAGCAGCTGCTGAAGCTCGAAACGCTCGGCCTGACGCCGGAGGAAGCGGAGGAAAAGATTCTCGAGGGCTTCCTGCGCTGACCGGTAAAATCCACAACAAATCTTCGTTAAATTTGTGCAAACTGCCTTGCTTTTCCGGATCTATCCCATATACTGAAGCTGTAACAGAATGAAAAAAGATACCCCGCCGCAGGAGCGGGAGGAGAGGAGTCAAAGAGATGAATCTGGAAGCATTACGCGCCCGGAAGGGCTTT
>CAKUND010000033.1 GCA_934668295.1 uncultured Oscillospiraceae bacterium
TACTCAATGAACAGAGGCAGGGCGCTCTTGCCGCGGCTGGAGTTGCCGACGCCGTAGAACATCTTGCCGTTGGACTCCTCGATGGCCTTTTTGGCCAGCTCTTCAAGGGTCATGCCTTCGGCTTCCTTGATGATCTGCTGGGTCGCAGTCAGATTCTCGGGCTCGGCAGCGGGCGTTTCCTCTGCGGGAGCCTCGGTGGTTTCGTTGCTTTCAGTGGTTTCGGTCGTCTGGGTGTCTTCTGCGGGAGCGGGCGTGTCAGCCGGGGTCGTCGCCGGAGCGGCGGCGCAGGCGGCCATGGACAGAACCATCACAGCAGCCAGCAGAAGCGCAAGCATCTTCTTCATTCTGATATTCCTCCTGATAAAATTTTGATCCGTGCAGCGTCCAAGGGAATTTCTGCATCGTATGCTTTTATTTTACGGTGCTTCTGCACAAAAGAACAGGGGACAAATCTGCGATTATTTGTGATTCTCTGCGATAATTTGAAAATGTCGATGAAAACCAGGCCGGAGTTGTGCTATAATCAGGTCAAAATCACAGGAAATTTTGTTTATCCCCCACAGGACGGAACACTATGAAGCACAAACGCATTCTGATACTATTGATATTGCTCGCCCTTCTGACCGGCTGCGCGCCCGCCGCACAGGATACAGCCGCCTACGCGCCGGATGAATCGGAGCGTCTCGTTCTGTACACCTCGCACAAAAAGGAGGTCTGGTGGCCGATCGTCAAGGAATTTGAATCGCGCACCGGCATCTGGGTCGAGGTCGTGCAGGGCGGCACGAACGAGCTGCTCGAGCGGCTGCAGAAGGAGCAGGACGCGCCGCAGGCCGACGTGATGTTCGGCGGCGGCGTGGAGAGTCTCGAGGCCTGCCGCGCGCTGTTCGCGCCCTACGTCTGTCAGGACGCGGCGCAGATCCTGCCGCAGTACCGTGCGCAGGATAACAGCTGGACGCCGTTTTCCTCGCTGCCGGTCGTGCTGGTCTACAATCCGAAGCTTCTCTCCCCCGGCCAGCTTTCCTGCTGGGCCGATCTTCTGGATCCGGCGCTGCGCGGGCAGATCGCCTTTGCCGATCCATCCGTCTCCGGCTCGAGCTATACGGCGCTCGTGACGATGCTCTGCGCACTGGGCGGCGATGAGGACGAGGTGCTGCGCGCCTTCGCGGAAAACCTGGACGGAAAGCTCCTGTCCGGCTCGGGCGCGATCATTTCCGCCGTTGCAAACGGCGAAGCGCTCGTCGGCATCACACTGGAAGAAACCGCGCGCAAGCGCATCGCCGCCGGGGACGGCATTGCCATGGTCTATCCGTCGGACGGCACGAGCTGCGTACCGGACGGCTGCGCCGCGCTGAAAAACGCACCGCACCCCGATAATGCAAAGCTGTTTCTTGATTTCGCGGTCAGCTATGATGTGCAGCAGCTGCTGCAGTCCGATTTTTACCGCCGCCCGGTGCGCAGCGACGTGCGGCCCGCGAGCCAGCTGCCGGAGCTGTCCGCCATCCGGCAGGTCGCGTATGACGTGAGCTGGGCAAGCGAAAACCGCGAGGCGATTCTGATGAGCTGGGCCTTTTACCTCGGAACGGAGGCGGAGCCATGAAGCAGCTTCATTTTTCCTCCTTCCGGCAGCGGCTGAATGCGGCGTTTCTGGCCGTGTCGCTGGTGCCGATGCTGCTGTGCTCCGGTCTGCTGCTGCAGATCTTCCGCCTGCGCATGACCTCCAACGCCCAGCAGACGGCCCAGCAGCAGCTTTCCGCCTCCTGCGAGGCGCTTGACACGCTGCACAGCGGCTTTCTGCAGACGGCCGCGTCCCTGCAGCACGACCCGCTCGTCGCGCAGGCGCTGTTTGACGCGGAGGCGGAGGACGCAGCTGTCTACAGCCAGCTGTTCGGTGCGACGGAATCCGTGCGCAGCTTCGCGCGCTTCGATCTATACGACATCAGCGGCCGCTGGCGCTATTCGACGCAGGCCGCGCCCGAACGCCGGTCGCTGCCGACAAACTGGGGACTTTTATATGAGGCAGCCTGCGCCGGGGCCGGCGTGCTGGTGTGCAGCGCAGCAGAGGATCCGGCAAGCACAGACGAGCCGCTGCTGCGCGCAGCGATGCTCCTGACCGACCGCTATGGCGCGCCGGTCGGGTATCTCACCATCGGCATGCTGGAAACGCAGCTGCGGACGCTGCTCGGCGGCACCGCGGGCGCGCAGAATGAGCTTCTGCTGCTCGACGCGCGCTGGCGTCCGGTCTACTGCACGCAGCCGGCGCAGACGCAGAGCCTGGCCGACGCGCTGCGCGAACAGCTTTTATCCGGCAAAGCGCTCACTGGTCTGTCTGCCGACGCTTCCTATACCGTGCGGCAGCACACCGAAACGGGCCTGTATCTCGTTCTGCAGCAGCCGCAGCCGCTCAGCGCCGGAACGCTCCGTCTTTTATACTCGGTGAGCGTGCTGTGCGCGCTGGCCTGCATCATTTTAAGCGTCGTGCTCAGCCTGCAGCTGAGCCGGCAGGTCTTCCAGCCGATCGGCAGACTGCACCACGCCATCCGGCAGGTCGGCAAAAACGATCTGGACGTGCAGGTCCCCATCCCCACCGGTCAGCATGACGAGCTGGGCGAGCTTGCGCAGCAGTTCAACTCCATGGTCGTCGCCCTCCGGCACAACCAGCAGGCGCTGCTGGAAAACCAGCGCGCGCTCAACCGCGCGCAGATCCGCATGCTGCAGGCGCAGCTGAACCCGCACTTTTTGTGCAACACGCTCGACACCATGAAGTGGATCAGCAAGATCAATCAGGTGCCGCAGGTGGCGCTGATGTCGACGAACCTGGCCGATATCCTGCGCTTCTGCATCACGCCGGACGAATTTGTCCCCCTGCGGCGGGAGCTGGAGATTCTGAACCGGTATGTCGAGATCCAGCGCATCCGTCTGTCGGAGAGCTTTTCCTATACAGAAGCTGTTCCCGAGGCGCTTCTTTCGTGCATGGTCCCGAAGATGCTTTTGCAGCCGCTGGCGGAGAACGCCATCCTGCACGGCCTTTCCGGCGTGGAGCACGGTGAGCTTTCCGTCACGGCGGCACTCGCAGCGCAGAACGTGCTGGAGATCCGCGTCCGGGACAACGGCTGCGGCTTCCCACCGGAGCTTCTGGGGCCGTACAAGCCGCCGGAGACGCAGACGGGGCATCTGGGACTGTTTAATGTCGACACGATCCTGCGCAAGCATTACGGCGACGCGTTCGGTCTGTGTCTTGAAAATCCGGAGGGCGGCGGCGCATGTATCCTTGCGCGCCTGCCCGCGAAAGGAGGGCCCGGCACATGATGCGGGTAATGGTCGTAGAGGATGAGGAAATGATTCGCAGGGGCATCGTCCTGGCGGTAGACTGGGCAGCGCTGGACTGCGTCGTGGTCGGTGAGGCGGCCAACGGTGAGCAGGCGCTCGCCGTCGCGGAGAACTGCCGGCCGACGCTTATCATCACGGATCTCAAAATGCCGAAGATGGACGGGCTCGAAATGGTACGGCGGCTGCGCGAAGCTGGCAGCCGCGCGTATGTCATCATCCTGACCGCCTATGATTCGTTCGCCTACGCGCAAACAGCCATCCGTCTGGGCGCGGTGGACTTCCTGCTCAAGCCCTTTCACGACGGCGATCTGGAAAACGCCGTTCTGGCGCTGCAGAAGCGCATCGCCGCGCAGACCGCGCCGCAGCCGGAGCCGCTTCCCGGCGTGAAGCCCGGCCCCAAGAGCCGCTATGTGCGCGAAGCGATGCTGTATCTCGAGCAGAACTGCGGCAGCAGCGAGCTCTCCGTCGGACAGGCGGCGGCGCAGCTGGGGCTGAGCGAGGGGCATCTGAGCCATCTGTTCAAAAAGGAGACGGATATGACGCTCGGCGCGTATCTCACGCGCTGCCGCATCCAGAAGGCCATGGCGCTGCTGCGCGAGGGAAAGCTGAAAGTCTACGAGATCGCGGAGGCCTGCGGCTACCGCGATATTGCCTATTTTTCCGGCACCTTCAAGAAAATCACCGGAAAAAGCCCGTCAGACTATCAGGACGCGCGCGGATAGCTTGACAAATTCCGCATTTGCGGATAGAATATAGGAACAATTCCATACCATACGTTTCAGCGCAAGCGCGCCGGCGGAGCTTCCGCCGAGGGAACCGGGTGCAAAGCCCGGGCTAACCCAGTAACCGTAATGCGGACGAACAGACTATTGCCACTGCCTCACGGCGGGAAGGGGTCTTAGTAACCGTTGATTCAATCGACAAGAGTGATCAGCGAGAGATTTTTCCACAAATGAAAGTTTGAAAAACGCAGGAATACTGTATGTATTTCGCGTTTTTCAAACTGCACAGTTGGGGCAAAAGATCCGCTGATAACCGCAGGCGATTGATTCAGCAGTTACTTAAGTAGGAAGAAGCAGAGCCGGGAAACCTGGTCACGTATGCAAGCTTCTGGGCATGAGCGATCTGGTGCGCCTGCGCAGTCTGCACAGGTCCTATTCAGGCTCTCCCAGTCCGGGAGAGTCTTTTTGTATGGAAAAACGAAAAAGGAGATACTATAGATGAAAAGAACGCAACTTCTTGCCCTGCTGCTGGCGGCAGTGATGCTGCTGGCCGTGCTGACCGGCTGCGCTGCGAAGGCAGAGCCTGCTCAGGAGGAACCCGCTCAGGCCGAGACTGCCCCGGAAACGGAAGAAACCGCTCCCGCTGAGGATCCCGCACCCGAGGAAGAACCGGAAGCGGAGGAAACCTCCGAAGCCGTCACGCTGACTGACATGACCGGCCGCGAGATCACGCTGGACGCACCCGCAGAGCGCGTCGTCGCGCTGACCGCCTCCGACTGCGAAATTCTCTACGCGCTGGGCGCGGGCGATCTGCTGATCGGCCGCGGCGAATACTGCGACTACCCGGCTGAGGTTCTGGATGTTCCGTCCGTTCAGTCCGGCTATGACACGAACATTGAGCAGATCATCGCGCTGGAGCCGCAGGTGCTTCTCATGAGCACCATGGCCCAGACCGAGGAACAGGTGCAGCAGCTCGAGGCTGCCGGCGTCCATGTCGTCGTGAGCGACGCGCAGGATATCGAGGGCACCTACACTGCCATCAATATGATCGGCGAGCTGACCGGTAAACAGGCCGAGGCCGCTTCCATCGTCGAAAGCATGCAGAAAACCTTTGATGAGATCAAGGCGAACGCCCTGGACGGCACGAAGACCGTCTATTTTGAGGTCTCTCCCCTGCAGTACGGTCTCTGGACGGCCGGCTCCGGCACGTTCATGGACGAGATCGCCACTATGCTGGGTCTGACCAACTGCTTCGCCGACGTGACCGGCTGGGGCGAGATCTCCGAGGAGCAGGTGCTCGAGCGCAACCCGGATTATATCGTGACCATCTCCATGTACTATGGCGAGGGCCCGACGCCGGAGGAGGAGATCCTCTCCCGCACCGGCTGGGAAAACGTGACGGCTGTCAAGGACGGCAAGATCCTGAATCTGCAGAACAACGAGCTGTCCCGTCCGGGCCCGCGTCTGGCTGACGGCGCGAAGGCCATGTATGACTTCGTCTGCGGCGAATAAAAAATAAACACACACAGGAGGCACAGCATGCGCCGGTATCACGAAACGTTCAGACTCTGGGAATACCTGCTCTTTACGCTCGTGACGCTGGCCGTGCTGTGCCTCTGCGTCTGTGTGGGGAGCGTCCGCATCCCGCTTGCGGACACGCTTGCCTATTTTGCCGCAAAGCTCACGGGCGATGAGCCGCCCGCGGGCCTTGTTTCGTCCATCCTGCCAATCCGCCTGCCGCGCGTTTTGTGCGTAGCGCTGACGGGTGCGGCCCTGTCCCTTGCGGGCGCAGCGATGCAGGGGCTTCTCAAAAACCCGCTGGCCGACGGCTCAACGCTCGGCGTTTCGTCCGGCGCGTCGCTCGGCGCAGTCATTGCCATCGCCTTCGGCGTGACGCTGCCGGGGCTGCCGTTCGCAGGCACAATGAGCATGGCGATCGTATTTGCATTCTTATCGCTGCTCGTCATTCTCGGCCTTTCCTACAAGCTCGACCGCTCGCTGTCGACGAACACGATCATCCTGATCGGCGTGATCTTTTCCATGTTCGTCTCGAGCATCATGAGCATTATCATCACCTTTGCCGCCGATAAGGTCCAGCACATCACGTTCTGGACAATGGGCTCCCTGAGCGGCAGCACGTATCAGAACGCCGCTGTGCTGGCAGGGGCGCTTGCCGTCTGCGGCGCGGTCATCCTGCTGCACGCGCAGATCCTCAACGCCTTTGCCGTCGGCGAAGACAACGCCCGGCAGATCGGCGTGGACGTAAAGCGGGCCAAGCTCGTGCTGCTCGTGATGGTCTCGGTGCTCCTCGGCGTGTGCGTGTCTGTCGGCGGAACGATCGGCTTTGTCGGCCTCGTCACGCCGCACATGGCGCGGATGCTGGTCGGGCCAAACCACAAGCGGCTGCTTCCGGCGTCGATGTTCGGCGGTGCGGTCTTCCTGATGCTGGCCGATCTCATCGCGCGCATCCTTCTGAACCCGCTGGAGCTGCCCATCGGCGTGGTCACGAGCTTTGTCGGCGCGATCGTATTCGTTGTGATCTTCTATCAGTCGAGAAAGGAGCATTGACATGCCGATGCTGGAGGTCGACCGCCTTTCGGTGCGGTACGGAACAAAGCAGATCGTCGATTCGCTCTCCTTCTCTGTTTCCGAGGGGCAGTGGCTCATGATCGCCGGCCCGAACGGGGCCGGAAAATCGACCGCTCTTGCCGCCATTACGCAGGGGATACCCTATACCGGAACCGTCCTGTTTGAAGGACAGGATGTCAAAAAAATGAAGTCCACGCTCCGTGCGCGGGCCATCGGCGTTCTGGCGCAGAACCACTTTGTCGGCTACGGCTTCACGGTCGAGGAGGTCGTGCGACTCGGGCGCTTCGCCTATTCCGGCGGCCTTCTCGGCCGCAGTCAGACCGAAGACGCCGCGCATATCGAGCGTGCGCTGACGCTGACCGGCCTGCAGGACAAGCGGCGGCAGTCAGTCCTTACGCTCTCCGGCGGTGAGCTGCAGCGCACCTTTCTCGCACAGGTTCTGGCGCAGGATCCCAAGCTCCTGCTGCTGGACGAACCGACGAACCATCTTGATCTCATCTATCAGAAGCAGATCTTCGCGCTCATCGGCCAGTGGCTGCAGACGCCGGGCCGCGCCGTCGTGAGCGTGGTGCACGATCTGTCTCTTGCGCGTGCCTTCGGCACGGACGCACTGCTGATGGACTGCGGCCGTCAGATCGCCTTGGGCCGCGCGAAGGACGTCCTGACCCCCGCAAACCTCGACCGGATCTACGGCATGGATGTCGCCGCCTGGATGCGCAGTCTGTACGGCCAGTGGACAGAGACATAATTACTCAGGCCCCTACAAACGAATGTGCAGGCACACAGCGCCTTTTCTCCATACAAATATCAAAACCCCGCCTCCCCAGTCAGGGGAGGCGGGGTTTGCTGTTTGCAATTACTTCTTATCCGCAGCGGCGGCGAGCTCCTTGAGCGCGTCCTTGCGGGAGAGGTTGACACGGCCCTTTTCATCGATCTCGGTGACCTTGACCCAGGTCATATCGCCGATGTTGAGCACGTCCTCGACCTTTTCAACGCGGCGGTTCTCCAGCTTGGAGATGTGGATCATGCCGTCCTTGCCGGGGGCCAGCTCGACAAACGCGCCGATGGGCAGGATGCGGACGACCTTGCCGTAGTACAGCTTGCCGACCTCGGGCACGAAGCAGATATCGTCGATCATCTTCTTGGCAGCGTCGCAGGAGGCGGCGTCGGGAGACGCGATGTGGATGGTGCCGTCGTCGTCGATGTCGACCTGTGCGCCGGACTCGGCCACGATCTTCTGGATCATGGAGCCGCCCTTGCCGATGACCTCGCGGATCTTGTCCACATCGATCTTCATGGTGAGCATCTTGGGTGCGAACTCGGAGACATGGTCGCGCGGCTTGGCGATGCAGGGGATCATGATCTCATTCAGGATCTCGAGACGGGCCTTGCGGCAGCGCTCGAGCGCGTCGGCGATGATCTCCATGGTCAGGCCGTCGTTCTTGAGGTCCATCTGGATGGCGGTGACGCCCTCGGTCGTACCGGCGACCTTGAAGTCCATCTCGCCGTGGAAGTCCTCAACGCCCTGAATGTCGGTGAAGGTTCTCCACGTGCCCGTTTCCTTGTCGGAGATCAGGCCGCAGGAAATACCGGCGACGGGACGCTTGATGGGCACGCCTGCGTCCATCAGAGCCAGCGTGGAGCCGCAGATGGAGGCCTGAGACGTGGAGCCGTTGGAGGAAACGACCTCGGAGACGACGCGGATGGCATACGGGAACTCGTCGACGGACGGGATCACAGGCAGCAGGGCCTTTTCAGCCAGTGCGCCGTGGCCGATCTCGCGGCGGGAGGTGGAGCGGCTCGCACGGGCTTCGCCGGTTGACCACTGCGGCATATTATAGTGGTGGATATAGCGGCGCTCGGTCTCGTCGTAGATGGTGTCGAGCTTCTGCGCGGCGGAAAGCGTGTTCAGGGTGCAGACGGACAGAACCTGCGTCTGGCCTCTTGTAAACAGGCCGGAGCCGTGGACGCGCGGCAGAACGCCGACCTCGGCAGCCAGCGGGCGAATTTCGTCCGGCGTACGGCCGTCGACACGCTTGCCCTCGAGCAGCCACTTCTTGACGATCTTCTTCTGCATCTTGTACAGGCACACGTCGATCTGGACATCCCAGTCCTCTGCATACTTCTCGCCGAACTTCTCTTTGAAATCGACAACAGCCTCAGTCAGACGGGCTTCACGGACGTTCTTGTCGTCGGTATCGAGCGCGTAGGCGATCTTGTCCAGACCGTACTCGCACAGATCGTCGAGCATATCGTGGTTGACAGCGGCCTTTTCAAACGTGAACTTCGGCTTGCCGATGGCGTCAACGATGGTGTTGATGAACTCCACGACCTTGACGTTCGTCTCATGGGCCAGCTTGATGCACTCCATGAGGATGTCTTCCTTGACCTCGTTGGCCTCGGTCTCGATCATGACGACCTTCTCGTGGGTCGAGGCGATGGTCACGAAGCACTGGCAGGCGTTGCGCTCGTCCTGCGAGGGGTTGACGATATATTTGCCGTCCAGATAGCAGACATTGGTGGTCGCGGTCGGGCCGTTCCAGGGAATGTCGGAGTAGGCAATGACAAGAGACGAGCCGATGGAGGCGACGATCTCGACAGGGTTATCATAGTCCTGCGCGAGGATGGTGTTGGTCAGAACGACGTCGTTGCGGAGCTCCTCGTCGAACAGGGGGCGCATCGGGCGGTCGATGAGGCGGGAAATGAGCACGCCGCGGTCAGAGGGCTTGCCCTCACGGCGGTTAAAGGAACCGGGGATGCGGCCGACGGCATACATACGCTCCTCGACCTCGATGGTCAGCGGGAAATAGTCGATGCCGGCCTTGGGCAGCGGAGACGCAACAGCGGTGACGAGCACGACGGTATCGCCGTAGCGGCAGATGGCCTCTGCGTTGCAGAGCTCTGCGACCTTGCCGGTCTCGACGGTAAAGGTACGGCCGCCGATCTCGGTCTCAAAAATGTGGTGATTCGGATACTGCTTGTGGGTGATCATGAAAGAACCTCCTTCGTTTTTGCGCGCGTGGGAGGTTTAGCACTTGAAACTGGCGTCTGGGGCAGACGCTACTTTCAACTGCTAAATGGAACCCACGCGCAATAGAATGGCTGGATTTATAAAAAAGGGCGGTCGCCCGACCGCCCTTTTCCTATGACTTACTTACGCAGGCCGAGCTTTGCAACGATTGCACGATAGCGGTTGATGTCCTTCTTGGCGAGGTAGTCGAGAAGGCTTCTGCGCTTGCCGACCATCATCAGAAGGCCGCGGCGGGAATGGTTGTCCTGCTTGTGCTCACGCAGATGCTCGGTCAGGGTGTTGATTCGGGCGGTGAGGACAGCGATCTGAACCTCAGGAGAACCGGTGTCGCCGGCATGGGTCGCGTACTGCTCGATAATGGCAGTCTTTTCTTCTTTACGCATCATAGTTGTGTTTCCACCTTTCAAAATATTCCCTGGATCCAAGTATCGGGCAGGCAGAAGACCCGCGTGAAAGCGGGCGGTGTCCCGAAACTGGGAAACGGGTCGCAGCGCATGGCGCTACTTGCTAAGAATATCATACAGAACGCGAAAAGTAAAGCAAAAATTGCCCGGATCTTCTGAAATTTTTCGGTTTCCCCCAAGCAACCGCTGATCCGATCGGCAAGAGTTGTCAGCGGTTGCCTGCGAGGACAGAATTCGACAGGGCGGCATAGTATGGCGTGGGACCATCATTCCCGAAAGGAGGGAGGTTTATGCTGAAGGTCACAAAATTCGGCGGCTCGTCGCTGTGCGACAGCGCGGGCTTTTTGCGCGTGCGCGAGATCGTGCTTGCAGACCCGGCGCGGCGCGTCGTCGTCGTGTCGGCGGCCGGCAAGCGTCATGCCGCCGACCACAAGATCACCGATCTTCTCTATCTCTGCCACGCACATCTGCAATACGGCGTGAGCTGCTGGGATCTCTGGCGCAGGATCGCCGACCGCTATCGCGAGATCCGCGACGGCTGCTGCCTGACGCTGCCCATCGAGGCCGAGCTCGACGCGATCTATGCCGCCATGCGCCGCGAGACGCCACAGGACTGGATCGTCTCACGGGGCGAATATCTTTCCGCGCGGCTGATGGCAGATCTGCTGGGCTTTGAATTTGTCGACGCAAAGGATTGGCTGCTGTTCGACGCTGCCGGACGCGTCCGGCAGGACGCGTCCTATGCCGCGCTCGGCTCGCTTGCCGACGGGCGGAAGATCGTCACGCCGGGCTTTTACGGCGCACTGCCGGACGGCGCGGTCCATACGCTTCCGCGCGGCGGCTCCGACGTGACGGGCGCGCTGGCCGCAGCCGCGCTGCACGCGGATCTGTACGAAAACTGGACAGATGTGGCAGGCGTACTTGCGGCCGATCCGAAGCTTATCAAGGATCCCGCGCCGGTCGGCCAGCTGCGCTATGAGGAGCTGCAGACGCTCTCGCGCGTCGGCATGCAGATCCTGCACGAAGACGCGATCGCGCCGGTCCGGCAGGCGCAGATCCCGCTGCGCATCTGCAGCACGTTCGAGCCGGAAAAGCCCGGTACGCTCGTCCGGCCGCAGGTGGAGCCCGGCGGCGGGCAGATCTGCTTCGCCGGCCGGCGGCAGCTTGCCATGCTGCGCCTGAGCTGCCCGCAGGAGCCGGACGCGGAAGCAAAGCTGGCCGCCATTCTGGCACAGGCGCAGCTTGCGCCGTTTTCCGTGCAGAGCGTGTGCGGTGAGCTCACGGCGCTTCTGCCGATGGAACCGGGCTCCGAACATCTGCACCGTCTGCGGGAGCAGGCTGCACAGGCGCTGCGTCCGCAATCGTGCACGCTGCGCGAAAATTTGAGCGTTCTGGCCGCGCTCTGCCGCTCGACCGCCGCCGTGCCGGCGCTGCTCCGCGCGGTCGAAATGAGCGGCGCGCCGGTTCACCTGCTGCAAAAATGCGGCGCCTGCGCGCTCCTGCTCGTCAACGACAGCCAATACGAGCAGTCCCTGCGCGCTGCCTACGCCGCCAGCCGCGATCTGCACGATTGACAACCGAAACGCGGATATGCTAGAATATACGGCAGTCAGAGCAATTCTGACTGCCGTGAATTGGCAGCCACGATGGATTTCGGTGATGTCACCTTGGTGAAAGGTTTTTGTTATGTGTTGACGCGGGATTTATGTACCGTCGTTGACAAGCACTTGGAGGGAGACGCTTATGGCGCAAGCGGCATCAAAAGGAAACTGCTATCTTTGCGGGGAAACGATTTCCAAAACAGCATTTAAGAAGCATCTGCTGGAAAAGCACAATGATGCTGCCGGCGATGCGCAGACGTGCAAGCTGCTGAAGGTGGAGGGCGCAGACGAAAAGGCGTATTGGCTGTATCTGGATATGCCGGTGAGCGCCACGCTAAAAACGCTCGATCGGTTTCTGCGGGATATCTGGCTGGAATGCTGTGGGCACGAAAGCGCATTTTTTGTGGGGAACTATGAGCAACTCTCGAAAAACACCATGGTCGGGATGCTGCGCGATGGGCTCAAGCTCCATTATGAGTATGATTTCGGCTCTACAACGGAGCTGACGATCACGGTGGTGGGAACACTGCTGCGCCCGAAGCAGCGCAGATCCGTTCGTCTGCTCGGGAGAAATGAGCCGATCCGCTTCCTGTGCGGGAAATGCGGAAAGGAAGCCGATTGGATATGCTGCGAATGCGAATGGGAGGATCAGTATCCGTATTTCTGCGAAGACTGCATGGAAAGCCATCCGCACGATTCTGCGCTTCCAATCGTTAATTCTCCGCGTATGGGCGTGTGCGGCTATTGCGGAGAGGACGACGTCTATACCTTTGACCCGGCTCCGTTTTTGAAGTAAAAATCAGGCGACCGGCGGACGCTTACGCCGCAGCTCGCCTGTATATGCGCCCGTGGTGGAATTGGCAGACACGATGGATTTAGGTTCCATTGCGCAAGCGTGCAGGTTCAAGTCCTGTCGGGCGCACCACTCAGAAATGACCTTTGGATGTCAGGCAGCCGCGCAGGGCGCGCCCGCCTCGACAGCAAAGGTCTTTCTTCGTTCAAAATCGTGGCCGCTGACGCTGGGCCACGATTTTGTTTTTGAGGCGATTGATTTACGGTGTTCAAGTACCGGTTTCGTGAGCAGATGAGTGCCCGTCGCAGTTTAGTTTCTCCATCACCAGTTCGTCAATCTCCTGCTCCAATCGCTGGATTTCTTTCTGCAAAGTCAAACAGTGGACATCGAGGACTGGTTTCCTCAATACCCACTGTTTCTGTAACTGTGCGGTCTTTTTTAGTTCCGCTGCGTATTGTTCTCGCAGCTTTTCTGTATAATCCCAGACGGCTTTATCCAGAACTTCTTCGTGAATGCGGTGAGAGCTGCAATAGCCTTTTCCGTTCCGTTGGTAGCCCCGGCAGATGTATTCCACACGGCGGCTGCCGTTCCAGTAACGGATCATGGGACTGAACACGTTCCCGCATTCTTGACAGGTCAGCAGTCCAGCGTAGGTTAACCGGAATTTTCTTGCAGAATAGCAAGCAAATCCGGTGAGTACCCACACCGGAAAAACAGGGCGTTCCGGCTGACTGCCGAAACGCTCTGTTTTTATATTTTGGGGATAGTCCCAAACCCATTGGATAACAGAAATTGAATTTCCATTTTTGCAAAGCATCTTGAACGAAAGCCGGGTATAATGCAGACAGTAAAGGGGCTTGGTTCTCATGTTTTTTCAATATGGTGATTAGAAAGCGACATATTTAGACCATGTGTAATATTTTCCTAAGTCTCCGTCGCATTGCGGTTCGCTTTCTTCGCTTCCCGCTTCACGCGCCAGATGGCAAGTGTGCGCACGAGCAAAACGTTGACGAGTGCCAAACGCACATAGCTATACAGAACGTTGATGAAGAAATATGGGGAGAACTTGCTGTAGGTGAGCGGCATGAGCGGCATGATGCCGTAGCTCATCAAAAGCGGTAGCACGACGAGCGCGGCGAGCCAGCCGACGATAAGCCACGTAACCTCTTTTTTCGTTGCGGGCAGCTTGAGCGCACGGTAGGAGCGCATCGTGCAGACGATCATCACGAGCATAGCGAAAAACTGCACCCACGCGATAGCAAGACACATATAGTTCATCTCATACGTCCATAGGTGCGTCATGAAGATGGTCGTCCACGAAACGCCGATCGCAAAGCGGAGGTAAAAATCAACGCAGAGATAGACCGCCCAGCCGCAGCAGAGGCCAACACGCCGCTTCACAGCAAAGCAGATGATGCCGCAGATGAGGAACGGTGACGCGAACAGCAGCCCTGTCAGCAGATCACCGGCGAGCAGCAGGCAGAAAACCAGAATGACTGCACCAGTACACAGTAAAACTGTTCCAGCGATGGTACGGCGCTTTTCACGCTCGGGTGTTGCCTGCGGTGCAAAGGACGCGGGCACAGGTTCTGTCTTCGGCACGTCTTCACCACGCACGAGTTCGTCAAGTGTCACTCCAAAAAGCTCAGAGAGTTTTAAGAGCTTGTCGAGTTCGGGAATAGATGCGTCGGTCTCCCATTTGGATACGCTCTGGCGTGAGATATCCAGCGCGTCGGCAAGGTCGCCCTGCGACCAGTTCTTCTGTGTTCGCAGGCGTACAATATTCTCTCCAAGTGTCATGGACGGGTTCTCCTTTGCAGATTTTCTGTGTTCAGTTTATCAAAAGAGGCTCGAAAAGTCCACCAAGCGAGGTTGAAAAATTAGCAACCGGCGGTTGCACCCCATCAAAGGGCTGTGAAATAGTTGTTTTATGCAAAATTGAAAAGGCGAAAAAGCCGTCCTACTCACCGTCTAAGCTGCGCTTTAGGTACGATGCAAAATCATATGTCTGTATTTTCTGAAACCGCTTACAGGAGAAATAATCCTTGATTTTCGACCCTAAATCGCATACAAATCCATCCTATCAGTCAGAAATGGGGTAGACATTTTCTACCTCCGGTCATCAAGATTGATTTAACCCCAGATGTCTTTGCCAAGACGGTTTTGCAAATTAAACTGTGAACACTTTCCAAACGAACCGGATTTGCAGAGATTTTCGGGCAAAGCTGGCGTGAAATCAGGTGAGAAAAATCAATGCTTGCCTGATTCGTGAAGTATCTGCCGTCTGCGCGTATGGATTGCATCGTTCCGCGATTCACGGTATCGTGCAGCCGGTGCGCGGCTTCGCGTGACCTTTTGCGGTTCGGCTGGTTATTATCCGATTCCGTGAAGTGCAAAGGTGCGTCCTGCGTACAGGGCATCAAATATGCCGCCCCAAACCGTCAGAAACGGAAAAAGCTCTGTGCCGCGTTCAACACGCAGCACAGAGCTTTCCTATGTTGTAGATTTCTGATTACACCCGCACCGCGGTTGTTCTTGTCATGCTTTATGCAAGGCTGTCATTGACCAAGCCCTTGAAGCCGATGATGAGATCGTCGTTTTCATTGAACGTGTCGATGTTTTCCGTCGCCGAGAGGACGCGGACGTCGTGTTCCCGCAGGTAGTCGATAAACAGGGCAGTCTGCGTTCGGTGTCGACCCAGGCGGGATAGGTCTTTGACAATGATGGCTTCAATCTTGCCCGCTTC
>CAKUND010000034.1 GCA_934668295.1 uncultured Oscillospiraceae bacterium
ATGATCAGCGTGACGATGACCGCGCCGTTGCCGGTCGAGGTGCCGAGCAGCAGCTTTGCCGCCGGGATCATGGCGACCATGAGAATGACCGCCGGGATGGAACGGAAGAAGTTCACGATAAAGCCGAGCACGGTGTTGACGCCCTTATTGGGGTGCAGGCCGTCCTTGTCCGTCGCCCAGAGGATCACGCCCAGCGGCAGGCCGATGAGATAGGCAAAGATCGTGGTGAGGGCGGTCATATAGACCGTCTGCCAGATGCCGAGCTGGATGATGTTGTTGTCCCAGAGCTTTACGAAATATTCGGTAGCCATTTACCGCTCCTCCTTCCACGTCAGTCCGCTGTTTTTCAGCCAGCTGACGACCTTTTCCGCGTCGTGCTCGTCGTTCGGCAGCTCGAGGATCATGTGGCCGTAGGCCGCGCCCTCGACGGATTTCGTATCGGCGAACAGCACGTTCACCGGCACGCGGCAGGCCAGGATCATCTCGGAAATGACAGGCTTCTGCGTATCCTCGCCATTGAAGATCAGGCGGAGCTTCCGCCCGCCGGTCGTGGGATCGAGCACCGGGCGCTCCTGCGGGAGCACGAGCTCGCGCGCAATGTCGGATTTGGGGTTCGTAAAGACATCTGCCACGCGGCCCTCCTCGGCGATGCAGCTTTTGTCAATGACGGCCACACGGTCGCAGATCTGGTCGATGACCTTCATCTCGTGCGTGATGACAATGATCGTCACGCCGAGGGACTTGTTGATCTCGCGCAGCAGCTCGAGAATGGAGCGCGTCGTGTTGGGATCGAGGGCGCTGGTCGCCTCGTCGCACAGGAGGTACCGCGGATTGGTCGCCAGCGCGCGGGCAATGGCGACGCGCTGCTTCTGTCCGCCGGACAGCTGCGAGGGGAAGCTTGCGGCCTTGTCGGCAAGGCCCACGACCTTCAGAAGCTCCTCCGCGCGCTTTTTCGCTTCCGCCTTCGGCGTGCCGGAAATTTCAAGCGGGAAACAGACATTGCGCAGGACCGACCGCTGCTCGAGCAGGTTGAAGCTCTGGAAGATCATGCCGATCTGCCGACGGACCTGCAGCAGCTCCTTTTCGCTGAGCGCCGTCAGATTCTGCCCGTCGACCCAGACCTCGCCGGAGGTCGGTCGCTCGAGCAGGTTGACGCAGCGCACCAGCGTCGATTTGCCCGCGCCGGACAGGCCGATGATGCCGAAGATCTCGCCGTCCGCGATGGTCAGATTCACATCCTTCAGCGCT
Source organism: uncultured Oscillospiraceae bacterium (assembly GCA_934668295.1). Lineage (GTDB taxonomy): Bacteria > Bacillota > Clostridia > Oscillospirales > Oscillospiraceae > CAG-170. The sequence continues at coordinate 1,249 of CAKUND010000034.1, forward strand.
TCCACGCTGCCGGAGGCCGAGGAATAGATTTTGCCGAGGTGTTTCAGCTCGATCATGGAAAATCCCCTTCCACAGTGTTTTTGTAGGTTGGTTGCGAAAAACAAAAAGAGCCGGGAAACTCACATCGTTTCTCAGCTCCGGAATTGGCCTTTCTCTGCCAATATGGAAATTTATGAAACAAAGCGAGCCGATTTTTGAGTACGCGAAAACATGCACATGCAGCGCATGCACATGGGCATCATCATAGCGGTGGTAAACAGCTTCTTCATCGCGTGTCGGCTCCTTTCCTGATTTCTGGGGTCATTATATATGGCGGGTCAGAAAATGTCAATGGCAGATTCGCAACAAAAATCCGGCCCTTTGGGCCGGATTTTTGTCAGACTGTCAAAAACGCCGCTTATTCTACGCCGGTGACCTCGTAGTCCTGCGCCTCGACGGCAGCCTTGAGCGTCTCGTTCGCAACATCCTTCGTGAGCGTTACGACGGCGGTGCCGTTATTGTGATCCGCAACTGCGGAAGCCACGCCGTCCACGGCCTCGAGCGCCTTTTTGACGCGCGCTTCGCAGTGGCCGCACATCATGCCCTTTACGTGCAATGTCTTTGTCATACCAGTGTCCTCCTTATTTTGTTCTGCCAGATGAATTTCCGGCATGGGTTTGCCCTTATGGTCGTGTCTGGAGCTGTACAGCCTGCACAGATTCAGCCGCAGCGCGTTCGACACCACGCAGAAGCTGGACAGGCTCATCGCCGCCGCGCCGTACATCGGATTGAGTGTCAGACCCAGCCCGACGAACACGCCCGCCGCCAGCGGAATGCCGATAACATTGTAGATAAACGCCCAGAACAGGTTTTCGTGGATATTCCGCAGCGCCGCACGGCTGAGGCGGATGGCGGCGGCAACGTCCAGAAGCGTGCTTTTCATCAGCACAACGTCCGCTGCGTCGATGGCGACGTCGGCTCCCGCGCCGATGGCGATGCCGGTGTCGGCGGCAGTGAGGGCAGGCGCGTCGTTGATGCCGTCGCCGACCATGGCGACGGGGCCGTATTTCTGCAGCTCGCGCACGACAGCCTCCTTGCCGCCCGGCAGGACGCCCGCGACCACGTCGTCCACGCCCGCAAGCTTGCCGATCGCGTCAGCCGTCCGCTGATTATCGCCCGTCAGCATCACAACACGGATGCCCATGCCGCGCAGCTGCCGGATGGCCTCCGGGCTTTCCGGCTTGATGGCGTCCGCCACGGCGATGAGGCCGAGAAGCTTTCCGTTTTTCGCAAACAGCAGCGGTGTCTTGCCGGATTGCGACAGCGCGTCCGCCTGTTTGTAAATCTCCTGCGGCAGAGCCAGCTGCGAGGCCATATATCTGACGCTGCCGCCGAGCAGCTGCGCACCCAATACCGTCGCAGTCAGGCCGCTGCCGGTGATGGCGGCAAAATCCTCCGCCGCCTCGGGCTGCATGTGTTCTTCTTCACCGCGCTTCATGATCGCCGCGGCCAGCGGGTGTTCGCTCTTGGCCTCCAGTGAAACGGCCGCCTGCAGAAGCTCCCGCTCGGTCACGCCGTCCGCCGGAATGAGATCCGTGACCTCCGGCTGGCCGGAGGTGATGGTGCCGGTTTTGTCAAGGGCGACGATGCGCGTGCGGCCCGTATGCTCCAGACTTGCCGCCGTTTTAAAGAGAATGCCGTTTTTCGCGCCCACGCCGCTGCCGACCATGATGGCGACCGGCGTCGCAAGCCCCAGCGCGCACGGGCAGCTGATGACCAGCACGGAAATGCCCCGCGCAAGCGCGAAGGAGAATTCCCGGCCCAGCAGCAGCCAGACGATCGTTGTCACAAGCGCGATGGAAATGACCGCCGGGACGAACACACCCGCGACCTTGTCCGCCGTCTTGGCGATCGGCGCCTTTGTCGCCGCCGCGTCGGAGACCATGCGGATGATCTGGCTGAGCGTGGTGTCCTCGCCGACGCGGGTGGCCTCGCAGCGGAGGAAGCCCGAGCAGTTGACCGTCGCGGCAGACACGCCGTCGCCGGGGGCCTTATCGACCGGGACGCTCTCGCCGGTCAGCGCCGCCTCGTTGACAGCGCTTGCGCCGTCCAATACGATGCCGTCGACCGGAATGCTCTGGCCGGGACGGACGACAAACACATCGCCCTTGCGAACCTGCGCGGCGGGGATCTTGACCTCCTTGCCGTCGCGGAGGACTGTCGCCGTCTCCGGTGCGAGGGCCATGAGGCTCTTGAGTGCGTCCGTGGTTTTGCCCTTGGAATGCGCCTCGAGCAGCTTGCCGACGGTGATGAGCGTGAGGATCATGGCGGCGGACTCAAAATAAAATTCGTCCATATATGCCATGGCAGCCTCACTGCCGCCGTGCAGCTGCGCATCCGTCATGGCGAACAGCGCGTAGACGCTCCAGCCATAGGACGCTGCCGCACCGAGCGAGACGAGCGTGTCCATGTTCGGCGAGCCGCGCAGCAGGCTCCTGGTGCCGCTCACAAAGAACTCCTGATTGATGACCATGACGATCCCGGCCAGCAGCAGCTGGACAAGGCCCATGGCAACGTGGTTGCCGTCAAACCAGCCCGGCAGCGGCCAGCCCCACATCATGTGGCCCATCGAGAAATACATCAGGATGAGTAAAAATGCAACGGAGGCGATCAGGCGTTTTTTGAGTCTCGGCGTTTGCCTGTCCTCCAGCGCGCTTGCGTCCGCCGCAGGCACGGCCTCCTGTCCGCGCACGGACGCGCCGTAGCCCGCGCCCTCGACGGCCTTGATGATAGCGGCGGGCTCCGCCGTACCCTCGACGCCCATCGAGTTCGTGAGCAGGCTCACGGCGCAGGATGTAACGCCCGGGACTTTTTTGACCGCCTTTTCCACACTTGCGCTGCACGCGGCGCAGTGCATGCCGGTCACGGTATATTGCTGCATGAAAATCCCTCCTTGGGAGCAATCTGAGCTTGATTTACTTCATGAGCTTTTGCAGAGTTGCGGCCAGTTCATCCACGATCTCCTCATGGCCGTTTTTGAGGTCCCGCGTCACGCACGTGCGCAGGTGCTCGGCCAGAAGCTCGCGGTTGAAGGCGTTGATCGCGGCGTTGACGGCCGCGGACTGCGTCAGCACGTCGTTGCAGTAGGCATCCGCCTCGACCATCGCCTGCAGACCGCGCACCTGTCCTTCAATGCGGCGCAGGCGGTTCAGAAGCTTCTTTTTTTCCTCCTGCGCGCGCAGCGTATGCTTTTCGCAGCAGGAACATCGCTTGGGTTCCGGCATAGGCCAGCCTCCTTTTATTTTCATATACCCCATCCGGGTATCTTCACTATATACCCTGATGGGGTATTTGTCAAGTGTAAATTTACAGGGCTTCCTGTAGGGGCCGATGCCTACTCGGCCCGTTGGGAAGCTGCGAATTCGCAGTAGATTTCCGTAAAAGCCGGTGCGTTCTGCGGGCGGACAGAGTCGTCCGCCCCTATGGGGAGCGGAGGGGTATTGTAGGGGCCGACGACTCTGTCGGCCCAATAAATGTGACGAATTCGCCGAAGATTCCAGTAAAAATGGTGTGTTCCGCCGGGCCGATGTGGGCATCGGCACCTACAAAGCTCCCGCTCCAGTGTCACCCCATCTTACAAAACTGTAAGACGCGCCGGGAAAAGTGTAAGCCGAATCGATAGCGCTTTTCCGTGCGGCGCGGTATACTGGGGGCAGAAATCAACACAGGAGGCATTTTCATCATGCAGATTCTCGAAGTAAACGGACTGCGCAAGGTCTACACGACGCGCTTTGGCGGCGCGTCGGTCGAGGCGCTCAAAAATATCAATTTCAGCGTGGAAAACGGAGAATACGTCGCCATCATGGGCGAATCCGGCTCCGGCAAGACGACGCTTTTAAACATTCTGGCCGGGCTTGACAAGCCGACCTCCGGCTCTGTTCTGCTGGACGGCAAGGATCTTGCCTCGATCAAAGAATCCGACCGCGCGGCCTTCCGCCGCGACCATCTGGGCTTCGTGTTTCAGGAATTCAACCTGCTCGACACGTTCTCGGTCGAGGACAATATCTATCTGCCGCTCGTGCTGGCCGGCGTGCCGCAGAAGGAGCTCGGCGCGCGCCTGGAGCCCATCGCGGCAAGGCTCGGCATCACGGAGCTGCTGAAAAAATATCCGTATGAAATTTCCGGCGGCCAGAAGCAGCGCGCGGCCGTCGCCCGCGCGATCATCACAAATCCCCGGCTGCTGCTGGCCGACGAGCCGACCGGCGCGCTGGACTCCAAGGCGACGGACGAGCTGCTGCGCGTGTTCTCCGACATCAGCCGCAGCGGCCAGACGATCCTGATGGTCACGCACTCTGTCCGCGCGGCCAGCCGCGCCGGGCGCGTCCTCTTTATCAAGGACGGTGAGGTCTATCACCAGCTTTACCGCGGCAATCTCACCGACGATCAGCTCTACCAGAAGATCACCGACGCGCTGACCGTTTTGCAGGCAGGGGGCGAGCAGGCATGACACACAAGCTCTATCCGCGCCTTGCCTGGCAGGGCATCACGAAAAACAAGCGGCTGTATCTGCCGTTTCTGCTGACCTGCATCAGCATGGTGATGATGACGTACATCCTGCTGTCGCTGGCCTCCTCCCCGATTCTTAGGACCTTCCCGGGCGGAGACACCATGCCCATGATCCTAGGTCTTGGAAGCTTCGTCATGGCGGCATTCGCAGTCCTGTTCCTGTTTTATACAAACTCATTTCTGATCCGCCGCCGGAACCGCGAGTTTGGCCTTTATAACATTCTCGGCATGGGCAAGGGCAATCTTGCAAAGGTTCTGGCATGGGAAACGGTCATCATAGCGCTGATTTCCATCGTGGGCGGCGAGGCGCTGGGCATTGCGCTCGGAAAGCTCTTTGAGCTGCTGCTCGTCAATATCGTGGACGGCACCGTACAGATGCAGTTTACCGTCTCCGTTCCGGCCACGACCATGACGACGATCCTGTATCTCGCCATCTTCGCGCTTTTGTTCCTGCGCTCGCTGGTGACGGTCTGCAAGACGAACGCGGCCGCGCTTCTGCGCAGCGAAGCCTGCGGCGAAAAGCCGCCGAAGGCGAACTGGGTATTCGGTCTGGCCGGCTTTCTGATCCTCGGCGCGGCGTATTACATTGCCGTGACGATCAAGCAGCCGCTGACGGCGCTGGCGGTGTTCTTTATCGCCGTACTGATGGTCATCGCGGCGACGTATCTGATCTTTATCTCCGGCTCGGTGATGCTGTGCCGCGCGCTGCAGAAGAATAAGCGGTATTATTATCAGAAAAACCATTTTATTTCCGTCTCGTCCATGGCTTACCGTATGAAGCGCAACGGCGCGGGACTGGCCTCGATCTGTATTCTTGCCACGATGGTGCTCGTTATGCTTTCATCGACGACGTGCCTCTATTTCGGCAAGGAGGATGCGCTGCGCACGCGCTATCCGAGCGACCTTTCCGTGGAGCTGCGCTTTACGAAGGACGAGGGCGGTATGGATGAAGCAAACATCGCCATCGCGCGCGGGATGATCGAGGACGTTATCAAACAGGACGGACTTGACGTGCAGGGGCAGTTCGATATCCGCAGCGCATGGTTCTCCGGCCTTCTTACGGGCAATACCTTCACCCGCGCCGAAGAGAGCACGCTCATGGATTATGAACGTGCGGTCGATCTGACGCTCTTGCCGCTGGAGGACTATACCCGCATGACAGGCGAGCGCCTGACGCTGGAGCCGGACGAGGCGTATTTTTGCTGCCCGCGCATGACCTATTCGCAGCCAGATATCCGCATCGGGGAGCTGACCTATCAGATCAAGGGCCAGCTGCCGGAGTTCGGCGGCTTCGGCGCGGACAGCGCAAACATCACGACGACGATCTATCTCATCGTCCCGGATTTTGACGCAGCGGTGAACGCGCTGCGGACGCAGAACACCCGCTATCCGGTCGTCGTGAGCTGGCAGTATTCGTTTGATTCCGGCAGCCCGGATGAAGCGCAGATCGCGTTTCTCCGCGATATGATGGGGACGTTTGCCGATAACAGGGAAGGGCTGGTCTACGCGTCGTACACGGTGGAATCCATCGCGTTCAACCGCGGGGATTTCGTCGGCACCTATGGAAGCCTCTTTTTCCTCGCGATCCTGCTGAGCATCGTGTTCCTTGCAGCCGCTGTGCTGATCCTGTACTACAAGCAGATCTCCGAGGGCTATGAGGATCAGGCCCGGTTTGAGATCATGCAGCGCGTCGGCATGACGAAGACGGATATCCGCAAGTCCATCAACTCGCAGCTCCTGCTGGTGTTCTTCCTGCCGCTTTTGTTTGCGGGGCTGCATCTTGGCTTTGCGTTCCCGTTCATCCATAAAATGCTGATGCTGTTCAACCTCACAAATCTGAAGCTGCTCATCGGCACGACGGTCGTCACCTTCGCCATCTACGCGGTCTTCTATACCCTCGTCTACCGCATCACATCCAATTCGTATTATTCCATCGTCGCAGGCGCAAAGGAGGAAGCAGCATGATCCGGTTTTTGCTCCGTCTTGTTCTGGTGCTGGTCCTGATCGCGGCGCTGCTGGTCGGCATGACGTGCTGCGCTGCTAAAGCCGTGTTCGGCAGCTGCGCGGAGGTCGGCGTGCAGCAGACCGTCCGCAATCTGGAAGACTTCTTCCTCTGGCTGCGCGACGTGTGGACGCTTGCACGGGAGAAACTAGAGCTATGCGCAGTGATTCCATAAATAAAAAGGCAAAGGACGGCATTTCCGGCGGCGTGTTCTATCTGGGGCTGGCCGTGATCGGCGTACTGGCCATCCCGGCGGCAGTCCTTCTGGGACTGATCGCGGGCGTGTGGACGCTGACAGACAAGCTGACGGCGATTTTATCCGAAAAGCATTGACGTTTTCGCGTGATTCGGGTATCCTAGCGGCAGGAGGGATGAATATGACCGGCTGTACTTCCTGCGGAGGCTGCGCGGGCGGCTGCGGCGGATGCAGAAGCCATGTGCTGCTTCTGACGGAGCCGGAGCTTCGGCTGCTGCGGCAGCTCGGTGAGCTGGCGTTCCTGCCCGCCGCCTGCACAAGAACAGATGAAACGCCCGTGTATCTGGACGGCTCCGGAAACCGCGCGGAAACCAGCGCGGCGATCCTCGCCCTGCAGATCAAGCGGCTCATTTCCGTGGATTTTGCCCTGCCGCTGAAGGGCTTTGACTACGCGGGCTACGAAGCCTGGCCCATCCGCGGCAGCATGGCTCTGACCGCCGCCGGTCAGGAAGCGCTCGATTCCCTGGACATCCAGGGCTGCGGCGCGTAAAACTGGCATGGTACACTTGCCAATGTAAGAACCTATATTAAAAATTTGCGACTGCCGGTCAGCATTTTCTTTTGCTTCTCCAAAAGAAAACGCTGGCAAAAGAAAATGAGCCCGGAGGGATTTCGATTTCCCTCCGGGCCTCCTTGAACCGACCAAGAAAACCGCTTCGGTTTTCTTGGATCTTTCCCGCGAAGATTGAAACAGCTCAAAATTTCCAGCACTGTCCGTGCAAGCGTTGTAGGGGCGGACGACTCTGTCCGCCCGTCAGAATGCACCGTTTTTTACAAAAATCTTCGGCGAATTCGTATGCACCAAGGCTTCCCTTGGGCACAAAGGGCCGATTCCCCCTATCAGGGGGAAATGGGCCGAAGGGCCAAAAGGGGTAGGGAGACTGTCAGCGAAGCTGACTGAGGGGATTCGAACGTCACATATTTCGGAGCACTCTGAAATTTACAGCATATCCCCTCCGTCATTTTCTTCGAAAATGCCACCTCCCCTTACCGCGCGGGGCGCGGCAAGAGGAGGCGTTGGAGACTCCGACGAATTCGTACTGGCTTCGCAGATTTTGAACGCAGTGCGTTTTTACAGCAGCCATTCAAAGGCAACTGCCTCACAAATTTGGCTGTACCGTGGCAGGCGGCGCGTACCATAGCCCCCGTAGGGTGACTATGCGTGTTCGCAGCAGCCCAAAAATGGTTCCCGCCTGAACCGTACCCGCAGCAGGCACCAAACGCGTCCAAGCGCCCCTTTTCCCCCCCTTCTTTTCCGTCTTGCCGGAAAAGAAGGGGCCGCCGGAGGCTTGACCAGCCTGCAGCTTTGTACCCCCGCTATACAGAAGCTCCCCCGCTCCGGTTTTCGGAACGGGGGAGCTTTTATACTTACAGACTTCCCGGATGGCGCGGGATGTACGCGCCGATGGGGCCGGTCTTCATCTCGCCGTGATCGACGGCGAGCGTGCCGCGCAGATAGACCTGTGCGATGGAACCCCTGGTCTTGAAGCCCTCATAGGGCGTATAGCCAGCGGCGGAGAGCTGCGTCTGCGCGGTGATGACCGTGTCGGCCTCGGGGTCGTAGACGACGATGTCCGCGTCGCTGCCGGGGGCAAGAATACCCTTGCGCGGGTACGCGCCATAGAGCCGTGCGGGGTTTTCGGACAGCAGCGCGCACATCTGCTCCTTCGTGATGCGGCCCTCGGCCACGCCTGCGGTATAGAGCAGTACGCCGCGCGTCTCCACGCCGGGCAGGCCGCCGGGGATCTTTGTAAAGTCGCCGCGTCCGGCGTCCTTCTGCTGCAGGGTAAAGCTGCAGTGGTCGGTCGAGACGGTCTGGATGCTGCCGTTGGCAAGAGCCTTCCACAAAACCGCCTGATCCTCCTTTTTGCGCATGGGCGGCGCGCAGATATAGCGCGCGGAGGCGGAATAGTCCTCCTGATAGTAAACGCTGTCGTCCAGCAGCAGATAGTGCGGGCAGGTCTCGACATAGACCTTCTGGCCGCGCTCCCGCGCGTGCATGACCTCGAGCAGCGCCTCCTTCGTGCTCAGGTGCACGATCACGATCGGAACGTCCGCGACCTCCGCGATGCGCAGCAGATGGGCCACGGCCTCCGCCTCAAGCGGGTTCGGGCGGCACTCGGGATGCGACGACGGAGCCGTCTTCCCTTCCGCCTTGTGCTGCGCGATCAGCGCGTCGATCACGCCCGCGTTTTCACAGTGGACGCCCGCGATGCCGCCGTATTTCTTGAGCTCCAGCAGCGCGGAGAACAGATCCTGATCTCCGATCATCATGGCGGGATACGTCATATACATCTTGAACGACGGGATACCGGCGGCAAACATGGCCGGGATCTCATTTTTGATGCCCTCGTTCCAGTCGTCGATGGTCATGTGGAAGCTGTAGTCGCAGCTCGACCGGCCGTCGGCCTTTTTGTGCCAGAGATCAAGGCCGTAGCCCAGCGTCTCGCCCTTGTTCGGGCAGGCAAAATCAATGACCATCGTCGTGCCGCCGTGGATGGCGCTGCGCGTGCCGGTGTCAAAGTTGTCGGCAGTCGTGGTATTGCAGACGTCGAGGTCAAAATGCGTATGCGCGTCGATAAAGCCCGGGAACAGGAGCTTACCGCGCACGTCGACGACCTTCGCGCCGTCCGCTTCCAGCCCCTCGCCGACGGCGGCGATCTTTTCGCCGTCTATCAGCACATCCGCAATGCGGGAGCCCGCCGCGGAGACGACCGTACCGCCCTTGAGTAACGTTTTCATGATCAGATCATCCTTTCTTGCAAAATCGGTTCAGCGCACGCCGGTCGAGCCGAAGCCGCCCCGGTCGGTGTCGGAAAGCGCATCGCATTCTTCAAAATCGATCGGCGGCTGCACCTCATAGATGCGGAACTGGCAGATGCGGTCGCCCTTTTCGAGCACGGTGTCGCGCGTAGCATAGACCGGCAGCTTCCATTCGTCGTTCGTGCCGCAGTAGCTGTTGTCGATCACGCCGACGGAGTTGGCCTGCAGAATGCCCCAGCGCTTGAACGTGGACGAACGCGGGGCCGTGCGCGCCTCGTACCCCTCCGGCAGCTGCATCGACACGCCCAGCGGGACAAGGACGAACTCGCCCGCGTGAAGCGTCATGGTCTGCGCGCAGTACAGATCGATCCAGTCGCCCTTGCTGGTCTTTTGCAGGCGCGGCAGATCGTCGGAAAAATAGTGGATTTTGATCACAGGCATAAGCTTCCTCCTACTGCCGCTCGTCCCAGAGGACAACGGCTCCTGTTTTTAAGCTTGCGGGCACGTCGATCAGCCGCTGATTGGACGAGCCGCGGAAGCGCAGATTCAGATTTTTGAGCTCCGCGATAAACGGCCCGTCGACCAGCACGTCAAGATAGGACAGAAGCTCCCGCGTGACCTCCCACGGGCCGAGCTTTTTTGCCAGAATGTCGTGGTCAAAGAGGTATCCGGTAAATGACCAGATGGATTTTTCGGGATAAGCCGCCCTGATCCTGCGCGAAAGCTCTAGCAGCCCCGGCTGGTTCTCCGGCTCAAACGGCTCGCCGCCGAGATAGGTGATGCCCCGGATATACGCAGGGGCCAGCATAGCGAGAATTTTATCGATCACAGCCTCGTCAAACGGCTCACCATAGGCAAACTCCCATGTTTCAGGATTGAAGCAGTCCCTGCAGTGGTGGCGGCAGCCGGAGACGAACAGACTGACCCGCACGCCGGGCCCGTTGGCAATATCGCAGTTTTTGATCGCCGCGTAATTCATTGCAGCACCCTCCTCTTTTCTTTTTTCTATCGTATCACGCCGCCGGGAGCTTTGCAAGCGGGGCGCGTGTTTTTCGGCAGTTTTGCATCTTGCTTCCACCGGCTGGATGTTGTAGAATAGAAAAGCATTTTGCGAAGGCGAAGGAGGCGGGCGGATATGAAGTACATCGCGATCTGCGGCACTGTGGGCGCGGGAAAGACGACGCTTCTGCAGCGGCTCACGGCATATTTCGGCCCGCGCGCCGCGTTTCATGAGGAGCGTCCGCAGGACAACCCCTATATCAACGAATACTATTCCGACTCCAAGCGCTGGTCGTTTCACTCGCAGGTTAGCTTTCTCTCGCTCTATTTTGACGATGAAAAGTGGCGGCCGGAGATCGGCGACACCGAGTTTTTCTTCTTTGACCGCGCGTTTCTGGAGAATCTGGTCATCGCGAAATACCGTCTGAACCAGCAGGATCTGACGCAGGACGAATTCGGCATTCTCTGCAAGCTGGCAAACGGCATTGCGTCGCTGATGCCGCCGGTCGACAAATACCTCTATCTCGACTGCTCCGTCAGCACGATCATCGAGCACATGCGCCAGCGCGGGCGGGAATATGAGGACGATCTCGACCTTATGTATGTATACGAGCTCAAGGAGCTTTACGACGAATGGGCCGAAACGCTCCCGCCAGAGCGGACGCTGCGCATCAATATGGACAGCGGGGAATACGATCTGAATGAGATCGTGCGGTTTTTGGAGGCGTGAGCATGCAGAAGCAGGATCGGCCGGTCGCGTTTTTTGATTCCGGCCTCGGCGGGATCAGCGTCCTGCGCGAGACGGTGCGGCTGCTGCCGCAGGAAAACTATCTGTACTATGGCGATTCGCTCCACGCGCCCTACGGCGTCAAGAGCGAAGCGCAGATCCAGGCGCTGAGCCTTGCGGCGGCGGAGCATCTGGTAAGCGCCGGAGCCAAGGCCATCGTCGTGGCCTGCAACACGGCGACATCCGCCGCCATCGGCCTGCTGCGGCAAGTCTACCCCGACATCCCCGTGATCGGAACGGAGCCCGCGCTCAAGCCCGCTGTGGAAAAATACCCCGGCGGCAGAATTCTGGTCATGGCGACGCCAATGACCATCCGGCAGGAGAAATTTCAGGCGCTCAAGCGCCAGTTTGACGATCAGGCGCAGATCATCGGCCTGCCATGCGAGGGCCTCATGGAGTTTGTCGAGCGCGGAGAGCTGCGCGGGAGCGCCGTGGAGGCATATCTGAAAGATAAGCTCGCGCCGTATCTGCGCGAGCCGGTCGACGCGATCGTGCTGGGCTGCACGCACTATCCGTTTTTGACGGGCGCGATCCGCAGGATCGTCGGGCCGGAGCCCGAGATCATGGACGGCAGCCATGGCGTTGCGATGCAGCTCGAGCGGAAACTTGCGCAAAGCGGCATGCTGCGCGAAGGCGGCGAACCGGGGACGGCGGTTTTCGAAAATTCCCTCGGCGAGCCGGAGATCCTTGCCCTCAGCCGGGCGCTGTTTCAGTACCGGGATGAAGCATAAATAAAAGACACACGCGGCTCCCGAAGCCATTCGGGGAGCCGCGGTTTTTGTGTTGGTGCGGCTATGAGGTTCCAGCATTCCTGTCGAACCCAGCGAAGCGGTTCGGCGGGAAGGAGGAGGCTCGTTCCGTCGAGGCCGTTTCCGACGCGCCTCCGGCGGCCCATTCTTTTCCGTCTTGCCGGAAAAGAATGGGGAGAAAAGGGGCGCTTGGGTACGTTTGGTGCATCCTGCGGGTGCGATTTAAGCAGGCACCAAATTTTTGGCGGTTGCGAACACACCAAGTCACCTTACGGGCACGAAACTACGCGCCGCCTGCCACGGTACACCAAGTTTGATAGCAGCTGCCTTTGAATAACTGCGGCAAAAACGTCCTGCGTTCAAAATTTGCAGGGCAGTACGGATTCGCCGCAAGACTTGGTAAGAGCGGTGCCCCGCCCGCCGTTTTTCAGATCAATTCACACGCGATCTGCGCGTCCTTTGCGAGAAGCGCCGCGTATTCCGCCATACGCGCCTGCGCGCTGCGCAGTGCGTCGGGAGCCTGTCCGGGGACGCCGAAGACGGGGTAGAATACGTGACGGCTTTCGGCCCGCGCACACGTTCTTGCGTCCGCACCGGCGATCATGCTGAAGATGATGCCGCCCGCGTCGCGTCCGGTGACGTCGCCGGGGTAGGTGTGGACCTCATCGCCGCGCAGGCCTTCGAACGGCGTTTTTTCCTCCGCCTGGTACAGCTCGACCGGCCCCATCAGGCAGTCAACGTCATGCGTGCCGCAGAGCACGTGCGTTTCCAGCTCAGCCAGAAACGGTACGGCGGTCACGGCGTTCCAGCGCGGGAACTCCCGGCCCTTGAGCAGCACGGATTCAAACTGCATCATAACGGGATAGGTCTTCTTGAATTTCCGGAAATAGCGGAAATACGGGTTCTGCCCAAACACATCCGCGCGGACATAATCCCGGTACTGCTCCCGCAGTGCGGCAAGGTGCTGCCCCACCATATCGTAGAAGCCGTCTTCATCCCACTGTGCCTTGTCCGGGTACTGCACCTCGACCCACGCGAACGGGATCGCTGCGCTCTGCATACCGCTCTCTTTTGTGATCTGTACCATGCTTCAATGCCTCCCGATTCTATTTTTTTCTATATATAGCATCGGGAACCGGCACTGTCAAGCGTTATTCGGCAAGCTTCCTGCCCAGCGCGCGGCAGGCGGCAAGCGCCTCGTCATCCGGCGCTTCGCAGCAGATGACGCTGTCTGACATGCGGTTGATCCCGGCCGCGCCGCAGTCCTCCTCCCACGTGCGCATCCATTCGCCGTCGCCCCAGCCGTAGGAGCCGAACAGGCCGACAGACTTGCCCGCGAGCGCCGACTTCACCGCGTCGAACATCGGCGCGAATTCTGTTTCCTCCAGCTCCTCCGCGCCCATCGCCGGGCAGCCGAGCGCGGCGGCATCCAGCTCCTTCACCGCGTCCGCGCTGACGTCCGCAGGCGTCCAGACGGCGCATTCCGCGCCGGCCTCGCGCATGCCCTCCGCGACGGCGTTTGCCATGGTCTCGGTGTTGCCGGTGCCGCTCCAATAGATAACTGCTGTTTTTTTCATATTCAGGACTTCCTTTCTATTCTGTCTGCAACCGCCAGCCGATCCAGCTCCACGCCGGAGCGCCAGCGCTCGCAGTAGGTTTGCGTACATTTTTTATAGCGGGCAAAGGTCTGCCGCGC
>CAKUND010000035.1 GCA_934668295.1 uncultured Oscillospiraceae bacterium
CTGGCCTGCTGCCACAAGATCAACGGCGTTTCGCAGCTGCACACGGATATTCTTGAAAAAACCATCTTCCGGGATTATTACAATCTCGACCACAGCCGTTTCCTGAACATCACAAACGGCATTGCATACCGCCGCTGGCTGTGCCAGTCAAACCCGGCGCTGACCGGCTATCTGCAGTCGCTCATCGGCGACGGCTTCCTGAAGGATGCAAACGCACTTGAAGCGCTGCTCCAGTACCGCGATAATGCAGACGTTCTGGAAAATCTGCAGGCCATCAAACGCAAGAATAAGGTGCGCCTTGCCGCCTATATCGCAGAGCACAACGGCGTCAATGTCGACCCGGATTCGATCTTTGACGTACAGGTCAAGCGCCTGCACGAGTACAAGCGTCAGCTGCTGAACGTCCTGCATATCCTGACACTTTACAATGACATCAAGGATCACCCGGAAAAGCCGGTCTATCCGCAGACGTTTATCTTCGCAGCCAAGGCCTCCGCTGGCTATTATCTGGCCAAGCAGATCATTTCGCTCATTGTCGCCGTTTCCAATCTTGTGAACTCCGACCCGCAGGTACAGAACAAGCTCAAAGTGGTCTTCATTGAAGACTATAAAGTCTCGCTGGCGGAGATCATTATCCCGGCGGCCGATCTGTCTGAGCAGATCTCCGTCGCGGGCAAGGAAGCCTCCGGCACCAGCAACATGAAGCTGATGATCAACGGCGCGGTCACGCTCGGTACGCTCGACGGTGCGAACGTCGAGATCCGTGAGCGCGTAGGCGACGAAAACATGTTCCTGTTCGGCATGACGGCCGACGAGGTACAGGCGCTCTGGCAGCGCGGCTATGACCCGCGTCAGTTCCTGACACCGGAGCTTGACCGGGTACTGCAGATGCTGACCTCCGGCGTGCTGGGACAGCGCTTCGATGATGTCGCCGCCTCACTCCTGACGCCGCGCTTCGGCGCCGCTGACAGCTATATGACCGTTGCGGACTTTGAAAGCTACAAGGCTGCCAAGGCCCACGCAGTCGAGGTCTATCAGGATCGTACGCGCTTCACAAAAATGTCCCTCACGAACATCGCCAAAGCCGGCATTTTCTCCTCCGACCGCTCGGTCGAGCAGTACGCGAAGGAGATCTGGGATCTGTAACTTCCGCAGCAAATATTCCGAAGGGGGCCGACGGTGCCGTCGGCCCCTTCGCTGATGAAAATGGACGGTACGCCACATGAGAATTCTATTCGACAGCAAGCTTTCGCAGTTCAAAACGCCCTTTGGAACGCTTAAAAAGCAGGAGATCTGCACACTGCACCTCCTGATCCCATGCGCCTGCCGTACAACGGCAGTCTGTCTTGTTTTGCAGGCGGAAAACGGCGCGGAGCTGCGCCGCGTCCCGTTTGCAAAGCACTCGGACGATACGCTCTACGACACCTGGGGCGGAGAGCTGACGGTTTCAGAAGCCGGACTGTATTTCTATTACTTCCATATCACCACGCAGGACGGCGCCTTCCGTCTGTTCAAGCAGGGGGAAAGCGACACAAACATGGAAGCCGGCGGTCTCTGGCAGCTCAGCGTTCTGGAGGATAAATTCTCCGTCCCGGACGACTGCGCGGGCGCAGTCATGTATCAGATCTTCCCGGATCGTTTTTATCAGGCCGGAACCTGTGATCTGACCGGCAAGATCGAGCCATATTGGGTGCATGAGAACAAGGACGATGTACCGGTCTATCTGCCGGATGCCAACGGAGAAGTGCTCAATAACGACTTTTACGGCGGAAATCTGAACGGGATCCGTGAAAAGCTCCCATATCTGCATGCGCTCGGCGTTGAGATCCTGTATCTCAATCCGATTTTCTATGCCTGGTCGACGCACCGATATGACACCTGCGATTATAAGCGCATTGACCCCATGCTCGGCACAGAGGCAGATTTCCGCGCCCTTTGCGATGCGGCGCATGCGCTTGGTATGAAGGTCATTCTCGACGGCGTATTCAGCCACGTCGGCAGCCGCAGCGCGTATTTCCAGCAGGCAATTCACGATCCTGCTTCGCCGTATCGCGGCTGGTTCCGGTTCAAGCAGTATCCGAATGTCTACGACAGCTGGTGGGGGATCACGACGCTGCCGTGCATCGACAAGCTGAACCCGGATTATATGGACTATATCATTGACAGCGAAGACAGCGTCGTCATCCGCTGGCTGAAGCTCGGCGCGGACGGTTGGCGGCTGGACGTCGTCGACGAGCTGCCGGATGCGTTTCTGGCGCGCCTGCGCGCCCGTATCCGGCAGGTCAAGCCGGATGCACTTCTGATCGGCGAGGTCTGGGAGGATGCGTCGAACAAGATCGCGTACGACTGCCGCCGCCGGTATTTTACCGACCGGCAGCTCGACTCCGTTATGAATTATCCGTGGCAGAAGGCCATCCTGCGCTATGTGCGCGGCGAGGACGACGGGACAGGGCTTGGTGCATCCATCCGCACAATTGCGGAGAATTATCCGCCCGACGTGCTGCAGACCGTGATGAACATTCTGTCCACGCACGACACGCCGCGCGCCATCAACGCAATACTGGACCCGCGTGACGGCGACCGTGCAGAACTTGCCCGGCGGCAGTTTACGGCGGACCAGCTTGCAGAAGGCAAAAAACGTCTGAAAATGGCAGCGTTTCTGCAGTTTATGCTCCCCGGGATGCCCTGTATCTATTACGGAGACGAGGCCGGCATGACCGGCTACCGCGACCCGTTCAACCGTGCGTATTATCCGTGGGGCAGGGAAGACGGGGATCTGATCTCATTCTACCGCTCGCTGGCACGTATCAAAAAAGCCTCACCCGCCCTGCGGCGCGGCACCGTGCTTGTTCTGGAAGCAGGCGGCGGACGTCTGATGCTGCTGCGGCAGTACGAGGGCAAAAGTGTGGCAGTTTGCTGCAATCGCTCAGAAAGCTCTTGGACACTTCCGCACAGCGGAACGATCCTCCTTGGCGGCGGCATCGCCGAATATACAGAAGAAGCCATCACCCTCGATCATGGCGGCTTCTGCGCCATGGAGCGCGAATAAAGAAACAACGGGACGCACCATCCGGTGCGCCCCATTGTTTCATCTGTTTATTTTTTCGTAAGCGTCAGACGATAATCGTCGCCGTCTTCACAGGCTGCTGCCTGATAGCCGCTGTGCGCGGCAAAGCGCTTGATGTTTTCAACAGCAGTTTCATTGTCGACCAGTACCTCCAGCGTGGCAGGCCGGTCTTTTTTAATTGCGTCCTGCACCATGACAACAGGCATGGGGCAGAGATAGCCTCTTGCATCAACCATTTTTCTGTGCCTCCTGTTTCTTCATGCTGTTTACATAAGATACGACCAGAACAATCACAATACCGAGGATCACGGCGACCTTCCCCTTCGTGGAGATGCCGCCTACGACGTACTCACCAGCCTCATTCACAGCATCCGCATTGCCGGACAGACCGAAGTTGTGCGCAAATGCAGCGCCGACGATCATGCCGAACACGGTAACGGCGGAATCTGCGTTGCCGCTGCCGGCAAGAATGAGCTGACGCAGCGGGCAGCCGCCCAGCAGCACGGAGCCCCAGCCAGCCAGCAGCATACCGAGGAAGTTCCAGACGTGACTGGAATGTGCGACAGGCTGGGAGGTAAAGCCAAGCTTGAAGTTGTGCATGGCAAGATTGCCGATCAGAACGGTGACAAAGATGGCAATAAAGCCCCACAGCAGGTGCATATCCTTGAACATCATCGTGTCACGCAGACCTCCGACCATGCACATGCGGGATTTCTGCGCCAGCGCGCCGACGACCAACGCGATCAGTAGCGCGATCAGGAAGGGCGCGTGCTTGGAGCCGGGGCCCTCCTCAGAAAGCTTGAACAACGTGGGAACAGCCAGGAAAAGGATCAACAGACCGGTCATGACGGCGGGGAGCACCGTGCCGTCAAGCGTCTTGGTGGCGTAGTTCCGCTGCAGCGTGAAGCCTTTGCGGATAAAGAGCGTTCCGAGGAAGATGCCGGCAGCAAAGCCAGCCAGACCGACGACAGCGTTCAGATCGCCGCCGGCCAGGCGCAGCACCATGCGCAGCGGGCAGCCGAGGAAGGCCAGTGCACCGATCATGACGAACGCGCCAAGCACAAAGCGAAGCGCAGGGGACGAACCGGCTCTTGCCTTCCACTCCCTGGAGGCCAGCGCCATCAGGAAGCTGCCGAGCACAAGACCAATGATCTCCGGGCGGACATACTGCACCTTTGCCGCGGAATGCAGGCCGACAGCACCTGCGATATCGCGCTCAAAGCAAGCGATGCAGAAGCCCATGTTGGCCGGATTGCCGAGCGCCGTCAGCACAAGTGCTGCGATGCCGATGACAACACCGGTCAGAATGACAAACAGGTTTTCTTTTTTCATGTTTTCTTTCCTCCGATATAGTCGAACTAAATTCGCCGAAGTTCGATATTCTGAAACGAGAATATCGAAAACGACGCGAATGCGGGCTTTTTTGCCCGCATTCGTTACTCTGAAGCCAGAATAACACGTTTTTTTACGGTTGTCAATCTCTTTCCCGTTCGACATTCGCGAAAATTATTCACAATTAAAAAGGGCTTCAGGTTTCCAACGCCGACCCCTGTTCCAGATCATCCGACAGGAAACGGCGGTTGATCGCATTCAGAACCCGCTTTTTATCCGCGCTCCACAAGGGCGCGATCAGGCTGCGCTTCGCTCCGTCTCCGGTCATGCGGTGGATGACCATTCCGCGCGGCAGAACGCGCAGACAGTCTTCCAGCACGGAGAGATACGCATCCAGCGTCATGGCTTCAAATTTCCCGGCAGCGTAATCATCCGCGAGATCTGTCCCGGCCAAAACGTGCAGCAGATGCAGCTTGATGCCGTCTGCGCCGCTTTGACCGATATACCGCGCGGTCTGTACCATCATGTCCGGCGTCTCGCCGGGAAGCCCAAGGATCATATGTGCGATCACATGGATATCCAGCACCTTGAGCTGCCGAACAGCACTGTCAAAAACAGAGAGGGGATAGCCGCGTCGGATGTAGTGTGCGGTTGCGGGGTGGATCGTCTGCAATCCAAGCTCGACCCAGACAGGCTTCTTTTCCCGCAGCTCCGAAAGCAGTGCAAGAATCTCCGGCGGCAGACAGTCCGGCCTCGTCGCAATGGAGAGCGCGCAGATCTCGGGCTGCTCGATTGCAGCCATAAAAAGCGGTCTTAACGTATCCGCAGGTGCGTAGGTATTGCTGTAATCCTGAAAATAGGCGATATATCTGGCCTCCGGCCCGGCCTTTGCGGCAACAAGCCGTTTTGCCCGCGTGATCTGCTCCGCGACCGGAAGTGCAGCGGAGGCGGCGAATTCTCCGCTTCCGCTGCAAAAGATGCAGCCGCGCGTACCGATCGTGCCATCGCGGTTCGGACAGGTGCACCCGGCCGAAAGCGCCAGCTTATAGACCTTGCAGCCAAACGTTTCGCGCAGATAGGCATTCAGTGAGCGGTAATACATACATCCTCCAAACGATTTGCGCGCCGCAGAAACTGCGGCGCGCAAGCTGCTTTTTAAGATTGACCGTCCAGCGCTTCGTCCTGCATGATTGCTTCAAACTGTGTACGGTTCATGTTTTCATTTTCCATCAGGAAGCCCGCGATCTTATCCAACCGCTCGGAATGTGCGGTCAGGATCTCCTCACAGCGCTTGTACGCCTCGCGCATAATAGCCTGTACCTGTGCATCGATCTCGCCAGCCGTCGACTCGGAATAAGGCTTCGTTTTCTCGTAATCCCGGCCAATGAAGACCTCCTGACTCGACGAATAAGAGACAGGGCCGATCACGTCCGACATGCCGTAGGTCGCAACCATATCCCGCGCGAGCTTCGTTGCGCGCTGAAGATCATTTGAGGCGCCGGTGGAAATGTCGCACAGCTTCAGCGCCTCCGCAACACGTCCGCCAAGGAAGGAAACGATCGTCTCGAACATTTCGTTGCGTGAAGCGTAGGATTTGTCATCCTGCGGCAGACTGATGGTCATGCCGCCCGCCTGTGCGCGTGGGATAATGGTGATGAGATGCACGGGATCCTGCGAGTCCAGACAATACATACATACGGCGTGTCCAGCCTCATGGACAGCGGTAAGCATTTTTTCGGAGTGGCTGACGACGCGGCTCTTTTTCTCCGGGCCGGCAATGACCTTGATCATCGCAGCCTCCAGATCCTGCTGCGTGATAGCGGCTTTACCATTTCGCGCAGCGAGCAGAGCACCTTCGTTCAGCAGATTTGCAAGATCAGCGCCGGTAAAGCCCGCAGTTGCCTTTGCAATGGCAGGCAGATCAACGTTGTCTGCCAGCGGCTTTTTGCGCGCGTGGACCTGCAGGATCTCCGCGCGTCCACGCCAATCCGGCGCGCCGACATAGATCTGCCGGTCGAACCGGCCGGGACGCAGCAGGGCGGGATCGAGAATATCCTTGCGGTTTGTCGCCGCAATGACAATAACACCCTCATTTGCAGAGAAGCCGTCCATCTCCACGAGCAGCTGATTGAGCGTCTGCTCACGCTCATCATGACCGCCGCCAAGTCCCGCACCACGCTGACGGCCTACCGCGTCGATCTCATCAATGAATACAATGGCAGGCGCAACGCGCTTGGCCTGATCGAACAGGTCGCGTACACGGCTTGCGCCGACACCGACATAGAGCTCGACAAAATCAGAGCCGGAAATCGACAAAAACGCGACATTGGCTTCCCCGGCAACTGCTCGCGCCAGCAGCGTCTTGCCGGTGCCCGGAGGGCCAACCAGCAGAACGCCCTTGGGGATCTTTGCACCCAGCTGCCTGAATTTTTCCGGGTCGCGCAGAAATTCCACGATTTCGGAGAGTTCTTCCTTTTCCTCATCCGCACCCGCAACGTCCTTGAAGGTAACGGCTTCGCCGTTCGGAACGCCGAACCGGGCGTTTGCACGCGTAAACTGCGACATGGCGTTCGGGCTGCCGCCGGAACGGTTCATCAGAATAAACCAGACAAACAGCAGCGCAATGCCAACGATCAGATAGGGAAGAACAGACCGCCAGATGGAATTGACGGCGGGAAGATAATTGTAGGATTTGAGAATGCCGGACGCGCTCTGTGCGGCAATGATCTCGTCGAGGTCTTTGTGGAAGGTCTCCGTATCGCCGATCCTTGCAGTGGCCGTGCCTGCCTGCTCCGTGCCGTCGGGATACAACGACATGGTCAGCGTATCCCCCTGCAGAACGAACGACTCGACCCGTTCGTTTTCAAACAGGTCGAGCACGTCGGAATAGGCAAGCCTGCTGCCGTTTTGCGTGAGCAGGGACGAAGATATCACCACAAGCACCAGCGCCAGAATCGCGATCAAAACGATCGTCTGTACGGTTTTGGGCTGTTGATTCACGGGTTGTCTCCTTTGGAAAGAATAGAATGGAGATCAGCTTACTGATCCTGATAGACAGAGGGCTTCAGAACGCCGACGAACGGAAGGTTCCGGTAATAATCTTCGTAATCCAGACCAAAGCCGACGACAAACGCGGGCGGAACCGTGAAGCAGGTGTAATCCGGCTTCAGCTCGACCTTGCGGCCCGTAGGCTTATCGAGCAGCGTGCAGATCTTAACAGACGCAGGCTTGCGCTCGCGGAACATTTCGCAGATCATTTTGAGCGTGCTGCCGGAGTCGATGATATCCTCGAGGATCAGCACGTGCCGCCCTTCGATATCATGATCGATATCCTTGCGGAACGTCAGCTTGCCGGTAGATTCCGTGCCGCCCTCGAAGGAGGTGATGCACATGAAATCCTCCTGTACCGGGATGCTGATGGCGTTGGCCATTTCCGCAAAGAACGGAACGACGCCCTTGAGAACACCGACCAGGATCGGGCATTTGCCGCGGTAATCCTCCGCGATCTGCGCACCGACCTCCTTGATCCGCGCGTGGATCTCCTCCTCGGAAACAAGAACGCGTTCAATGTCCTGAAGCATGTCAGATTTGTTAATCATACAGCGAATCCTCTTTCTCTATTTCTTCAATTCTGATGATGATCGCATGGCCGCCGGGAGCGGCTGCGCGATCAAGGTTGACGCCGATCCCGCAGACACCGAGAATTCCATGCTCATCTGCAGCCACCGGAAGCAGGTCACGCCTGTTCAGTGGAATTTTGCGGTCGATCATGAGCTTTTTCAATGTCTTCCTGCCGCCGGAGACGCGCATCGTATCGTGTGTCCGGCGCGGACGGAACAGGATCTTTACACTTGAGCCTATCGTATCACACTTTACGGCAAAAGTGGAGAGTGTATTTTGAAATTCTGAAAATTTTTCTTGCCATTCGCAGCAAACGCGAAACCCGGGCGGCTGAAGGACAGCAGATTCTCCGACCGAAAGCGTGACCGGCTCGAATGCAGCAGGGGAGTCGGCTATAAGAAGCAGCCGGTCATATTCCCGCTGCGCCGTAAATCCGCCCGGCAGCGATACGCGCGCAGACGGGCAGTCAGAAAACAGCAGCCGGTCAACGGCGTTGATATGGCGCTCGGAAAGCTTCGGCGCGTGGATCTGGCCGAGAAACAGCTTCACAGCGCGCGTGCGGACAGCATCCGGACAGGCGGCAAGAACGCCGCACCGGATCCCATCCGGCAGGATAGCCTCCTGCAGAGCCTGTTCGGCCTGCGCGGAAAGCTGCGCCTCATCCGCCCCCAGAAGTCTGCACATACGAAATGCCGTTTTGCACAAAGACGGGTTTTCCTGCTTAAGAAGCGGGATAACCGACTGCCGCAGGCGGTTGCGCCGTGCATCGGGCAGGAGATTGGTACTGTCGGTCACATAGGAAAGGCCGTTTTGCTTGAGATACACCTCGATTTCCTCACGTGAGGCGGCAAGCATGGGCCGGATAAACGAATCGCGCTTCGGCGGAATGCCGCAGAGCCCGGCAAGGCCAGTGCCGCGCGTAAGATTCAGGAGCACCGTTTCCAGATTGTCGTCCTGTGTATGCGCCGTCGCGATGAGGCCGGGCAGGGAAGTGAAAAACGCGTAGCGAAGCGCACGCGCTGCTTCCTCAACGGATTCGTGCGTCTTTGCCGCGCGGGCGCGTACATCACCGTTATCAACATGGAGCACGACGCCCAGTTCGGCGCAGAGCGTACGGACAAACGCCTCGTCGCGGTCTGATTCTTCGCTGCGCAGCTGATGATTGAAATGCGCCGCCTCGACCGTAATGCCGAGCGTATTCCGTAAGGACAACAAAACATGCAGCATACAGACGGAGTCCGCCCCGCCGGAGACGGCGCAGATCACGGTGTCGCCCGGCTTTGTCATGCGCTGCTCCCGCATCCACGAAAAAACCTTATCCGTCATGCTTCCATTCCAGATCGGAGAACGTGAAGAACTGCGGCCGCCATTGCAGCTTGACCGTGCCGGTCTCACCATGGCGGTTTTTCGCAACGATGCACTCGGCGATGTTCTTGTCCTGCGTGTTGGGGTTGTAATATTCATCGCGGTAGAGGAATATGACCGAGTCCGCGTCCTGCTCGATCGCGCCGGATTCACGAAGATCGGACAGCATCGGCCGCTTGTCGGTGCGAGATTCATTGGCACGTGACAGCTGGCTGAGGCAGATCACCGGTACGTTCAGCTCCTTCGCCATGATCTTAAGCGCGCGGGAGATATCGCTGACGACTGTTACACGGTTGTCGCCGGATTTCCCGGGCGCAGCGGCGGTCATCAACTGCAGATAGTCGATCAGCACCAGCCCCAGATTGTCGAGCCGGCGGCATTTTGCGTTGATCTCCGCGACCGTGATAGCCGGGTTGTCGTCCACGCGGATATCCGTCTGGCTGAGCGCGGACGAGGCAATAGACAGCTTGCCCCAGTCCTCCTCGTCCAGATGGCCTGTCGTGAGCTTCTGGTTTTCGACAAAGCTTTCCGTGGAAAGAAGACGCATGACCAGCTGCTCCCGCGACATTTCGAGAGAGAAGAACGCAACGGTCTTTTCATAGGTCTTCGCCACGTTCAGGCAGATATTCAGCGCGATTGCTGTCTTGCCCATGCCGGGACGGGCGGCGATCAGGATCAGGTCGGTCTTGTTCAAACCATTGATCTTGCGGTCGAGATCGTGAAGTCCGGTCGACAGACCGGGGATCTCGCTTCCGGAGGCTGCCAGCTCCTCCAGCCGGTCATAGACATTGATCATGACCTTGCCGATATGCTGCAGGCTGTCTCCGGTGTTGCCGCGCCGGAGCGAATAGATCTTTTTCTCCGAGACCTCCAGCATCTCCTGCGCCGTGCCAACGCCGTCGTAGACCATTTCCGTGATCTCCGACGACGCAGTCGCCAGCGCGCGCAGCAGCGCCTTGTCATGCACGATCGTGCAGTACTGCTTGACGTTGGCCGCGGTCGGCGTGATCTTCAAAAGCTGCGCAAGATAGTCATAGCTGCGCTGTTCGTCGTACACGCCGCGCTCTTTCATTTTATTGAGTACGGTAACGGGATCGATCTTTTCCGAGAAGTTGAACATCGTATAGATCGTCTCGTAGATCTCGCGGTTCTGCCGGAGATAGAAGTCGTCGGGCTGCAGCATGCCGACCACATCTGGCACACAGCGCTCGTCGATCAGCATCGAGCCGAGCACAGACTGCTCCGCCTCCAATGCCTGCGGGGCCTGCCGCTGAAGCAGGTCTTCGTCCATCGATGTTCACATCCCTTCGGAAAATGATGCGCTGGGGCCGTATCAGGCTTCTTTGACCTCGATTTTGAGCTCAGCGTTGATCTCATAGCCAAGCTTGCACTTGACCGTGTAAACGCCGACCGACTTGATCGGTTCGTCAAGAATGATTTTCCGCTTGTCCAGCTGGATCCCGGCCTGCTTTGCAAGCGCCTCGGAAACCTCCGTGTTCGTGACCGAGCCAAACAGACGGCCCGCTCCGCCGCCCTTGGCGGTGACGACAACGGTCATATCCTTCATACGGTTGCGCAGCTCGAGCGCTTCCGCGCGCTCCTTGGCCTGCCGCTCCTGCGTGGCCTTGTCATTCATGCGCATGGTATTGATGTTGTCTGCGGTCGCTTCCTGCGCAAGCCTGCGTGGCAGCAGGAAGTTGCGCGCATAGCCATCAGAGACCTCGATCATCTGGCCGCGCTTGCCCTGACCTCTTACGTCCTGCGTTAAGATAACCTTCATGGTAAAAACTCCTTTCAGAGAAAAATATCTGATGCCGTGTCTACGCCGCCGATAACGGAGGCCGGATATAGCGCGCATTGCTGTCCGGCGCGGGGCGCATATTGATACCGGATACAATGCCCATCGCGAAGAACATCGTGACAAGCGAGCTGCCGCCGTAGGAAAAGAACGGCAGCGTCAGGCCAATGACCGGCACGAGGCCGATGCACACGCCGATGTTGATGAACACCTGTGCCGTCAGCATGCCTGCGATGCCGACGCAGATGAGCCGGTTCATATAGTTGCCGGACTTGATGCCGACATAAATGATACGGATGATGATCGCTGTCAGCAGAATGAGAACTGCCATGCAGCCGAGCATCCCCAGTTCCTCACCGATGGAGGAGAAGATCAGATCCGTGTGCCCCGCAGGGATCGTGCCGCTCTGCACCATCGTCCCGTGGTACAGCCCCTGCCCGGTGATCCCGCCGTTTTGCAGTGCGCGCAGGCTGCGGTTCATCTGGTAGCGCTGATCCCGCGCTTCCGCATCGATACGCGGATCGAACAGCACCCAGATGCGGCTGCGCCTGTCATAGCTGAGAAACTGCCACAAAAACGGAGAGGCCACGAGCAGTACCGCAAACGCGCCGAGGAACCACAGCAGGTTCACGCCGCCGACAAATGCCATAATGACGAAAATAAACAGATACTGCAGCGCAACGCCCAGATCCTCCGACGCCACAACGATCAGGCCGAACATGAAGATCGTAATGACCGCCAGGCGCAGAACCGTTGAAATGTGCGAGATCTTATTCTGCCGGATGCTCATGGTCTTGGCGAGGATCATGATAAACGGGATTTTGCAGAGCTCCGCAGGCTGGATAGAAAACGGCAGAAAGCTGAAGGCCAGCCAGGAACGGTTGCCGCTTCTGGTATCGCCGAAGGGGAACAGGAGCAGAATAAAAATTGCTGAGAAAATCAGCAGCAGCTCACGCCGCTCAGCAATGATATCAACGTCAATCAGCGTAAAAACGACATATAAAATAATACCGAGGATCAGCGCAAGGATCTGCGTGCGGACATACTGCGTGCTGCCCTTGACGTTCGTTGCGCTGGAAATGATCACAATGCCGTAGACGCTGGCGGCGATACAAAGGCTCAGAAGGATCATATCCGCGCGCCGGACAAAGCTGCCGATCGCTTTCCATATTCCGTGCATAAAGCCGCCTCCTTCTAAAAAACGTAATAGATTGTCACCATTATATCAGATAATCATAAAAGTGCCAAGCTTTTTATTTCCGATGAACCGCATTGATTTTATGTTCCGCGTATGCTATAATGCGACGGATATAAAATGGGGCAGGTAGGGGGCTTTGGTTATGCAGATCACCACGCACAGCGCGGACGAAACGCAGGCGCTTGGGGCAAAGCTGGCAGAGCGCCTGCAGCCGGGAGACGTGATCGCCTACTTCGGGGATCTCGGAGCTGGGAAGACGGCGCTCACGCGCGGCATCGCGCAGGGCCTCGGCATTGCGGATCCTGTAACAAGCCCGACCTATACCATTGTCAATGAATATCTCACGGGCCGCATTCCGCTGTTTCACTTCGATATGTACCGTCTCAGTTCCTCGGACGAGCTGTTCGACATTGGCTGGGAGGATTATCTCACGCGCGGCGGCGTGTGCGCTGTCGAATGGAGCGAGAATGTCGAGGACGCGCTGCAGGACGCCATCCGTGTCACCATTGAAAAAGACCCGTTCGAGCCCGATACCCGCTGCATCACCATAGAAGGAGGAAGCCGCTTTGAAGCTCCTTGCCTTTGAATCCTCGGCGAAAGCCGCCAGCACTGCGCTGCTCTCAGACGGCTGCCTGCTTGCCGAATATACGCAGAATTCCGGCCAGACCCACAGCCGGACGCTGATGGAACTGGCGAAAAACATGCTTTCCGGCTGCGACCTGACCCCGCAGGACATTGACGCTGTCGCCGTCGCCGCCGGGCCCGGGAGCTTTACGGGCGTGCGCATCGGCATGGCCTGTGCCAAAGGCTTTGCGTGGGGCCGTCAGCTTCCGCTCTACGGCGTTTCGACACTGGAGGCCATGGTGCGCGGCGCTGCCTGCGCAGATGGCGTTTACTGCGCCTGCATGGACGCGCGGAAGGGCCAGATCTATAACGCCGTATTCGATTGGACTGCCGGGGCGCTCCTTCGCCGCACGGAGGATCGTGCAATCGCGATCTCCGAGCTGCTGCAGGAGCTGCAGAGCATGCCCGGCCCTGTTTATCTCGTCGGCGACGGCGCGAAGCTCGTTTTTGATACGCTGATAGATGAGAATCTGCCGCTGCAGCTGCTTCCCGAGCATCTGCGCCAGCAAAGAGCTTCCGGTGTGGCACTGGCCGCAATGGAAAAAATCGCTGTGGGTGAGCCGGGGGATGCCGCCGCACTGACGCCCAATTACCTGCGTCAGGCGCAGGCAGAGCGCACGCGGCAGCATGACAAGGACTTTTATTTGAAAAAATAATTGAATAGAAAAGACAAAGGAGCAACATCATGAGCACGAAAGCATTTGGAGAACACGTACATGTCATGGACCATCCGCTCGTTGCGCACAAGCTGACGATCATGCGCGACAAAAACACCAGCGTCAAGGATTTCCGCGAGCTGGTCAGCGAGATCGGTATGCTCATCACCTATGAGGCCACCCGTGATCTGCCGCTCACCACCAAAACGGTCGAGACCCCGATCTGCACGGCGGAGGAGCCGACGCTGGCCGGTAAGAAAATCGCAGTCGTGCCCATCCTGCGCGCGGGCCTCGGTCTGGTCGACGGCGTTCTGCGCATGGTCCCGTCCGCCCGTGTCGGCCATATCGGCATGTTCCGCGACGAGGAAACACTTGAGCCGCACGTCTACTTCTGCAAAATGCCGAAGGACATTGCCGAGCGTGACATCATGATCGTCGACCCCATGCTCGCCACCGGCGGCTCCGCCGACGCGGCCATTGCCGAGATGAAAAAACGCGGCTGCCACAGCATCAAGCTCATGGTCCTCGTCGCTGCTCCCGAGGGCATCGAGCTCATCACGAAAAAGTATCCCGATGTCGAGCTCTACTGCGGCGCGGTCGATGAAAAGCTGAACGACCACGGCTACATCGTCCCCGGCCTCGGCGACGCTGGCGACCGCATCTTCGGCACAAAATAAAACACCCCTCAAACGGAGAAAACCACCCAGGTTTTCTCCGTTTTTTCTGCGAATCTGTTGCGAAGAAGAAATTGCGCCGCTAAAAAGAGATTTGAATGTTCAAATAGGTCTGCGTAACTACATGGCAAGCTCACAAACGGCAGTCATCTTTTGAATTAGCTGCCTTCGCTCCGCTAATTTTCCGCAAATTCTTGACTTCCCACGCGAATCTGGGTATAATCCAATCGTAATAACAGCCAATCCCGGCTTTTAGAATTCTTGAAAGGAAGACCTGTATATGATCTATACTGCAGAAGTCAAGCATATGTGCCCGGTTGCCAAGGGCGCGTATCATGGCCCGGCTCCCATTCCTGAAGAGGGCAAATGGGTGCAGGCAAAGGAAATCAAGGATATCTCCGGCTTTACCCATGGCGTGGGCTGGTGCGCACCGCAGCAGGGCGCATGCAAGCTGAGCCTGAATATCAAGAATGGCATCATCGAAGAAGCGCTGGTCGAGACCATCGGCTGTTCCGGCATGACTCATTCCGCCGCGATGGCTTCCGAAATCCTCATCGGCAAGACCATTCTCGAGGCCCTCAACACCGACCTCGTCTGCGACGCCATTAACACCGCCATGCGTGAGCTGTTCCTCCAGATCGTCTACGGCCGCAGCCAGTCTGCGTTCTCCGAAGACGGCCTCGCCGTCGGCGCTTCGCT
>CAKUND010000036.1 GCA_934668295.1 uncultured Oscillospiraceae bacterium
CATCCGACAGCGCCGAATTTTCGGATCGTAACAGAAAGTTTATGAATATTTGCTTGTATATACATCCGTAATATGATATACTTGCTCTGCAATGGCGCAGTATTCTAGTCAGCTTTGCCGGCTGCGAGGAAGGGCCTAAAAATCCTTTGTTTGGCATACCTGTGAACCCCGTGGTGTCTGCTTCTTACGCCCAGTCTGGGGTGGATGCTGTGGGAAGGCGATTGACGCCTGCGGCGGACGGGCTGTCTCCAATGGCATGGAGAAGATGACCCGGTCGCTGTGGAGACTGGATATTGTGCAGCGGCGAACTCCCTTCGTGGTATCCGACCGTTGTACGATACCGGATATGAACCTGCATTGCGGTGCTACCCGGCTTTAAGCCGTGAACGCTGTGTGCAGAGTAGCCTGCCTTGCGTGAACCGGCCGGGAAAGGGAAGCTGATGCGTCTGGTGCTCATGGCCTTGAGCACAGACGATATTCCCTTGAAAGACGGTTTGCAAAAGAGGATAAGAGTCGGTTCAAGCTGTTGTGGAAATCACCTAGACTGTCGAAAGGGCCTTTATGGGATTGCGGTA
This sequence comes from uncultured Oscillospiraceae bacterium, assembly GCA_934668295.1. Taxonomy (GTDB): domain Bacteria; phylum Bacillota; class Clostridia; order Oscillospirales; family Oscillospiraceae; genus CAG-170. Next base: position 576 of record CAKUND010000036.1, read on the forward strand.
CGGACTAAGTGGCAATCGGGTAGTGGCCATGGCGACAGGTCAACGCGAGCATGAAAGGGGAACCACCTCCATCGGCGACGAGAGGATGCTCCCGGGGAAAACAAACCCGACCTAAGCCGTAAGATTAACCATAATCGCTGCCATTGTACAGTTGCAAATCCTGATAAAATGCCGCGTATGCGGCGTTTTATCAGCATTTATTTGTTCAGACATAAGTTTACATAATTATTTGGAGGCTGCCTTGGCTGCTGCAAAAAAGAAAAAAGCCGGGAAATCGGCCAGACCCGATTTCAAATGGATCGCGCTCATCTTTCTGACGACCGTTCTGATCTCGGCTCTGATGAGCTTCGTGTCGTCCAATCTTCTGGAGGGCGCGGGGCTTGCGCTGTCCTTCGTGATCCTGATCTGCATTGTGCTGACCGGTATTCTGTTTGATATCATCGGCGTCGCCGTCACGGCGGCGGACGAGGTCCCGTTCCATGCGATGGCTTCGCGCAAGGTTCCGGAGGCGGAAGACGCGCTGCGCCTGATTCGCAACGCGGGAAAAGTCTCATCGTTCTGCAATGACGTCATCGGCGATATCTGCGGCGTTATCTCCGGCTCTGCTGCGGCGGTCATCGCCGCGCGTGTGCTGATTCTGAGCAAAAGCAAATCGGAGATTTTTATTACGCTGCTGCTCTCCGCCGTCGTTTCCGGTGTGACGGTTGGCGGCAAGGCCTGCGGCAAGTCGCTTGCCATGAATAGCAGTACCGCCGTCGTGCGCACGGCAGCAAAGGTTCTGTGCTTTTTTCGGACGCTTCCGCAGCGCATCCGGAAAAAGCGCACAGAAAAATGAGGGCTTCGCATGCTTTTAGATACCATCCATTCCAGACAGGATCTGCTGGATATTCCCGAGCAGCAGCTCGGCACGCTGTGCGACGAAATTCGGCAGTTTCTTGTGCAGAATGTCAGCCGCACCGGCGGCCATCTGGCGTCGAATCTTGGCATTGTTGAGACAACGGTCGCCATTCACCGCGTATTCGACACCAGTCGTGACCGGCTTGTGTTCGACGTCGGACATCAGTGCTATGTGCATAAGATGCTTACCGGCCGCATGGACCGGTTTGATACGCTCCGCCAGCAGGGGGGGCTTTCCGGCTTTCCAAAGCCGTGTGAGAGCGTACACGATGCGTTTATCGCCGGTCATGCCTCCAACGCCGTTTCCGTTGCGCTCGGTATGGCCCGGGCGCGCACGATGGCTGAGGAGGACTATCATGTGCTTGCCCTGATGGGCGACGGCGCACTCACGGGCGGCCTTGCATATGAGGGCTTCAACAACGCAGGCGCAAGCCGCGAGCCCATGATCGTCCTGCTCAACGACAACGGCATGTCCATTACGCCGAACGTCGGCGCGATCTCCCGCTATCTCGCGCAGGCGCGTCTGCGCCCCAAATATCTTGATCTCAAGCTCTGGTACCGCCAGACGACGGCCAAAACTGCTTTTGGCCGCAGACTTTATGCACTGACGCATAAAATCAAAGAGCATATGCGCCGCAGCATTCTCGGCACGACGCTGTTTGAAAATCTCGGCTTTACCTACCTTGGCCCGGTCGACGGTCATGACATTTCCAGAATCGAAATACTTTTGAAGACAGCTGTCGCGCTGCATGAGCCGGTTCTGATCCACCTCATCACGCAGAAGGGCCGCGGATATGCGCCGGCGGAGAAAACGCCGCAGGACTTCCACGGCATCGGAAAATTTGACCCCGATACGGGTATGCCGGCGGCAGTGTCCGCACCGTCCTTCTCGGATGTGTTCGGGCAGGAGCTCTGCCGTATGGCTGCCAGCGACAAGACCGTCTGCGCAATTACCGCCGCCATGCAGCACGGTACGGGGCTTGACCAGTTTGCATCTGACTTTTCATCCCGCTTTTTTGATGTCGGCATTGCCGAAGGCCACGCGGTCTGCATGGCGGCCGGCCTTGCCAAGCAGGGGATGAAGCCTGTTGCAGCGATCTACTCTACGTTCCTGCAGCGCTCCTACGATATGCTGCTGCATGATGTAGCGCTGCAGCAGCTGCATGTCGTGCTGGCTGTCGACCGCTGCGGCATTGTCGGTGAGGACGGAGACACGCATCAGGGCATGTTTGACGTCGGTTATCTCCGGCAAGTTCCCGGCATGAGGATCTTCTGTCCGGCCAGCTTTTCCGAGCTGCGCGAGGATCTGCATACGGCGATCTATGCCTGTACCGGCCCTGCGGCCATCCGCTATCCGCGCGGCGGCGAGGGCAGCTATCAGTCTGCCGCTTCTCAGACCCGCATCCGCGAGGGCTACACCTGCACGATCATCTGCTATGGCACAATGGTCAACGCCGTTCTGGCTGCAGCGGATACCATGCAGGCTGCAGGCTACCGGCCCGAAATTTTAAAGCTGCGTACCATTTCTCCGGTGGACTGGGACGCGATCGACGCATCCGTCCGAAAGACAAAGCGCGTGTTTGTGTTCGAGGAAACGTCAGACCGCAGCTGTCTGGCTGATGAGATTTTTTCCCACCTGATTGAAAACGGGATCCCGGCGGTCTGCCGGAAGCGGAACCTTGGGCGCGGCTTCATTCCGCACGGTGCGCCTGCCGCGCTGCTTTCTGCGGCAGGACTGGATGCCGCTTCGCTCACAAAACTGATGCAGGAGGAGCTTTCCTGATGAAGCATAAGGAACGACTGGATGTGCTGCTTGTTGCGCGCAATCTGGCGGAATCGAGAAGCAAGGCACAGGCCATGATCATGGCAGGCGAGGTCTATGTCAACGAGCAGAAGGCCGATAAGGCCGGGCTCGAGATCAACATTGACGACGATCCTGTGATCGAGGTGCGCGGCAGCGCGTGTCCCTATGTCAGCCGGGGCGGCTTGAAGCTGGAAAAGGCACTCCGTGATTTCCATGTCGATCCCACCGGCTTCGTATGCAGCGACTCCGGCGCTTCTACCGGCGGCTTTACCGACTGCCTGCTGCAGCAGGGGGCAAGCAAGGTCTTTGCCATTGATGTCGGCTACGGACAGCTTGCGTGGAAAATTCGCTCCGACCCGCGTGTGGTCGTGATGGAGCGTACGAACATCCGCTATGTCACGCCGGAAGATCTCGGAGAACCGCTCGACCTGTCTGTCGTTGACGTATCATTCATTTCTTTGAAAATCGTTCTTCCGGCCATCCAGAGACTGCTGAAGCCCACCGGGCAGGTGCTCTGCCTCATCAAGCCGCAGTTTGAAGCAGGAAAGGAAAACGTCGGCAAAAAGGGCGTTGTGCGTGATCCAGCCGTACACGCGCAGGTACTGCGTGATTTTACCGCGCTGGCCGCGTCTGTGAGCTTTACGATCCGGAATCTTACGTTCTCCCCGGTCAAGGGACCGGAGGGAAATATTGAATTTCTCGCGCATCTTTCCATGCAGACTGGACAGGAGAACCTTCCTGACATTGACGCGCTCGTCGCGCAGGCGCATGCAGCGCTGAAAGGGTAACATACGCTATGAAGATCGTCGTTTCGCCGAATCCCTACCGTGATAAACAATTCAAAAACGCCCGGCAAGCCTGCTCGATCCTGAGGGATGCAGGCGCGGACGTTTCGCTCTGCCTGCCGTTCGACGTGGATAAGACGTTTGAAATTCCGCGTGATCTCCATTTTCAGGATATTCAGAAGGAGATCAAAACGGCAGATATGCTGATTTGTTTCGGCGGCGACGGAACGATCCTGCACTCGTCCAAAATCGCAACAGAGCACAATATTCCGATCCTTGGCGTCAATATTGGCACGATGGGCTTTATTGCGGAGCTGGAAGCCGGCGAGATCGAGCTTCTGCGGAAGATCCCCAAAGGAGACTATACAGTGGATGAGCGCACGATGCTGGATGTCAGCGTCGGAAACGGCAAACAGACATTTTTCCACGAAACAGCACTCAACGACGCCGTCATTACCAAGGGCGCAATTGCCCGTGTGGTGCAGCTCGGGATCTACTGCGACGGCGTGGAGGCGACCAGCTACTCCGGAGACGGTGTGATCCTCTGCACGCCGACCGGCTCGACCGCCTATTCCATGTCTGCCGGCGGCCCGATCGTGGAGCCGTCTGCGAAGAACTTCCTGATCACGCCTATCTGCGCGCATGCCATGCTGGCAAAAAGCATCGTCGTTGCGCCAAGCCGCGTGGTGACAGTCAAGGTCGGCAAGGTCGGACGGCATAACGCGTTTTTGTCGGTTGACGGAGGCCGGGCGTTCCGGCTGAACGTCGGGGACGAGATCGTAGTCAGAAGCTCACAGAAGGTCACGCGGCTGGTACGGCTGAAAAACACCAGCTTTTTTGAGATTTTGAACCGGAAATTCATTGAAAAAATGAGGTAACGCGCCTATGAAATCGAAACGCCAGGAGAAAATACTGGAGCTTATCGCGGATCACAGTGTACAGACCCAGGAGCAACTGCTTGCCGAGCTCAATGAGGCGGGCTTCTGCACCACGCAGGCCACCATTTCCCGCGACATCAAGCAGCTGCGCATCATCAAGGAGCTCGGCCCAAACGGCATTTACCGGTATGCAACTGCACCCAAGCCGGCGGAGCATACCTTCTCCGCCAAGCTGAATCTGATTTTCCGGCAGTGCATCACGAGCGTTGACTATGCGCAGAACCTGATCGTTGTCAAGACCATGCCCGGCCTTGCCAACGGCGCCGCCGCAGCGATCGATAAGCTGAATATCCCGGAAATGCTTGGGACGCTTGCGGGCGACGATACCTGCTTTGTTGTGTTGAAGGATACCCAGTCGGCCGCCGAGCTTTGCGCAGAGATCCGGGAGCAGATCGAGCACTGAGCCCCGGACAGAACAGGAGGAAGACCGATGCTTTCTACCCTGCATATTGAAAATATTGCTGTGATCGAACAGGCAGAGATCGTTTTTGACAGTGGTTTCAATGTCCTCACCGGCGAGACCGGTGCGGGCAAATCCATCGTCATAGACGCGATCTCTGCCATTTTGGGTGAACGGGCCTCGCGCGAAATGATCCGCACCGGCGCGCAGAAGGCATTTGTCAGCGCAATTTTTTCCGGCGTGCCGGAGCTGCCATGGTTTGCGGAAAACCAGATCCCGTATGAGCCAGAGCTCGGCGTTTCCCGCGAGATCTTTGCCGACGGAAAAAACAGCTGCCGCGTCAGCGGCAAGCCCGTCACGGTCTCCACGCTCCGAAAGCTCGGCGTCCAGCTCATCCAGATCCATGGGCAGAACGATTCCCAGCAGCTGTTTGATGAGGCGACACACATCGGCTATCTCGATCTGTTTGCCCACGACGAAGCACTGCTGGAGGATTACCGGCAGGCGTATGACAAGGTCAGCGCTGTCCAGCAGGAGATCCGCCGTTTGTCCATGGATGAATCGGAAAAGCTCCGTCTGGTCGAGACGCTGAAATTCCAGATCGACGAAATTGAGCGCGCCGAGCTGCAGCCGGGTGAGGAAGACGAACTGCTTGAGAGACGGAAGGTGCTCCAGAACGCCGAAAAGCTGACGGACGCGATGGAGGCTGCCGTCTGTGCACTCTATGGCGATGAAACGTCGGACGGCGCAGCGGCCATGATCGCAAACGCTGCGCATGCGCTGGAACGGGTCAGTCGCGTTTCAGATGAAATGCGGCAGCTCAGCGGAAAGCTGAACGACCTCATGTATACCGCGCAGGATATTGCCGACGAGCTGCGGGACAAGAAGGACGATCTAACCTATTCTGCCGATGAGCTTGAGCAGACCGAAGAACGCCTTGATACGCTCCACAAGCTCAAGCGCAAATACGGCGGAAGCGTAGAGGATGTCATCGCATTCTGCGAGAAGGCCAGAAATCAGCTCGACGAAGTGGAGTTCGCGACCGACCGCATCGAACAGCTCCAGAAAAAGCTGGCTGTCCTGCAGAAGACCATGCAGGAAAAGGGTGCGGCGCTGACAGACGCGCGAAAAACGGCGGCAGAGAGCCTTCAGAAAGCGATCTCCTCCGAACTGATGCAGCTGGATATGCCGAAGATCCAATTTGTCTGTGAGTTTGCGGAGCAGTCCCCGCAGGAAAACGGTCTGGATTCCGTCCGCTTTCTGATGTCCGCCAACGTTGGTGAAGCGCTGCGGCCGCTTGCAAAGGTCGCCTCCGGCGGTGAGCTGGCACGTATCATGCTCGCGATGAAAAATGTGCTTGCGGCGGAGGATTCTGTCGGGACCATGATCTTTGACGAAGTCGACGCGGGCGTCAGTGGCCGCGCTGCGCAGAAGGTCGCGTATAAGCTCTGGTCAGTCGCAAAGGGCCGTCAGGTCCTGTGCGTGACGCACCTGCCGCAGATCGCCGCCATGGCCGACACGGAATTCACGGTCGAAAAACGAGTGGAAAACGGCAGAACGTATACAAGCGTTCTGCGCCTGGATAACGCCGGACGGCAGCAGGAGCTTGCCCGCCTGACCGGCGGCAGTATGATCACCGAAACAACGCTGGCCGGCGCGGCGGAGCTGCTGCGTCTGGCGGAACAGACAAAGAAGGGAGTCTCACATGAAAGTACGTAACATCCTGTTTCTGATCCTTACGTCGCTGCTGCTCTGCACAGCGGTCAGCGCGGCGGAATACACCGACGTATCCGATACGCATTGGGCGTATAAGCAGATCAATTATCTTGATGCAGAAATCACCGGCTATCCGGACGGTACATACAAGCCGGAAAATACGGTCACGCGCGCGGAATTCCTCACGCTTTTTGCCCGCATCGCGTTCCCGGAAGAGTGGAAGCAGGCGGAGAGCGACGACTGGTGGAAGGCTGCCTATTCGGTCTGCATCGCGCATGATCTTCTGGACGGGATCAACGGCGGACGGGCGAATGCCATGCCGCGCGGCGAGATCGCTGCGCTTCTCGACCGGTTCTGCTCCGGCTGGGGCGGCGTGCATGAACGCGCAGACGCCGCGATTCAGCACACTATCAACTGGAAGGAGCAGCGCATGGAGTCTCCGGAGTGGCAGCCGCTGTTTCCCGATGCTGCGCAGTATTGGAATAGCGTGCTCATCAGCGCCAATCAGGGGATTCTGACCGGTTACCCGGACGGCAGTTTCAAGCCCTCCAAAGGTGTTACAAGAGCTGAAGCCGCGGCAATTCTCGCCCGTCTGAAAGCGCAGCTGGTGCTGCGGGAAAAGGGCTGTGAATACGTCTGCACGGTCGGGGCGTACTGGCTGATGCAGTACGCGGACTCCGGCTCCGTCAGCCTTGCGCTGTATGAGCCGCTTACCGGCAAGCTGGTTCAGACGGTCGGCCTTTGGAAAGCAGCGCAGGGGATCAACGGCTATGTCGCATTCGACCGCCTGCTGAGCGGCTCCGACGGTATATATGTCTGGGGACGCGCGGGTCTCTATAAGCGCAGCGGCAATACGCTCGAGCAGATCGTGGCTGAGCCTGTGCTGGATTTCTGCTGGTACGGGGACAATACGCTCTATTATCTGAGCTGGGACGATACCAAGCCGATACCGGCATATGTTTACGCGGCTGTATATTCCCCCTGCGCCTCGAGAGTGATGAAGCTGGAAAACCCGGGACAGAACGCCGTGCGCTCCATCCTTGCCGAACGCGACGAGAGCAGCCCAACGCAGAATCTGACCGATATCTATGTGGAATACGGAACGCTATATGTTGCAGGCTCGTACTGCATGGGCATTGCGGATCTGCACGCTGCGCTCTACGAGGTCAAAGACGGTAAGCTTGTCGCGCTGTTTGGCGAATATTGATTGACAAATCGGAACAAATCCGCTATACTGCATCTGTAATACAGTTACAGTGACGAAGGGAAGAAGTACCCTGACAGGTCCCGTCTCCAGAGAGCTTTCGGTCGGTGCAAGAAAGCAGACGGCGTCAGGCGAATACATCCCGGAGCTGCCCTCTGAAACGCGTTTTCGCGCAGTAGGGGTGTGTCGGGTGCGCCCGTTATCGCGCAGGGGCGTGTCTGCGCTCCGTAAGGCCGCTTCCGCAAGGAACCGGCAAACCAGAGGTGGTACCGCGATCGTTCGCCCTCTGCTCGCAAGAGCAGAGGGCGTTTTTGACGGAAAGGAGTATGTTATGCGCCAGAAAACCTGTTCCGCCTGCGGCGGCAAGATGCAGAACCTCGGCAATATGGAGCTGCAGAAGGGAAAGTTCAGCATGCTGTTCGGCCATTGGGACCAGATCCTGTCCGGTGCGCTGGATGTGGATGTCGAATGCTGCGAGCAATGCAAAAAGCTCGAATTTTATCTGCTCGGCGATGCGGACACGCCCGAAACGAGCGGCATCCAGCAAATCGCCTGCCCCTACTGCGGCGACATGCACGACATGGACGATGCCATCTGCCCCCACTGCGGCAGACGGTTGATGGAATTATAAAAAATTTTCAAACATAGAAGGAGAAATCACAATGGGTATTTATGAAGAACTGCAGGCCAGAGGGCTTGTCAAGCAGGTCACGAATGAGTCGGAGATCCGCGAAATGGTCAACGCGGGCAAGGCCAAGTTCTATATCGGCTTCGACTGCACGGCAGATTCCCTGACCGCCGGCCATTTTATGGCGCTGACACTTATGAAGCGCCTGCAGATGGCGGGCAACCAGCCCGTCGCGCTCATCGGCGGCGGCACGACCATGATCGGCGACCCGTCCGGCCGCACCGACATGCGCAAAATGCTGACGAAGGAGGACATCGACCACAATGCCGAGTGCTTCAAGCGTCAGATGGAGCGATTCATTGATTTCGGCGAAGGTAAAGCCATCATGGTCAACAATGCCGACTGGTTGCTGAACCTCAATTATATCGAACTCCTGCGGGAGGTCGGCGCCTGCTTCTCTGTCAATAACATGCTCCGTGCTGAGTGCTACAAGCAGCGCATGGAAAAGGGCTTGTCCTTCCTAGAGTTCAACTATATGATTATGCAGTCCTACGACTTCTATCATCTGTTCCAGCACTACGGCTGCAATATGCAGTTCGGCGGCGACGACCAGTGGTCGAATATGCTGGGCGGCACGGAGCTTATCCGCCGCAAGCTCGGCAAGGACGCGCACGCCATGACCATCACACTCCTGACCGACTCGCAGGGCAAGAAGATGGGCAAGACTGCGGGCAACGCCGTCTGGCTCGACCCGAACAAGACCAGCCCCTTTGAGTTCTATCAGTACTGGCGCAATGTCGACGATGCCGACGTTATGAAGTGCATCCGCATGCTGACCTTCCTGCCGCTCGAGCAGATCGACGAGATGGACAAGTGGGAGGGCAGTCAGCTCAACAAGGCAAAGGAAATTCTTGCTTACGAACTGACGCAGATGGTGCACGGCGAGGAGGAAGCGAAGAAGGCCGAGGCCAGCGCAAAGGCCCTCTTTGGCGGCAGCGGCAGCAGCGAAAACATGCCGTCGACCGAACTGACGGACGAGGATTTCACTGACGGCAAGATCGACACCCTGACGCTTCTTGTCAAATGCGGCCTTGCCGCATCCAAGGGTGAGGGCCGCCGTCTGGTGCAGCAGGGCGGCATCAGCGTCAACGACGAGAAGGTCACGGATTTCGCGACTGCGTTTGAAAAGGCAGTCTTTGCCGGCGACGGCGCGATCATCCGCAAGGGCAAGAAGGTCTTCCATAAGGCTGTTGTGAAATAAAGTTTATGTCAACCGCCCGGATCACTCCGGGCGGTATGCACAAAGCAAATTCAAAAACAGTGCAGTATTTTGTCGCTTTCACAGTTGACTTTGCGCATTTAAAGCAGTATAGTAGCAAACATCAAAAGGACGCCGACAGTACGGCAGAAGGGAGCTTACCATGACGCAGATCCGCTTCAATGATTCCATCATGAATATGAGCTTCCGCTTTACCATGGCCCGCGAGCTGTTTGCGGGCCTCTATTACCGTACCCAAAATGAGAAGCTGTCCGTATAAGACCGGTGTTTTCTTCTAAGTAAGAAGGAGGCTCTGTTCCGCGGACAGAGCCTCCTTTTTGTTTTAAAAATTCAACTGTAATCAGAAAAAGGAGCAATTTATCATGAAAAAGATTCTTGCAATGCTTCTGGCGCTCGTGATGATCCTGAGCCTCGCCGCCTGCGCCTCTACTGCCCCCGCGACCGATACGACTGCTGCATCCGATACTGAGACTCCTGCAGCCGAAACGCCTGTCTCCACGGAAGAACCCTCCGCCGCTGATGGCAAGACCTATACTGTCGGCGTCTGCCAGCTCGTGCAGCACGAGGCGCTGGACGCCGCAACGCAGGGCTTTGTCGACGCGCTGACCGAAGAACTCGGTGACGCTGTGACCATCGACGTGCAGAACGCCTCCGGCGATTCCGTCAACTGCGGCACTATCGTCAACGGCTTTGTCTCCAAGGGCGTCGACCTCATCATGGCGAACGCCACTCCGGCCCTGACCGCTGCCGTCTCCGCCACGGCTGATATTCCCATCCTCGGCACGTCCATCACGGCCTACGGCGTTGCGCTCGATATCGACGACTTTAACGGCACCGTCGGCGGCAACGTCTCCGGCACGTCCGATCTGGCCGACCTGCAGGCACAGGCCCAGATGATCCTTGACTGGTTCCCCGAGACAAAGACCGTCGGCCTGCTGTTCTGCTCCGCTGAGCCGAACTCCCGCTACCAGATCGACGAGGTGCGCAAGGCGCTCGAGGCCCAGGGCGTGACCTGCGAGGAATTTGCCTTCACCGACAGCAACGACGTTTCCTCCGTCACACAGAAGGCTGCTGATTTCTCCGACGTCGTCTACATCCCGACTGACAACACCGCTGCCTCCAACACGGAAGCGATCGCAAACGTCCTGCTCCCAGCCGGCGTTCCCGCAATCTGCGGCGAGGAAGGCCTCTGCCGCGGCTGTGGCGTTGCAACGCTGTCCATCAGCTACTATGATCTCGGCGTGACCACCGGCAAGATGGCCGCGAAGATTCTGAAGGGCGAAGCCAATATTTCCGAAATGCCTGTCGAATACACTGACGCGACCCCGAAGTATAACGCCTCCATCTGCGACCAGCTCGGCATTACCCCGCTGGACGGCTACGAGGCAATTGACGGCTGATTTCAGCCAGCCGGTCATGGGCGTATGCCCATGACCGGCCTTGTATGAAACACTGTTTGCCCCTGCAATCGGCCGATAACCGGATCTCTTTGCCGGTCGATTGCAGGCGCAGACCAAGAAGGAGAATGACTATGAATTTCCTTTCCGCGCTTCTCAATTCGCTGCCCGGTGCTGCGGCGCAGGGCCTCATCTGGGGCCTGATGGCCATTGGCGTCTACATTACCTTCCGCATTCTGGACGTGGCTGACCTGACCGTCGACGGCACCATCGCCACCGGCGGCGCGGCGGCTGTCATGCTGATCCGTGCCGGTGTGAATCCGTGGCTTGCGCTGCTTTGCGCGTTTGCCTGCGGCATGCTGGCAGGTTTCGTGACGGGGATGTTCCACACCAAATGCGGCATTCCTGCAATCCTCTCCGGCATTCTCACGCAGCTTGCGCTTTATTCTATTAATCTGCGCATCATGGACAGCAAAGCCAATCAGGCCGTCGGCGTGGATAAATACCCCCTGATGGTCTCGCAGCGCTTCGTGCGTGATCTGAGCCTCAAGAACCCGCTGCCCGTGCTGCTTCTTTTCACGTTTGCCGTGATCGCGCTTCTGTACTGGTTCTTCGGCACGGAGCGCGGCTGCGCCATCCGCGCCACCGGCGCGAACCAGAACATGGCACGCGCGCAGGGCATCAATACGAACGCGAACGTGGTCTTTGGCCTTATGCTCTCAAACGGCCTCGTCGCGCTTTCCGGCGCACTGCTCGCGCAGTTTCAGGGTGCGTCTGATGTCAACATGGGCCGCGGCGCGATCGTCATCGGGCTGGCTGCCGTCATTATCGGCGAGGTCATTTTCGGCAAGCTGTTCACGAACTTCGGTCTCAAACTGCTGGCAGTATCTATTGGCGCTGTGATCTATTATTTTGTGCTCCAGATCGTGCTGCAGCTCGGACTGAATACAAACGACCTGAAGCTCATTACCGCGCTGATCGTCGCACTTTTCCTCGCCATTCCATATTGGAAGGGAAAAATATTCCACGGAAAGGCCAAAAAGGAGGAAACGCGCCATGTTTGAGCTTATCAATGTCTGTAAGACCTTCAACCCTGGCACTGTCAACGCAAAAACTGCGCTGAACGACCTGAATCTGACTCTGAACGACGGCGATTTCGTTACTGTCATCGGCGGCAACGGGGCAGGGAAGTCGACCATGCTGAACGCCATTGCAGGCTCGTTCCAGATCGACAGCGGAAAAATCGTCATTGACGGCACGGACGTTACCGGCCTGCCGGAGCACAAGCGCGCCGCTTTCCTTGGCCGCGTGTTTCAGGATCCCATGATGGGCACCGCACCCACTATGCAGATTGAGGAAAACCTCGCCCTTGCCGCCCGGCGCGGGCAGCACCGCGGCCTGAAGTGGGGCATCACAAAGGCAGAGCGTGCTGAATATCAGAAGCGCCTCCATGCGCTCGATCTTGGTCTGGAGGATCGTATGACCGCAAAGGTCGGTCTGCTCTCCGGCGGCCAGCGGCAGGCGCTGACGCTCCTGATGGCGGCGCTGCAGCAGCCGAAGCTGCTGCTTCTCGACGAGCACACCGCCGCGCTTGACCCGCGCACGGCAGCAAAGGTGCTTGACCTGTCCGACCGCATCGTGCAGGAACACGGGCTGACCACGCTGATGATCACGCACAACATGAAAGACGCCATTGCCCACGGCAACCGCCTCATTATGATGGACGCCGGGCAGATCGTCGTGGACGTATCCGGCGAGGAAAAGAAAAAGCTGACTGTCCCGGATCTTCTCGCCATGTTCTCCCGCGCCAGCGGCAGCGACGAGGCAAACGACAAAATGCTCCTTTCCTGATTTCGATAAAACAGCGGCGCGCATACGACAGAGAGAACACCGACGATGATGCTGATGATCGTATAGATCTTTCTGGATTCCGGATCTGCTTTTTCTTTTACGAGATAGTAGATCCCTGCACCGAGAATGAGTGCGCCGATGATCAGACCGATGAGCTTCAGTAGCATGTTTTTTCCTCCAATTTAATAAGAATGCCGAGTTTATAATGACAAGCACAGAGCTTGCGTTGTGTACCAGTGCGCCGACAACAGGGTTCAGCTTTCCGATAATGGCCAATGCAATTGCGATAAAGTTCAGCGTCATTGAGAAGGTCATGTTCAGCTTGATCGTGGTCATCATCCGCTTGGAGAGCGCTACCAGATGCGAAAGCTCCCGGACCTCGTCGTCCACGAGCGCGATATCTGCAGCATCCACGGCAATATCACTGCCCACACCGCCCATCGCAATGCCGACATCCGCTTTTTTGAGTGCCGGCGCATCGTTTACGCCGTCGCCGATCATGCAGACGGGAGAGCCTTTTGTGTTGATCTGTTCGCTGCAATTCTTCCATTCACAAACACAAGATTATCCCATTCTGGATTTGTTTTTCGCCAGTCAATTTGAGAAAGCTTTTTTAGATTATCCTTCCATGTATCTGGGTTCTGCTGAATTATAGCATTTCCAGCATATCCTAATGCAACAAGAGTGATGCTGAGAGAACAGATGTAATCCTTCCTGATGTCAGATGCCTTCATCTCGCCTGCCTTTACTTTCCTCCACTCGGCAATATGCTTGCCGCATGTGCTCCAATATCTTGGCCTGATGCACACCCTGTTTACGCTGGAAGACCGTTACGGTCTTGAGGTCTGCGAGTGTGAGGATGAGGTGCATCTGCGCGTTCATATCCACAAAGGACGCGACGCAGCGGA
>CAKUND010000037.1 GCA_934668295.1 uncultured Oscillospiraceae bacterium
TAGTTGCGCTTGAGATCCTCGACGGACACGCGCAGGATGTGCTGCCAGAGCGCGCGCTCGCCGCGCTCGCCGTGCTGGAGGCGGAACGTCTCCTCATGTGCGCGGGCGGCAAAGGCCTCGTCCTCCTTGCTGCGGGCGCTGGCAGTGGGGTAGATGCGCTCAAGCTCGGAGATCGTGAACGGCGCTTCGGCGGGGTATTCGCCGGTGTAGTCCGGGTCGAAGTAGGGGAGGCCCGGCTTTTCATCCTGCAGCTGCGCCATGATCAGGCCCATCTGCAGACCCCAGTCGCCCAGATGGATATCGCCGATCACGTGATTGCCGAAGAAGCGGTAGATACGCTTGAGCGATTCGCCGATGATGGCGCTGCGCAGATGGCCGACGTGCAGAGGCTTGGCGACGTTCGGCCCGCCGTAGTCCAGGACGATGGTGCAGGCGTCGGGATCGTCCTGCGCGCCGTAGTGCGGTGTCTGCGCCATTTCGCGCAGATAAGCGGCAAGATAGGCCTCGGAGATCTTCAGATTCAAAAAGCCCGGCATGACTGCCTCGGCGCTGGAAAACATCCCGTTTTCGCCCAGTGCGTCCAGAACCGCGTTCGCGATCTGGATGGGGGCCTTGTGGTATTGCTTCGCAGCAGCCAGCGCGCCGTTGCACTGGTATTCGCAGAGGTCGGGCCGGTTGGAAAGCGTGACCTTGCCATAGGCCGCGTCAAACCCGGCCTTCTCAAACGCCTCCGCCAGCTGCTCAGAGATCAGATCGATCAAAAATTTCATGCGTGTCACCCTTTATCATGTCATAATCTTCTACATTATAACAGAACCCACCGCGGTTGTACAGAGAAAAAAAGAAGCCGCGCAGGGGCACAGCATCTAAAGCTTTACGCAAGGGCGGGCAGAATCTGCGCGTACCAATGCCTTCCCCGGAGGGGAAGCCTCTGGGCGCTCCCGCGCCGGTGCGCAAACGTCCGTATTGACAAGAAGCAGGATATGGTATATCATTACAAATACATATGGAATGATTTTTATTCAAAACGAAAACAGAACAGTGCAGTCAGCCAGACGCTCAGACGCAGTGCGAACCGGAAAACCGGCCTGCACTGCGTTTTTTTCAACAGGAAGGGAAGCATGAAAAAATTTATGAAAAGCATCCTGCGCTGGCAGATCTCTGCGACGCGGTATTATCCCTGCTTGCCGGCAGCTTCGCGCTGCTGGCGATCGGCCTTGTCTGGCTCAAAGAACGGATCGGCGGACGCTGCGTCATCGACGATGAGATGCGGGAGATTCTCGAACAGATGCTGTCCGCCGACCTGCTGCTGTTCAGCTTTCCGTTTCACAGCTACGGCATGCCTGCCGGGCTGAAGAATCTCGTTGACCGTATGCTGCCCCTGTCCTCCATGGCCATGACGGAGGCAAACGGGCGCTATGTCCATGCCGGCCAGCGGGATTATTCGCACCTGAAATTCCTGATGATCTGCGGCTGCGGGTTCCCGAACAGCAGACGCAATTTTGAACCGGCCGTCCGCCGAAGCGGGGCAGATCGACGCGGAACTGTTAAAGAAAATCGGGTCGCCTATGATCCCAGAGGAAACCTATGCCGCGATCGTCAACGGCAGCGTCTGAAATTTGGAGGAGTTATGATGAAGCATATTGTTGTATACGTTCACGGCAAGGGCGGCTCGGCGGAGGAAGCGGAGCACTATAGACCCCTGTTTCCGGACAGCGAGGTGGTCGGCTTTGCTTACCGCGCGCAGGCCCCGTGGGAGGCCAAGGAAGAATTTCCGCGATTTTTCGCCGCCCAGCGTGAGAACTGTGACCGGCTCACGCTGATCGCGAACAGCATCGGCGCGTTTTTTGCGCTGTCTGCACTGGATGAAGCGCTGGTCGATGCGGCGTATCTGATCTCGCCGGTCGCGGACATGGAAGCGCTCATCCGCAATATGATGGCGTGGGCGGATGTGACCGAGCGGGAGCTTGCGGAAAAGCAGGAGATCCCGACGGCGTTCGGAGAAACGCTGTCGTGGCAGTATCTTTGCTATGTGCGTGAGCACCCCGTTATATGGCGCGTCCCGACCCATATTTTGTACGGAGACCGGGACGAGCTGACCTCGATGGAGACCATATCGGCGTTTGCGGAGAAAATCGGCGCAGACCTGACCGTCATGCCGGGCGGGGAGCACTGGTTCCACACGGATGCGCAGCTGCGGTTCCTGGACGACTGGATTTTGAACCGGAAGGGAAAAGGGGAGGGAACAGAGAGGAAGGAAACAGAATTGCTCCGCGCATGGAAAGCAGAGGAGGACGCCGCGCACATCCACGGCTGGGACTTTTCCCACATTGCGGACAGATATACGGAGGAGACAGACCTGCCGTGGGACTATCAGCGCATCGTGCTGGAGCGCCTGCGGCCGGAAATGAAGCTGCTGGATATCGACACCGGCGGCGGGGAGTTTCTGCTGTCCCTGCACCACCCGTATGCAAACACAAGCGCGGCGGAGGCCTATCCGCCGAATGTGCGGCTGTGCGAACAGACGCTGCTGCCGCTCGGCATTGATTTCCGCGCGGGCGACGGCAAGGACGTGCTCCCGTTCGGTGATTCCGCGTTTGACATCGTCATCAATCGCCACGGAGATTTCAATGTGCAGGATCTGCGCCGCATGCTGAAGCCCGGCGGGCTGTTCATCACGGAGCAGGTGGGCGCGGAAAACGACCGCGAGCTGGTGGAGCTTCTTCTGGGGAAGACAGAGCTTCCCTTCCCGGAACAGTACCTTGAAATCACGCGTCAAAAGTTCTCTGACGCGGGCTTTGAAATCCTCGACGCGCAGGAGTGCTTCCGACCGATCAAATTCTTTGACGTCGGCGCGCTCGTCTGGTTCGCGCGCATCATCGAGTGGGAGTTCCCCGGCTTCTCGGTCGACCGCTGCCGGGAGAACCTGCTGCGCGCCCAGAAGATTCTGGAGCAGAACGGCTGCGTCGAGGGCCGCATCCACCGCTTCCTGCTGGTATGCGCAAAAAGATGACGCTTGAAACGAAGCGCCTGCTCCTGCGGGAACTGACGCCGGAGGAATTCGGAATTTCTTGGATTTTGCAGAAATTTCCTTGATTTTCTGTGGTTCCCGTAGTATAGTATGTCAAGATACCTGCTTTGCTTTCGGGAGGTTCGGTTATGGCGCTCAAAGAGAATTACCGGGAACTGTTGCTTGACGCGGTCGTCCGTGTTGCTGCGCGCGACGGCCTTGACCACACCACGACCAAGCTGATCGCGGCGGAGGTCCCGTGCAACGAGGTCTACATCTACCGCAACTTCGGCAGCAAGGACGGCCTGCTCCAGGCCTCGTTCAACCGCACCGATCTGCGCTTTGTGCAGATGGTTCTGAAGAATCTGGACGTGATGGACGCGCCCGATCAGCCGCTCGAGCAGCGCTGCCGTGCGCTGTGGGAGCCGGTGTGGCGCTTCTGCCTGTCCCGGCCGGACGATACCCGCTTCTATCTGCGCTATTACTATTCCGCGCAGTTCCTCGCCAGCGCCCACGAACTGCACCACCGCAACTATCAGCAGCTGCAAGCCCGTCTCAGCCGCTATTTTGTCTCCGCGCACGACAGCTGGCTGCTGATGGCGCACGTATTCGAGACGATCCTCAGCTTCGTCTCG
This sequence comes from uncultured Oscillospiraceae bacterium, assembly GCA_934668295.1. Classification (GTDB taxonomy): domain Bacteria; phylum Bacillota; class Clostridia; order Oscillospirales; family Oscillospiraceae; genus CAG-170. Next base: position 3,646 of record CAKUND010000037.1, read on the forward strand.
CACGTCCTCTGCGGCGATCTTGAAGACACGCCGGAGCTGGACGAACAGGTCTTCAGCCTCATCTTCCGCACGCTGCAGCCCTATATGCTGCCGTGACGCGAAGAATTTGCGCGAGGAATTTGAAAAAATGCTTGACTTTTTCGGATCTTCTGCTATAATTATATCTGCATTTGAGATGCGGGTGTAGCTCATCCGGTAGAGCGCCACCTTGCCAAGGTGGAGGTAGCGAGTTCGAGCCTCGTCACCCGCTCCAAAACGCTGCGGACCATTTCGTCCGCAGCGTTTTTTCTGTGCTGCCGCAAAGCCCGCGGCCGCAAAAATTAACAGTGGAAAATGAATCCCAAAGTGTATATAATAGAGTAACATCGCAGAGGAGGCATTTGGTATGCAGATCGATCTATCGAAAAAAGAGTTCCGCCGTCTTCTGGATATGGTATACATCGGAAACTGGATCCTCAACTCGACCCGCGGCGACGACCGCTTTGCGGATTACGACGATTTGGAATCCAAGCTTTTCGCGCTGTGCCGGGAGCAGGGCATGGACGCGCTCGTCGAGCGCTATGAAGGAACCGACGTCCCGTCCCGCGCATTTTCCGACGGCGGCATCCACGAGGCCATCATGGACTACGAGGACACGGTATTCTACGAAATTCTTGCCGAGGAGCTTGCGCGCCGCGACATGGAATACCAGCCGGTATCCAACGACAATTACGAGGAGCTTATCTCCCGCATGGACGACTATATCGCCGAATTCGAGGCCCACGGCACCGACAACATCCTCATCTCCGACATGGATCAGCCCTGAGCCCCGAACAATAGATAATGCACTGGCGCGGGAGCGCCCCCCTTGGCTCCCCTTTTAAGAGGAGCTGTCAGCGAAGCTGACTGAGAGGTCGGCGGCAGGCAGCCGCCAAAATCGAAAGCCCGATGCAAATCCGCACTGCCGCCGGCGCCCCTCCCGGGCGCCGGCTTTTCGCACCCCAGAAACATTTTACGAAAACCCCGCAAATTTAGCAGCCAGCATCTTGCAATTGCAAACCGCTGACCGGCTATAATCAGGATACACTGATTGAAAGTTATGATTATAACTTCTTTTTGGTAACTGAGACGATCGACTTCGGCGAAATCGGTAAAAATATTGAAAGCTGGAATACCGACCCCGACGGCAAGGGCACGCGCTACGCCGTCATCGGCGAAACGGTCGTGACATTCACGCCGAAGGACGGTGAGAACGTCAGATTCGAAGCGACAAATGAAAATGATGCTGCTGTACCGCCTGAACAGGCAAGACGCGTCATTCTCGCGGCCTACCGGAACGGACAGTTCCTCGGCATGCTGTCCGCCACGGCGGAAAAAGGGAAGATCATCTGCCGCATCCCGAAAGATAAATACGGCGGCTGCGAACTGAAGATCTTCTTCCTGGAGGGCGGCAAGCCGACGCAGGAGATGGAGATCGTCCGTCTCTACAACTGACCCCAACCGGCGCGCAGACAGCGCTGACTGTCTGCGCGCCCATATGGAAAGAGAGGAAGCATGACGAAGAAGAAGTTACGCGTCCTGCTGTGCCTGCTGTGCGTCAGCGTGAACGCGGAGCAGGCGCCGATCCTCCCCGAGCAGACCGGCACGATCCAGACCAGCGATCCCGAGGCGCCGCAGTCCGGCAAGCGCACGTCTGCGCAAAGCGCAGACGTGCGCTTGCCGAAGTTAAAAAGACGCTGAAGCAGGGCTTGCTGGCCGTACAGGACAGCATTGATGTCAGTCAATACGAAATCCTCCCGGAAGATTTTGGAGCTATTTACAAACAGGTCGTGGACGAGAATCCGGAGCTGTTTTATGTGAAAGGCGGTTATGGCTGTGACGCGTATACCACGATGTCCAATGTCTCCCCATATTATGAGCTGGACAGAGCTTCAGAAGGCGCTGTTCCTGCATGATTATCTGGCCACGCATGCGCAGTATGATACGACCTATACGGGCAATGACGCATACACCATTCTGGTGATGGGCACCGGCGTCTGCGAGGCCTATACGCGTGCCTACCGGCTGCTGCTGAACCACGTCGGCATTGCGTCCGGAATCGTTAGAAGCCAAAATCTGGACCACGTCTGAAATCTGGTTCGTATCGCCGGCAGCTGGTACCACATCGATGTGACCTGGGACGACCCGCTGCAGGATCGGATCGGCCGAGTCAGCCACAAGCATTTCTGCACCAGCGACGCAAAGCGTGTGGAGCTTGTGAAGGATGAGAAGAAAGACCAGGCAAACTGGACTTTCGAGCTGGACTGGGAATACAGCCTGACTGTCACGACCAGCGCCAGCTTCGACAGCAGCTATTGGGCCAGCGTTGACAGCGCCTTCGTCCAGCTGGACGGCACATGGTATTATCTGTCCTATTTCTATAATGAGAACAGCGGCATCCGGTCTGAGCTGATGCAGACGCAGGACCCGGCGCAGGCCGGAACACGGAACAAGCTGCTCAGTGCGGTCTGGTACGATTGGACGGACAGATACAACTATGCGGGCTTTGCTTATCCCGGCTGATTGACCAGCCCCACGAACAGCGGCAGGCCGTCAATGCCGGTGATGGCGAAGACAAACGGGTTATCGAGTGTAAAATCGATCTCATCCTCCGGCCCCATCATCGCAGTTGCCTCAGGGGCAAGCACGGTATAGGCCGCTGCCTCGCATCCGTCCTCGTCGATCTTCACGCGCGCGGCGTGCTTGGCCTGCGTCAGTTCCAGCGAGTCGTTTGCGGTCGTGAGCGGTGTGAAATCAGATTTTGTGCCGTCCATCACGTCCGTCATGCCGAGCTGCGCCAGCGTATCCAGAAGATCCAGATCGGACGAAACGTCAAATTTCGGCAGGCTCAGATTGACCGTCGCGGACTGCGTCTGCGACCACTCGCCGTTCGCGAGCAGAAAGCCCAGCGCGTCCTCATTCTGCAGCAGCGCGGAAGCGTCCGTGCCCTCGTCCGGCTTCAGCAGCCACATCCGGCCGCTGTTCTGCAGCGAAAGCCCGAGGGCCGAGAAGCCGTCGCCGTAATACACGGTGTTATATTCGCTGCTGTGCATGAATTCCGCGGTCACATCGTCATCTGGCGCATGAAACACGTCCTGTGTGGTCGCGCCGTCGTAGAAGCTGTCGCTCCACGGTGCGCGGTAGTAGATCGCTGACACCAGCGCGATCACCGTATTGGGGTCGAGCTTCAGGCCGTTTGCCTGCTCGGTCAGCAGATTCCCGGTGTGCTCGTTGATCCAGTCGCGCAGCATATTGTTGTACGCGTCAGACCCCATTTCCCCGGAAAACGCGGAGGCGTAATAGTCCTCGCCGAGTGTTTGCAGCGTTTCTTCATTGTAGGAGTATCCGTTCCGCAGCCAGATGGAATTGGCGAGCGTGCTCGTGACCAGCCCGTCGTCCCAGCTGTTCTCTGTCCAGAGCTGCACGGTCTGCTTTTGAAGCAGCTCCAGAGACTCCGCGCCCAACGCGTCCAGGATCTGCTGCCGCGTCTCGCCGTCCGTCACAGCGGCCAGCATCGAAAGCGCCATGTAAAGGTTCAGCGGGGAGCACACGCGGTTCTCCTTGCCTGCGTTCTGCATCAGGGCTGGAACGCTGGTCGTGAACCAGTGCGCCAGAGCGGCGGGATCGGTCAGCTCCGCAGTTTTCGCTTGATAGGCCTCGTACCACGCGTCCCAGTCCTTGTCATATTTTTCGGAATTGAAGCTGCCCGTGCTGCTGATGTAATCCGCCTCATTTGGATACTGCGCCATGACAGTTTCCGCCGGCGAGGCCAGCTGCGTCGTCGTCGGTTCCCCGGTGCGAACTTCCGTCGCCGGGCTGTCCGGAACGGCGGCGCAGGCTGCCAGCGAGAACACGCACACGGCGGCAAGCAGCAATGCAAGAAGCTTTTTCATAATGATCTCTCCTTTGTTAAGAATTACGATCTGCCTTTACAGACGCAGAAAAACGATAGAAGTTGCACCCTCTGATTTTATGAATTTTGCCGACTTGCCTTTTTCCATGATTTGTGTACAATACAGATATAGAAATATTGTTTGGGAGGCTGTTTTATGGCTGTCGATACCGAAAAGACCCTTCGCAATCAGGTTTTATACTCCATCTATGTCCGCAATTATTCCGAAGCCGGCACCTTTGCCGCCGTGCAGGCTGACCTTGACCGCATCAAGGCGCTCGGTACGGACATCATCTGGCTGCTGCCCATCCATCCGACCGGCGAAAAGCACCGCAAGGGCACGCTCGGCAGCCCCTACGCCATCCGCGACTATCGCGCCGTGAACCCTGAGTTCGGCACGCTGGACGATTTCCGCCATCTGGTCGACGCCATCCACGAGCGGGGCATGAAGTGCATCATCGACGTGGTCTATAACCACACGTCCCCCGATTCCTGGCTGGCCGGGCACCGCCCCGAGTGGTTCTTCCACAAGCCGGACGGCACGCTCGGCAACCGCTTCGGCGACTGGTGGGATGTGGCCGATCTGGATTACAGCCACAAGGAGCTCTGGAATTACCAGATCGAAACGCTCAAATACTGGGCGCGCCTTGTCGACGGCTTCCGCTGCGACGTTGCGCCGCTCGTCCCGCTGGAGTTCTGGAAGCGGGCGCGGGAGGAGGTGGCCGCCGTCCGTCCCGGCTGCTTCTGGCTGTGTGAATCGGTCGAGCGCGGCTTCCATGTCGCCGCCCGCGCGCAGGGCTTCGCAAGCCTGTCCGACGCCGAGCTCTATCAGGCGTTCGACGCGGGCTATGATTACGACGTCTACCCCTATTTCCGCGAGTATCTGGAGGGCAAGATCAGCCTGACACAGTATGCCGACCGGCTCGACGCGCAGGAATGGCTCTATCCCGACAATTACGTCAAGCTCCGCTTCCTTGAAAACCACGACCGCGCCCGCGCGGCCCATATCCTGCCGGATGAGAAAATGCGCCGGAACTGGACCGCGTTCCTGTTCTTCCAGCGCGGTCTGACGCTTGTTTACAACGGACAGGAGGCCGACAGCACACACGTCCCGTCGCTGTTCGACAAGGATCCCATCCACTGGAACACCGGCCGCGACCAGTCCGCGTTCCTCGCGCACCTGGCAGAGCTGAAGCGCGACGCAATCTTTGCCGAGGGCAGCTACACCCTCACGGCTCTGCCGCACGACGTGCTGCTTGCCGTGTACGAAAAGGACGGACGGCGCATGGCGGGCCTGTTCAGCCTGCGCGGCGAAGCCGCGCTCGTCCGCTTCCCGGCGCCGAACGGCGTGTACCGGAACTGCATCGACGGCAGCCCCGTTGAAATTTACGAGGAGCAGCTTGCCATAGGCGGCGAGCCCATCGTGCTCTCACTCTGAAAATTTTCCCGGTTTCGGGAACAACCGGCGCGCAGCGCCGTCTAACCTGTATCAATGAAACGGAGGAATTTCTCATGAAGAAACTGTATAAAAGCAACAACCGAATGATCTGCGGCGTCTGCGCCGGTCTTGCTGAATATCTCGGCATCGACCCCACCGTCGTCCGCCTCATCTGGGCAGCCCTCGGCCTGACCGGCACGGGCATCCTGCTCTACATCATCGCCGCCCTCGTCATGCCCGAAAACATGGACGTCGTGTAAACCGGAGCAACCAGCATTGCTCCCGCGCGAAGCGCCAGACGGCGCTTCGCGCGTTTTTTCGGTTGACGGAACACGCTGCTTCGCGGTATGATAAGAAAAAGCAGGAAAGGCGGACAGCATGATGAATGAACCGTATGAATTTTATGAAAAAAGCGCGGACTATGTTCGGGCGCAGATGCCGTTTGCGCCGCAGATCGCGGTGATCCTCGGCTCGTCGCTCGGGCCGTTTGCGCAGAGGCTTCAGAACACCGTCGAGATCGACTATCACGACATTCCGAATTTTCCCGTCTCCACAGCCCCCGGCCACGCCGGAAAGCTTATCTTCGGCGAGCTGGCAGGGAAGAAGCTTGTGTGCCTCGCCGGACGCTTTCACAGCTACGAGGGCTACGACTTCGAGCAGCTGACCCAGCCGGTGCGGCTTTTGAAGCTGCTCGGAGTCCGGGTGCTGATCGTGACGAACGCGGCGGGCGGCGTGAATCTATCCTATCATCGCGGCGATTTCATGCTGATCGCCGACCATATCAAGCTGAACGGCTCCAGCCCCCTGCGGGGCAGAAACGTGGACGAATTCGGCCCGCGCTTCTTTGACGTCACGCGCATGTACACCCCGGAGCTGCGCGAGCTGGCAAAGATCTGCGCGGCAAGGCTCGGCTTTTCCGTGCGCGAGGGCGTGTATTTCTTCATGCCCGGCCCGCAGTTTGAGACGCCCGCCGAGATCCGCGCCATCCGCGCGCTGGGCGGCGACGCCGTGGGCATGTCGACTGTGACGGAAGCGCTGACGGCGGCCCACTGCGGACTGCCGCTGCTGGGCATTTCCGTCATCACCAACATGGCTGCCGGCATCACGGGTGAAGCCGTCTCCGGTGAGGAGGTCAACGAGACGGGCGCGGCGGTCGCGGAGCGGTTCAGCCGCTATCTTGAAACAATTCTGGAGGAGATGGACGTATGACACAGTTCCGGGCGGATGAAGGGCTGGCCTTCATGCTGCAGTATGAAAATGTTGCGTGGTACGATGCGGGCGAGGTGCGGATCCTCGACCGGAGGGTCTATCCGGCAAAAATCGAGTTTGTCCGCTGCAAAACGCATGTGGAGGTCATGCAGGCCATCCGCGATATGGTCACGCAGAGCGCGGGGCCGTACACGGCAGCGGCCATGGGCATGGCGCTGGCCGCGTATGAGTGCCGGGAAAAACCGGCGGACGAGCAGCTGACCTTCCTGCAGACCGCGGACGAAACCATTTCGAATGCGCGCCCCACAACATACAAGCGGATGAAGCTGGTCTGCGACGGCTGCCTGGAGGCCGCGAGGCTGGCGCTGCGCGAAGCGCGCCCTGTCGATCTTGCCATCCGGGAGCACGCCGTAAACGCTAACAACCGCCGCTACAGCAAGGTAAACGAGATCGCAAAGTATCTTGTGCCGCTCATTCCCGACGGCGGCACGGTCATGACGCAGTGCTTCGGCGAGACGATCGTCGGCATGATGCTGAAGGAGGCGAAGCGGGCAGGGAAGCGCTTCCGCCTGTTCTGCCCGGAGACGCGGCCGTATTTTCAGGGTGCACGCCTCACAGCCACGGTCTGCCATGACATGGGCTTCGACGTGACCGTCATCACAGACAACATGCCCGCGTTCGTCATGGAGCGCGAGCACGTCGACCTGTTCACCTGCGCGGCGGATGCGATCTGCCTCGACGGCTATGTCGTCAACAAGGTCGGTACGCTGCAGATCGCCATCTGCGCCAATCACTTCGGCATTCCGACGTTCGTTACCGGCGCGCCGGACATTGGACACGAGACAAAGGACACCGTCAAGATCGAGATGCGTGACCCGGAGTTTACCCTGCAGGCCATGGGCGTGCGCACGGCGGCGCAGGGCGTAAAGGGCTATTATCCCGCGTTCGATATGACCCCGCCGCATCTCATCTCCGGCATCGTCACCGACCGGGGCGTCTTCTCCCCGTTCGATCTGCACCGCTACTTTGCCGACGGCGGGGCAGGGGAGTACGATACAGTGGTGTGAGCACACCCACATAACAAAAAAGCCGACGCGAAAAGGAAGTAAGAGTGAATCGTGAAAAGTGAAGAAGTGTAGTGCTGGCTTCGCCAGCGATTTAAAATCGTGCCGCTGCGCGGCACATAGCACCTATTCACTTTTCACTTTTACTTATTACTTCTTTTTTCAAAAGCCCGGGCCGTCTGGCCCGGGCTTTTCGTTATGCGGGTGCGTCCGGAAGGGCAGGCTGCGGGTCCTCCGGTGCGGAAGGCCCCTCCTCAGAGGGGACGGTTTCAGCGGGATCCTCCTCTGCGGGCGGCTGCGGCTCCTCCACGGGCGGCTCCTCCTCCGGAACCGGGGCCGGGCAGGCGGGCGTCTGGGGCTGATCCCAGTAATACTCGCCGCTCATATCCTCGTCATAGCGCAGCCGGAGCGTTCCGCCGCCAAGCAGATCACGCAGGATATCGACATGGCAGTAGCCGCCGTCGAGCATCATGATGTTCCAGTAATAGCCTTCACCGCCGCGCATGCCGCTGACGGTCTGGCAGGTGAGCCCTGCCTCGTCGCACAGCAGCTGCCAGCTCTGCGCCATGCTCTTGCTGTCGGCGATGCCCTGGCAGAGCGCGGAATAGACGGGCGTTCGGCTGCTGCCCTCCTGATACGGGAAGCGCTCGGCCAGATACGTGAACAGCAGCGCGGCCTTTTCCGTCTCGCTCGTGCAGTAGCGGACGTAAATTTCCGCCGCACGCAGGCTCTCGGCTACGTCCTGCTGCATGCTCCGAAGCTCCAGCCGGGAGGCCGGGTAGTCGAAGACCAGTTCTACAATGCGGTTGCGCGCATCCACCGGGTAGGACGTCACGGTCAGCTCGGGCTGTGCGGCATGCTCCTTCAGATGCGCGTCGCAGTAGGCCTGCACAAGCGCCTCATAGTCGGGCTTTCCCGGATAGGTCGCGTAGAGCGTCAGATGATCGTCGTAATTCTCCAGCGCGCGGCACAGCAGGCGGTTCGCCTCTGCCTCCCCGCCCACATACTCGATCTCGTCCAGCGGCGTGAGCACGTCGCGGAACGTGATATCGATTTTGATCTCATAATAGGCGACGATGAGCGTACAGTCGTGCGTGATATAGTCGATGGCATACGCGCCGATCGGATCCTCGCGCGCAAATTCATAGACAGCCGCCGGAAGATCCTCCTCGACGTCGCCGGAATACTGGTTCGTGTGGATCACGCCGTGCTCCACGCCGTTCTGCACAAGCGTCCGCAGGGCGTTTTTCAGCGTTTTATAGTCGTAGACCGTCAGTACGTCGCTCTGCGGCTCGGCCTTCGTGCCTGCGTCGTGCGGGGTCACGAGGGTATAGGAGGACGGAACCAGCCTGCTGCATCCGCACAGAGCCGTCAGCAGCAGCGCAAGCAGGCCCGTTATCATCCAGCGCTTCAAAGCAGTCCCTCCTTGCCGTTATAATTCTTCTTCCGCGCCGCGGAAGCCCTCGCCCAGAACCTGATGCGCAGGCAGCAGAATGACGAAGGCGTCAGGGTCAATCTCCCGTACGATGGATTTGAGCTCCGGCAGCTCCTTCTGCCGGACGGCAGACATCAAAACGGGCCGGGGCCGGCCGGTATAGCTGCCGCTGCCGTCGAGCACGGTCGCGCCGCGGTCGAGCCGGGCGCCGATCTGCGCGGAAACGGCCTGATACTGTTCGGAGATGATGAGCGCGACGGTCGAATGATCGAGTCCGTAGAGCAGCTGATCCATCACAAACGACGATGCTGCCAGCGGCAGCGCGCTGTAGAGCGTCTTGGTCAGATCGCGGAACACAATACCGGTCAGCGTGATGATAAACAGATCGATCGCCAGCATGACCTTGCCGAGACTGGCCGAGCGGAAGCGGCGGCGCAAAAGCTTCGCCGCGATATCGGAGCCGCCCGTCGTCGCGCCGGACAGAAACACGAGGCCGAGGCCGAGGCCGACAAGAATGCCGCCGTAGAGGCTGTCGAGCAGGATCTCGGTCTTCGGCGCGGGGATAAAGGCGAACAGGTCGATGAACGCGGAGCTCAGAAGCATACCGGCCAGTGAGCCGAACAGGAATTTCCTGCCCAGCTTGCGCGCGCCGAGAATGAACAGCGGTACGTTCAGAAGCATCGTCATCACGCCGATCTGGCCGAAGCCCAGAAGCTCGCGCAGCACCATCGCCAGGCCGCTCATGCCGCCGACGTTCAGGCTGTTCGGCTCCAGAAACAGATCGAAGCCGAGCGCGAAAATCGCGCAGCCGAGGGTGATCTTCCATCCCATCTGCCAGATGGTTTTGAGCGTTTCACGTTTCAAACCGTCGTCCTCCCTGCGTTATCTCAGAATATCAAATATCCAGCTTCATCTGCGTTTCGCCGGTGTCCTCCTCGCGGATGAGCGCGCCGGCGGCGGGCAGCGTCCGGGCCGAGTAGCGGCCCACATTGGTGATCGCGGTCTTTTCCAGCTCCATCGCCGATTCGACGACGGCCTTTCGTTTGAGGCTCATCACGGCAACGCCCTGCGTCGCGCGCGTGGTCTTGGCGGCAAGCTGGGCCGTGGAGAACACGAGCACGCGTCCGTCCGTTGCACGGATGGCGATCTGCTTTTCCTTCGGCAGATCGACGATGGCCTTGAGCGGGCTCTTGTCGGAGTAGGCGCCCGTCAGTCGCTTGCGGTTGGACTTGGTGTCATAGCAGCTCATCGCGACCTTCGCCGCTTTGCCGTTTTCAAACACAAAGAGCAGGTTGCCCTCGTATTTTCCGGGGAACAGGACCGTCAGGAAGCTCTCGCCCTCGTCAAAGCCGAGCTTGCCGGGCAGGAAATCGCCGAGCGCGGAGGCTTTTCCGTCGGCAAAGTCGGAAATTTTCGTCTTATAGACCTGATACTTGTCGGTAAAGACCAGCATTTCCTCGCTGTTCTGCGCCGGACGGGTCAGGAGCAGACTGTCGCCCTCCTTGAATTTCTGTTCGCCGGACATGCGCAGCGACTGCGCCGTGATCTTCTTGAAATAGCCCTCGCGGGAGACGAAGACCGTGACGGGATAGTCGTTTTCCGGCTCGTCGTCCGGCTC
>CAKUND010000038.1 GCA_934668295.1 uncultured Oscillospiraceae bacterium
TTCGTACCGATCACCTTTCGGTTGCTTGTCAACCGTTCCGGCATCCAGACACCTCCATGGAAAATACGCGCAGGCAGGCCCACGCAAATATGGATTATAGCAGAAATCACGAACCGCGTCAATAAAAAAACGCGCAAAAAGAAAATATTTTTTTCATTTTCCCTTGAAATTGCAATACTTTTCGGGCTTTGGCAGAATGACGAAAGACAGATGTGCACCGTGACAGGGCAAAAGTCAGGCGCGGCAGCCGCCGCGCCTGACTGGCTTGAAATTTTACAGCTTCTCGTCGTCGATCATTTCCTCGGTCACGATGGATTCCGGGGTGGTGAGTGTGTCGAAATCGCGGTAGGCCTTCAGGCCGGAGCCCGCGGGGATCAGCTTGCCGATGATGACGTTCTCCTTGAGGCCCACCAGATGGTCGACCTTGCCCTTGATGGCCGCGTCGGTCAGGACCTTCGTCGTCTCCTGGAAGGAGGCGGCAGACAGCCAGGACTCAGTCGCAAGAGACGCCTTCGTGATGCCCATGAGGATAAGGCTGTCGGTCGCGAGCTTGAGATCGGTCTCGCCGGCGTCAATGCGTGCCTGCACGGCGGCGTTGGCGTCTTCGAACTCGAACATGTCGACGACCGTGCCGGACAGCAGGTTCGTGTCGCCCGGCTCCTCGACCTTGACCTTGCGCATCATCTGGCGGATGATGACCTCGATGTGCTTCTCATTGATGTCGACGCCCTGCTGACGGTACACGGCGAGAACGCCCTGCGTCAGATAATCCTGCACAGCCTCAACGCCGGAGATGCGCAGCACGTCGTGCGGGTTCAGCGCGCCGTCGGTGATGGGCTCGCCCTTGCGCACGCGCTTGCCGTGCTCGACCTTCAGGCCGACGGAATACGGCACCTGGTACTGCTTGACCTCGCCGTCGTCGGCGGTGATGGTGATGTTGCGCAGCGCCGTGCGGTGCGAATCGTCCACATCGACAACGCCGTCGATCTCGGAGATCTGCGCCATCTTCTTCGGCTTTCTGGCCTCGAACAGTTCCTCAACACGGGGAAGACCCTGCGTGATATCATCGCCCGCGACGCCGCCGGTGTGGAAGGTACGCATGGTCAGCTGCGTGCCCGGCTCGCCGATGGACTGCGCGGCGATGATGCCGACGGCTTCGCCGAGATTGACAAGCTCGCTCGTGGCAAGGTTCATGCCGTAGCAGCGTGCGCACACGCCGGAGCGGGCCTTGCAGCCGAGGACGGAACGGACGTAGACGCGGTCAATGCCGTGGGCTGTGAACTTGGCAGCATCCTCCTCGCGGAGCATGACGTCCTTGGAGTGCAGCAGCTCGCCCGTCTGCGGATCGGTGATATCGTAGACCGGGTAACGGCCGCGGATGCGGTTGCCGAAGGAATCGATGAGCTGGCCCTTCTCGTAATAGTCGCCCTTCCAGCTGCCGTTCGTGGAGCCGCAGTCGTTCTCGCGGATGATGACGTCCTGGCAGACATCGACCATGCGGCGGGTCAGGTAACCGGAGTCGGCGGTACGAAGCGCCGTATCGGTCATGCCCTTTCGAGCGCCTCGGGAGGAGATGAAGTATTCCAGAGCGGACAGGCCCTCACGGAAGTTCGCCTTGATCGGGATCTCGATCGTGCGGCCGTTCGTATCTGCCATCAGGCCGCGCATACCGGCCAGCTGACGGATCTGGTTCATGCTGCCTCGGGCGCCGGAGTCGGCCATCATGAAGATCGGGTTGAAGCGCTTGAGGTTCGACTGCAGCGCGTCGGTGACGTCCTTGATGGACTTCTCCCACTGCTGGACGGTCAGGCGGTAGCGTTCGTCGTTGGTGATGAAGCCGCGCTTGAACTGGCGGTCGATCTTGACGACTTCCTTCTCCGCCTCGTGGATGAGCTCGTATTTCTTCTCCGGGATCTCCATATCGGCGATGGAGACGGTGATGGAGGCTCTGGTGGAGTATTTATAGCCGAGGGCCTTGACCTTGTCGAGCATTTCGGTCGACTGCGTGAAGCCGTTGATGCGGATACACTTGTCGATGATCTTGCCGAGCTGCTTCTTGCCGACGACGAAGTCGATCTCCAGCGGGAACAGGTCGTCGACCGTCTCGCGCTTCTTGAAGCCGAGGTTCTGCGGGATCGCGTCGTTGATGATCAGACGGCCCACAGTCGCGTCAATGATGCGGTGCTCCTTTTTGCCGTCGATCTCAAGCTCTTTCCAGACCTTGATGGGATCGTGCATGGCGATCATGCCGTCGGCGTAGGCCATCATGGCCTCGTCCTCGTCATGATAATACTTGAAGTATTCCTTCGGACGGATATCGCCCGCCTCGTGCGCCTGCTGGGCATATGCGCCGACGGTGCGGATATAGATATGGTTCTCTTCCTTGATATCGGCCTCGGCGTCCCAGATGTTCCAGACGTAGATGACCTCGTCCGGCTGGATCTCGCCCGCATGCAAAGCTGCGGCAGCCTGCGCCAGCGTCTGATAGGAGCCGGTGATCGTCTCCGGACGATCCGTCTCGTTTTCCAGCAGCGCGCCGCGGGTGCGCAGATAATACTGATAATCCTCGGATTCGGGGTCGTCCCAGACGTTCTTGACCCAGATGGGCTTCTCATACGGCAGCTTGCCGCACTCGAGCAGCGGGAAGATCTCGTGGATGGTGTCATACGCGTCGACATCATAGCGCTGGTACGTCAGATAATACGTACCGAGGATCATATCCTGCGTCGGGACCGTGACCGGCTTGCCGTCCTGCGGACGCAGCAGGTTGTTGGCCGAGAGCATCAGGATACGGGCCTCCGCCTGCGCTTCAGCGGACAGGGGGACGTGAATGGCCATCTGGTCGCCGTCGAAGTCCGCGTTGAACGCGGTGCAGCACAGGGGGTGCAGCTTCAGCGCGCGGCCCTCGACCAGAACGGGCTCGAAGGCCTGAATGCCGAGGCGGTGCAGCGTCGGGGCGCGGTTGAGCATGACCGGACGATCCTTGATGATGTCTTCCAGGGCGTCCCAGACCTCGTCCTTGCCCTTGTCGATCATCTTCTTGGCGGACTTGATGTTGTTGGCAAGGCCGTCTTCGACGAGCTTCTTCATGACGAACGGGCGGAACAGCTCGATGGCCATTTCCTTCGGTACGCCGCACTGATAGAGCTTGAGCTCCGGGCCGACGACGATAACGGAACGGCCGGAATAGTCGACGCGCTTGCCGAGCAGGTTCTGACGGAAGCGGCCCTGCTTGCCCTTGAGCATATCGCTGAGGGACTTGAGCGCACGGTTATTGGCGCCCGTGACGGCTCTTCCGCGGCGGCCGTTGTCGATCAGAGCGTCGACGGCCTCCTGCAGCATACGCTTTTCGTTGCGGACGATGATGTCCGGCGCCTGCAGCTGGATGAGCCGCTTCAGGCGGTTATTGCGGTTGATGACGCGGCGGTAGAGGTCGTTGAGGTCGGAGGTCGCGAAGCGGCCGCCGTCCAGCTGGACCATCGGGCGCAGCTCCGGCGGAATGACCGGCAGCACGTCCATGACCATCCACGTCGGATCATTGCCGGACATCCGGAACGACTCGACGACCTCAAGGCGCTTGATGATGCGCAGCTTCTTCTGGCCGGAAGCGTCCTTCAGCTCGTTTTTCAGCTGCTCGGAGAGCTCCTCCAGGTTGATCTGCTGCAGAAGCTCCTTCACGGCCTCGGCACCCATACCGGCCTTGAAATCGTCCTCATACTTTTCGCGCATATCGCGGTATTCTTTTTCGGACAGGATCTGGTTCCTGGCCAGCGGGCAGTCGCCGGGATCGGTGACGATATAGTTGGCAAAGTACAGGACTTTTTCGAGAATACGGGGGCTGATATCCAGAAGCAGGCCCATGCGGGACGGGATGCCCTTGAAATACCAGATATGGCTGCACGGAGCGGCGAGCTCGATATGTCCCATGCGCTCACGGCGGACCTTGGCGCGCGTGACCTCGACGCCGCAGCGGTCGCAGATCTTGCCCTTGTAGCGGATCTTCTTATACTTGCCGCAGTGGCACTCCCAGTCCTTCGTCGGGCCAAAGATGCGCTCGCAGTACAGGCCGTCGCGCTCGGGCTTCAGGGTGCGGTAGTTGATGGTTTCAGGCTTTTTGACCTCTCCGTAGGACCATTCACGGATCTTTTCCGGGGAAGCAATACCGATCTGGATTGCGCTGAATGTTGCATGACTCATTGTATTGCCGCCTCCTTCTTATACGTTCTCCGAATCATCGGAGTCCATGGTGTAGCTGTCGTTCAGCAGGCCGAAGACGTCGTCCTCGTCCTGGATCTCAAAGCCCGCGTCAGCCGCCTCGTCGGCGTCGACGTCCTTGCCTTTCGGCAGATCGTCGTCCATCGTGATCTCGTCGTCGGGCAGCGTCTTGCCGCCTGCGCCGTAGATGGAATCATCGTCATCGTCGTCCTTGAGGTCGACCTCCTCACCGTCTTCGCCGAGGATCTTGACATCCAGGCACAGAGACTGCAGTTCCTTGACAAGGACCTTGAACGACTCAGGCACGCCCGGGGTCGGGACGTTGTGTCCCTTGACGATCGCTTCATAGGTCTTGACACGGCCCGTCACATCGTCGGACTTGACCGTGAGGATCTCCTGCAGCGTATACGCTGCGCCGTAGGCCTCGAGGGCCCAGACTTCCATTTCGCCGAAGCGCTGGCCGCCGAACTGCGCCTTGCCGCCGAGCGGCTGCTGCGTGACGAGGGAGTACGGGCCGGTGGAACGGGCGTGGATCTTATCGTCGACCAGATGGTGGAGCTTGAGGTAGTACGGGTAGCCGACCGTGACGCGCTGGTCAAACGGTTCGCCCGTGCGGCCATCGTACAGAACGGTCTTGCCGTCCTCGGCGACGCCGCCCTGCTTCAGAAGCTCGCGGATCTCCTTTTCGTTTGCGCCGTTGAAGATCGGCGTCGCGACCTTCCAGCCCAGCGCGTGGGCCGCATAGCCCAGATGGACCTCCAGAACCTGTCCGATGTTCATACGGGACGGAACGCCCAGCGGGTTCAGAACGATATCGAGCGGAGTGCCGTCCGGCAGGAAGGGCATATCCTCCTGCGGCAGGATGCGGGACACGACGCCCTTGTTGCCATGGCGGCCGGCCATCTTATCGCCGACGGAGATCTTTCGCTTCTGGGCGATATAGACGCGGACGACCTTGTTGACGCCGGGGGCCAGCTCGTCGCCGTTTTCACGGGTGAAGACCTTGACATCGACGATGATGCCGGCTTCGCCGTGCGGGACCTTCAAAGACGAATCGCGGACCTCTCTTGCCTTCTCGCCGAAGATAGCGCGAAGCAGACGTTCCTCCGCGGTCAGCTCCGTCTCGCCCTTCGGGGTGACCTTGCCGACGAGGTAATCGCCGGAGGTGACCTCCGCGCCGATGCGGATGATGCCGTTTTCGTCGAGATCCTTGAGGGTGTCTTCGCCGACGTTCGGGATATCGCGGGTGATCTCCTCCATGCCGAGCTTGGTGTCGCGGGATTCGGTCTCATACTCCTCAATGTGGATGGAGGTAAAGACATCCTCGCGGACAAGACGCTCGTTGAGCAGGATGGCATCCTCGTAGTTGTAGCCTTCCCACGTCATAAAGCCGATGAGCACGTTCTTGCCGAGCGCGATCTCGCCCTGCGAGCAGGCGGGGCCGTCGGCGATGACCTGACCGGCCTCCACGCGCTCGCCGACCGTGACGATCGGGCGCTGGTTGATGCAGGTGCCCTGGTTGGACCGGGCAAACTTTGTGAGGGTATAATCGGCAGTGTTGCCGTCGTCATAGCTGACGGAAACATTCGTTGCGGAAACGCGGGTGACGACGCCGGGGCCCTTGGCCGTGATGCAGACCTCGGAGTCGACGGCGCACTTGTGCTCAATGCCGGTGGCGACGATTGGAGCCTCCGTGACCATCAGCGGCACGGCCTGACGCTGCATGTTCGCGCCCATCAGCGCGCGGTTCGCGTCGTCGTTTTCCAGGAACGGAATGAACGCGGTCGCGATGGAGGTCATCATGTTCGGGGACACGTCAACGTAGTCAATGAGCTCACGCTCGACGGAGATGATCTCGTCGCGGTGACGGCAGATGACGCGCGCATTCTGGAAGCGGCCTTCCTCGTCCAGCGGCTCGGCGGCCTGCGCGACATAATAGTCGTCTTCGACGTCGGCAGTCATGTATTCGACAATATCCGTGACCTTGCCGGTCGCCTTGTCGACCTTGCGGAACGGCGCTTCGATGAAGCCGTATTCGTTGATCTTCGCGTAGGACGCCAGATAGTTGATCAGGCCGATGTTCGGGCCTTCAGGCGTCTCGATCGGGCACATACGGCCATAGTGCGTGTAGTGAATGTCTCGGACGTCGAAGGACGCGCGCTCACGCGACAGACCGCCGGGGCCGAGTGCGGACAGACGGCGCTTGTGCGTCAGCTCTGCCAGCGGGTTGTTCTGATCCATGAACTGCGACAGCGGCGAGGAGCCGAAGAACTCCTTGATGACTGCCGTAACAGGCCGGATGTTGATGAGGCTCTGCGGCGTGACGACGTCAAGATCCTGCACGGTCATGCGCTCACGGATGACGCGCTCGAGACGGGTGAAGCCGACGCGGAACTGGTTCTGCAGCAGCTCGCCCACGCAGCGCAGACGGCGGTTGCCCAGATGGTCAATGTCGTCCTTCGTGCCCGCGCCCTGCACCATGCAGCACAGATAGTTGATGGAGGCGAGAATGTCGTCTCTCGTGATGTGCATCGGAATGAGGTCGCTGCGGCGGGCCTCGATGGCCTCCTCCCAGCCGTCGGCGGGGACAGTCTCGAGCATTTCACGCAGAACGCTGAAGCATACCTTTTCCTTGATGCCGTACTGAGCCGGGTCAAAGTCGACGAACTTCGCCATATCGACCATGCCGTTGGAGAACACGACGACCTCGCGGCCGTTCACGTCGATCACGGCGCGGCTGACGCCGCGGCTGGAGATCTCGTGCGCCTTGGCGCGGTTGAGCGTCTCGCCGTTCATGGCGATGATCTCGCCGGTCATGGGATCGGTCACGGGCTGGGCCAGCGTCTGACCGTTCAGACGGCTCCAGATATCGAGCTTCTTATTGAACTTATAGCGGCCGACCTTGCTCACGTCATAGCGGCGTGCGTCGAAGAACAGCGCTTCGAGATAGCTCTCGGAGCTTTCGACCGTGGGCGGCTCGCCCGGACGCAGGCGGCGGTAAATTTCAAGCAGGGATTCCTCGCGCGTCTTGCAGGGGTCCTTGTCCATGGTCGCCTTGATGAGCGGGTCTTCGCCGAACATCTCGGTGATCTGGCCGTCGGTCGCCACGCCGAGGGCGCGGATAAGGCAGGTGATGGGCAGCTTGCGGTTTTTGTCGATGCGGACCCAGAAGACGTTGTTGAAATCCGTCTCATATTCCAGCCATGCGCCGCGGTACGGGATGACCGTCGCGGAATAGATGTGCTGGTCGGTCTTGTCGACCTCGTCGCCGAAGTAAACGCCGGGGCTTCTGACGATCTGGGAGACGATGACGCGCTCTGCGCCGTTGATGACGAAGGTGCCGCCGTTCGTCATGAGCGGGAAGTCGCCCATGAAGATCTCCTGCTCCTTGATCTCGTCGGTCTCCTTGTTGTGCAGGCGCACGCGAACCTTGATGGGCTTGGCGTACGTTGCGTCGCGCTCCTTGCACTCCTCCACGGAGTACTTGGGCGGCTCGTTCATGGAGTAGTCGAGGAAGCTCAGCTCGAGATTGCCGGTATAGTCGGTAATGGTATCGACGTCGCGGAACACCTCGCGCAGACCCTCGCGCAGGAACCACTCATAGGAATCCTTCTGGATCTTGAGCATGTTCGGCAGCTCCAGGATCTGCTCCTGTTTGGCAAAGCTCTTGCGGAGCGTCTTGCCCATCATGACATCCTTTGTGATCGCCATGTAAAGTCATCACAGCCTTTCTGTAGTTGTCTTATGACACGCCTGGTTGCGTTGTTTATTTCTTTCCTTTTCTGCTTGCGTATGCGGTCTTGCGATGCTATAATCACAACAGATAGTGGTGAAAATTGCGAATGGCCCTACGCAGGCATTATGGACTTACATTCTATCAGCTTTTGTTCGGAATGTCAATTCTTCCGGCCTATTTTTGTGAATTATTTTCTGTTGACAACCGGCGCATCCGGACGGATGCGCCGGTTTTTGTATATCTAAAATAAAAATCGCACTGATACAGCAGCCCCAGGGCTCCCCCGAAAGGGGCCGATTCCCCCTATCAGAGGGAAATGGCCCGAAGGGCCAAAAGGGGCAGGAATGCTGGCGCGAAGCGCCTGAGAGGTCGAGCGGCAGGCAAAGGTGAAAACAAAAGTCTTCCGGTGAATTCGTACTGCACACCCCTATTTGATTGTAGGGGCCGATGCCCACATCGGCCCGCGCAGATTGCACTGTTTTTACGGGAATCTGCGGTGACTTCGCAACATTTTTCGGGCCGACAGAGTCGTCGGCCCCTACAAAAAATCTTTCGTTGCCCCGCCCTCTGTAGGGGCGGACGACTTTGTCCGCCTGCAGAATATACCGATTTTACGGTAATCTTCGGCAAATTCGTAACCTCCCCATGGGCTTGACAGCGGGCATCGGCCCCTACCGCCAAGTTGAAATGTGCCTCCCGTGATAAACCCCGCAACCGCGGGTTGCTTGCGCTCTGCTCCGTTTTATGCTAAAGTCTCAGCGAGGAGATGATCACATGGAAACGAAAGACATTTTACTGCAATTAAGAACGCAGAAGGGACTCTCGCAGGAGCAGCTGGCTGGGCGGGTCTTTGTGACCCGGCAGGCCGTTTCGCGCTGGG
This sequence comes from uncultured Oscillospiraceae bacterium, assembly GCA_934668295.1. Classification (GTDB taxonomy): domain Bacteria; phylum Bacillota; class Clostridia; order Oscillospirales; family Oscillospiraceae; genus CAG-170. The sequence goes on from CAKUND010000038.1 coordinate 8,832, forward strand.
AGGCCGGAGAGACCACGCCGAACCCCGAGACGCTCAAGCTGCTTTCAGGCCTTTATGACGTTTCGATCAACACGCTGCTCGGTTCCCCGCGGCAGCTGATCTGCCAGTGCTGCGGCATGCCGCTCGAGGATGCCACCACCAGCAGAGAGCCGGACGGTGCTTTCAACGAGGAATACTGCAAATGGTGCTACACGGACGGCACGTTCAAGTATACGAGCCCGGAGCAGCTGATCGAGTTCTGCGTGGAGCACATGGCAAGCGACGCCTGGCCGAAGGAGCAGGTACGCGCGCACATGGAGGCCGTCGTCCCGAATCTGAAGCACTGGAAAAAGTAACTGCCCGCCGCAGGCCTTAAATTGCCGGCGCAGCCGGCACCTCACTTCTTCACGATTCACAATTCCTTCTTGCTTCATTCCATTTCAATCAAAAAAACGCCGCCCGGCCGGGCGGCGTTTTTTGATTGAATGGGATTTACTGATCTTCCTCGGGCTCCTCGTCTTCCATGTCGAACTCCAGCTCCTCGCCGCAGTTTGGGCAGGTCGTCGCGCCCTCGTCGAGCATTTCCTCGTCGATGGTGATCACTTCGCCGCAGGTCGGGCACTTGACCTCGTAGAGCGTTTCTCCGCCGAAATCGTACTCGTCCTGATCGTCGTCCTCGTCTGCGTCCTCGTAGTCGTCGTCCTCATCGTAGTCGTCATACTCGTCGTCATCGTCGTCCATCAGGTAATCGTCGATGTTGTCGAGATCCTCCTCGATGCAGTCGAGCTCATCGGAAATGCAGTCCACGACTTCTTCCAGATCGGAAACATTCTCAGCCACGTCCTGAAGCATGCTGATGATCTCGGAGATCAGCTTGCCTTCGTTGGTTTCGGTGTCGAGCTTCATGCCCTCCATCAGGCCCTTGAGATATGCGGATTTTTCAGAAAGCGTCATCGTAAAATCTCCTTTCCGGCGGTTTGCCTTTCGCTGACGTTTGGATTAACCCTTGACTCGGCCCAGATATTCGCCCGTGCGGGTGTCGATCTGGATCTTTTCGCCCTCGTTGATGAACAGGGGAACCTTGATCTCCGCGCCCGTCTCGACGGTCGCGGGCTTGGTGACGTTGGTGGCGGTGTCGCCCTTGACGCCCGGATCGGCCTTGGTGACGGTCAGCTCAACGAAGTTCGGGGTCTCAACGCTGAAGACGTTGCCCTTGTAGCTCAGGAGCTTAACCGGGGTGTTTTCCTTGATGAACTTGAAGGAGTCGTCGAGCATGTCCTTGCTGACAGGAACCATGTCGTAGGTCTCCTGATCCATGAAGTAATACAGATCGCCGTCGTTGTAGCTGTACTCATAATCCTTGCGCTCGATGAAGGCTTCCTCAAACTTTGCGGTCGGGTTGAAAGAAGTCTCGGTCACGGCGCCGGTCACGACGTTCTTCATCTTCGTGCGGACGAACGCAGCGCCCTTGCCGGGCTTGACATGCTGGAACTCCACGACCTGCATGATCTTGCCGTCCATCTCGAATGTTTTACCGTTTCTGAAATCGCCAGCGGTAATAGTAGCCATAAAAATATTCCTCCAATATGTGTAGGCATACACCAACAAATAAAATAGCGCTTTAATTTTACACTATTTTGCTCGGCTTTTCAAGATATTTTATAAAATAATCAAATTTTTCGGGCTCTTGGTCAGGATCTCGCAGCCGGTGTCGGTGATGACGGTCACGTCCTCGATGCGCACGCCGAATTCGCCCGGGATATAGATGCCCGGCTCCGCCGACACGACCGCGCCGGCCGGCATGGGCTTATCGTTGCGCAGATTGGCGTTCGGGGCCTCATGGATGAGAAGACCGAGGCTGTGGCCGTAGCTGTGGCCGAAGCATCCCTCAAAGCCCGCGGCGTTGATGACGTTCCGCGCAGCCGCGTCCATCTCCCTGCCGGTGACGCCAGCCTTTGTTGCGGCAATGCCCGCCAGCTGCGCCTCGAGCACGGTATGATAGACCTTGTCCATCTTTTCGGACACATAGCCCAGCGCGATGGTGCGGGTCATGTCGGAGCAGTAGCCGTGATACAGGCAGCCGAAGTCCATCGTGACAAAATCGCCGTACTGCAATACGCGCTCGGACGGAACACCGTGCGGCAGGCTGGTGTTGGGGCCGGAGACGGTGATGGGATCGAACGACGGGCCCTCGGAGCCGTATTTGTAGAGCCGGTAGATCAGCTCCGCGCACAGCTCCTTTTCCGTCATGCCCGGATGGATGACGTTCAGCAGATCGTCAAACGTGCGGTCGGTGATCTCCTGCGCCTTTTTCATGTATTCAATTTCCCACGGCTCCTTGCTCGCGCGCGGGGCGTTGATCTCGGCGGCATAAGGATGCAGGACGGCGTTGAGCTTCGTGTTATAGGTCGTATACTCCTCCACGGTCAGCGTATCGTCCTCAAAGCCGATGGTCTTGACGGTGTTGTCGGAGATGGCCTCGTTGATGAGCTTCGTGTACGGGTGCTCCGTGTCGACCATCTTCACAACAAAGCCCGGCAGATTCTTCTGTGCTGACTCGATATAACGGAAATCGGTGAAATAATAGCTCTGCGATTTGCAGATGACGGTGACGCCCTCTGCGATGCAGTATTCCGCGGCATACTGCCGGTTGTGCTTCGAGGTCAACAGCAGCGCGTCGACCTCGCCCTTCGCGATGAGATTCTGATACTTTTCAATGTTTTTCATGTTGGATCCTCCATTTTCCGATTACAATAAAGGGAAGCTCAGCAATATGCCGGAGCTTCAGCCATATGGTATGATTATGGATCGCAGAGATCAAAATCGACTGCACCCCCGCGCAGTTCGCGCCCAGCACATCCGTGTAGATCTGGTCGCCCACGAGCGCGCAGTGTTCCGGCTTCAGCGAAAAGCGCGCCAGACATGCGCGTATGCCGCGCGAAAAGGGCTTTTTCGCATGCGTGATGCAGTCCAGTCCGTATGTTTCGCAGAAGGTCACGACGCGCGGCTTTCTGCTGTTCGACACGACGCACAGGCCGATCCCGGACGCCTGCATCGCGCGCAGCCACGCGGTCATTTCCGGCGTCGGGTCGCTCGTCGTGTAGGGGACGATGGTGTTGTCGAAATCCAGCATCAGAAACGAGATGCCGCGCGCAGACAGGTCTTCTGCGCGCACGTCGGTCAGATGCGGATAGATCATGCGGGGCAAAAATGAAAACGGCATAGCTTTTCCTACAGCTTCATAATTTTATACATAGCATTATATCACAGGAAAGGCGGCTTGTCCATGATTCTGTATCCATTTCCGCCCGGTTCTGCCTCCGGCTGCGGCATTGCTGGCTTTGACGAAGAAAAAAAGGCGCCCGCCGCGGAGCTGTATCTGCTCGCGCCGGGGGCCGTGCCGCCTGCGGAATTTGAAGGCGGCTTTTTATTCTGCGAAGCGCCGGGCTGCCGCGACGCGCGGCTCCTGCAGCCCGTGCGGACTGCCGCACCGGATGCCCGCGCCGTCTGGTGCGACACGCAGGTTTCCGGCGGCAGTCTGGAGGGGTACCTGCGCGCTCTGCTCCCGGTCTGGGGAGACAGACTCTGGGTCTGGCTTGCGCCGATCTGCATGCTGTTTCCCGTCCCCTGCCCCTCCGGCGTCGGAACACCGCTGCATGAAGCGGAAGCGGACGCGCTGACCGCGCGGTATCCATCGCACGCTTCCCCGGAGCTCGTCTGCCGCTACTGCTTTTTCCGGGACGAGACCGGAGCCGCACGCGTCTTCTTGTTCGACACGGAGGAAACGTGCCAGGAAAAGCTCGCGCTCCTGCGCTCGCTCGGCGTGCGTCAGGTATTCGGCGCGATCCCGCAGGCGTGATCGGCGGGCAGTGCCGCTCACTCCTCCAGAAGCCGGTCGAGATCAGCGACAGTCTTGCAGTAGAAGTCACAGTTCTTCCGCATGAACTGCTCGATCTCCGGGATGTCGTTCGCCCAGCCGGCCGCAGCGAAGGGAACGCCGGCGCTTTTCGCCATGTCATACCCCGGCTTCAGATCGTCAACGACAAGAAGCTCCTGCGGCTTAAGGCCGAAGCGCTCCATGATCCTGTCCAGCGGCCAGGTGTGCGGCTTGCGCTGCTCGGGCGGCTGCTCCCAGCCGAAGATCACGTCCGGCTCCGGAAGACCATTTTCCCGGTAGTCGCGCTCGATGCTTTCACGCATGGAGTGCGAGACGACGGCGATATACCCGCCCGCGTCTTTGTGCCGCTGCAGGATCTCGCGGATGCCGGGATAGGCGGCAGGCACGCGCGTGCGCACCCAGTCCTGCCAAAAGCGGAACTCGCCCTCGAGCTCCTGTTCCGAAAAGCCGAGCTCGCCGGTAAACAGCGCCATAATGCCGGGGTCGAAATTCTTGCGGAAATACTCCTCCAGCGTATAGGACGCCTCCGGCCGCACAAGCTTTAAATAGGCGAGGAACGACGGGAAGTGGATGGTGGCGGTGCTGTTGACCGTGGTGTCGTCATGATCCATGACCAGACATCTGAAGCGCAAGGCGGATCCCTCCTGTCAGTCTTTTCTGACATCATACCAGCCAAAGCGCCGCTTCGCAAGGAAAATCGCCAAATCTTATTTTTTTATGAAGAATTGCTATTTTCCGAAAGCTGTGCTATCATAATCATGAATATACTGCGCAAGGTCTATCCCTGCGCTTCGCAGCCCCGAACACATCATGGAGGTACGGCTATGAACAAAAGAAGAAAGCAAAGCATCTGGCTGCGCAGAAATCTGCCGCTGCTGATCGCGGTCGCGGCGCTCGTGCTGCTGGTACTCATCATTGTGCTGGTCGCGCGCGGCTGCTCCAAGGGCAGCGACACCGTGATCAAGGCCAGGGCGTTTTCCACCGGCACGACCATCGATCTGCCCCTGTCCGCCGAGCTCAACGAGTCGGATTTTGTCTCCTACGGCGGGTATCAGTTCACGACAAAGAAAAAACTCAGCGCGCTGAGCAAGCTCATCACCAAGAATAACGACGGCGTCACCGCCGAGACCTATACCAACAGCTACGGTGAGTGCGGCGTCTATACGAAGCCGAATGAAGCCGGCGGCACGGACACCTGGTGCCTGTATGTCAAGGATCCGAAGAACACCAACGAAAAGTGGTACTTCTTCATGGGCGAGCACCGCGAGATCACGCTCGATTCCGGCACGCTCGACATGCTCCTGCCGCTGCACCTCATCACGGACGCATCGCTGCGCGACACGATGTTCGCAGCCGTCCAGCCCGGCACGCCGTATACCTGCGGCATTGACAAGCTGCCGGACGGGCAGACGCTCTCCGGCCTGTTCCGCACGTTCTACGAATCCTCCGGCCTCTATACCGTCACAACCAGCGACAAGGGCTTTACGCTCGTCCCGCGCGGCGGTGCGCAGGAGCTGATGTTCCAGTTTGACGAGCAGGACACGAACGGCCAGTTCATGATCACCGTCCCGCAGGCCGCCGAGCC
>CAKUND010000039.1 GCA_934668295.1 uncultured Oscillospiraceae bacterium
CGGAAGCATCGAAAATCCTCGGCAAATTCGTATGCACTTACCCGACTGGTCGTAGGGGCCGATGCCCACATCGGCCCACTGGGAAGCAACGAATTCGCCGTAGATTCCCATAAAACCGATATATTCTGCGGACGGACAGAGTCGTCCGCCCCTACGAGGAACGTGAACCGGCGTTGTAGGGGCCGACGACTCTGTCGGCCCACTGGGAAGCAACGAATTCGCCGTAGATTCCCATAAAACCGATATATTCTGCGGGCGGACAGAGTCGTCCGCCCCTACGAGGAACGTGAACCGGCGTTGTAGGGGCCGACGACTCTGTCGGCCCGTTGAGAAGTTACGGATTCGCCGCAGATTTTCGTAAAATCGGTGCATCCCGCCGGGTCGATGTGAGCATCGACCCCTACAACTGGCGCGGCGCATAAATGGTTGGTTGTTTGTGTAAAGGGAGCGTGATACCTCCTTTCTCTTTTGTACTATCGCGATAGTCTATTTGTAAACTATCACAGTAGTCTGCGTTTGTCAAGTCCTCTTGACAGATTTGGACGAATGTGATAGTCTGGACGCAGAGAATGGTACAGGAGGCCCGCTATGAAGCTGTTTGATTCGGAATGGAAGGTCATGGAGGTGCTCTGGCAGAAAAATGACCGCACGGCAAAGGAAATTTCCCTTCTGCTGGCGGATTCCATCGGCTGGAACAAGAACACGACCTATACTGTGATAAAAAAGTGCATCGACAAGGGCGCCATCGAGCGGCGGGAGCCGAATTTTGTCTGCCACGCCGCGATCACCAAGCGGCAGGCCCAGAAGGAGGAGGCCGACTCGCTGGTCGATAAGGTCTTCGGCGGCTCGGCGGAGCTGCTGTTCGCGTCGATCTTGTCTGACCGTTCGCTGTCCAAAGACGAGCTCGCGCGTCTGCGCGCGCTGGTGGAGGCGCAGGAGGAATGAAGGGCGTACAGGCGGCAGTCCTTGGCGGAAGCGCGCTGATCCTGCTGATCCTCGCGCTGCGGCTGACGCTGAAAAACCATCTGCCCCGAAGGCTTCTTCCGGCGCTCTGGTGCATCGCCGCGATCCGGCTTCTGCTGCCGGTCGAGATCCCGACGCGGCTGAGCGTCTGGAATCTGCTGCGCAGCACGGCGGCGGAGCAGACTGCGCCCACTGCGGCGTCGCCGCTCCCCTTCCCGCAGCTTTCTGCGGCGCAGGGCGCGCCTGCTGCAGCTTCGGAGCCGGACTGGCGGCTGCTGCTCTGGCTTGGGATCGCGGCGCTGCTTGCCGCGTATTTCGCGGTCGGCTATGTGTGCATACTGCAGCGCTTTCATGCGCGCCGCATTCTGCCGCAGCCGTCGGTCGACGCGCTGCTGGGGCGGTTCCGCTTTGCGCGTGACCCGAAGATCTGCACGACCAAAAGCCGCCGCGCGCCGCTGACATTCGGTGTTTTCCGTCCGACGGTGCTGCTGCCGGACGATCTGCGGGCCGGTCAGGCGCAGTTTCAGCTCGTGCTGGCACATGAACTGGCGCATATCCGCCGCAAAGACTGCCTGCGCAAGCTGCTGCTGACCGTCTGCCTGTGTCTTAATTGGTGGAACCCGCTGGTGTGGGTCATGGTGCGCCTTGCGAACCGCGATATGGAGCTGGCCTGCGACGAGACCGTCCTGCGCACGCTCGGCCCGGCCTGCAAGAAGCCTTACGCACTCACGCTTCTCGACATGGCGCAGCGGCAGGCTAAGCCGTCGCCTCTCTGCAGCGGCTTTGCAAAGAGCTGCGCGGAGGAGCGCGTCCGCGCCATCCTCCGCTTCCGCAGGCTTCCCGTCTGGACGGGCGCGCTGGCTGCGGCGCTGTTTTTCCTCGCCGCAGGCGTCCTTGCGACGCAGGCGCGGAGCGTCCCCCGCGTCCCGGAAGCGCCCGCAGCCGTGCAGGCACAGAGCGTTCCGCCGTCTGCGCCTGTCTCGCAGCCGGTCATTTATCTTGACCCGGTCGTGAACCCGGCCCCTGCGGCGCAGGAGAAAGCAGAAGCATCCGCCGCGCCCGCCTACGTCTGGCCGCTGGAGGACGCGGACGCGTCCATCACGTGCGCATACGGCTGGAAGACCCATCCGCTGACGAAAAAGGAATCGTTTCACGACGGCATCGATCTTGACGCTGAGGCCGGTCAGAATGTGCTGGCTGTCGCTGCCGGAACGGTGCTGGAGTGCAGCTACAGCGGTGCCTGCGGCTATTATATGACGCTGGAGCACGCGGACGGTGTGCAGACGATGTACGCACACTTAAGCAAATTGTATGCCGAACCCGGCGACACTGTTTCGCAGGGGCAGGTCATTGCAGCTGCCGGTGCGACCGGCTGGGTCACTGGCCCGCACCTGCACCTGAGCGTTTCCCGCGACGGCGAAGCCGTCGACCCGCTCACAGCGCTGTCAGCTGAGACGGAATGAAATCACATTTCACATTTAGAGTTGGAAGGACAAAGATATGCGCAGAACAGAACCCGTAGAGCTGACCGTGCTGTGCCTGCTGGAGGACGGCGGCAGCGTGCTGCTGCAGAACCGGAAAAAGGAGGACTGGCAGGGTTGGGCGCTGCCGGGCGGCCATGTGGAGCCGGGCGAGTCGTTTGTGGACGCCGTGATCCGCGAGATGCAGGAGGAGACCGGCCTGACGGTCCGGAGCCCGAGGCTGGTCGGCGTCAAGCAGTTCCCGCTCGAGGCCGGCCGGTACGTCGTGCTGCTGTTCAAGGCCACAGAGTGGTCCGGAACGCTTGCCTCGTCGGAGGAGGGCGAGATGGCATGGGTGGAATACAGCCAGCTCCCGTCCCTCAATACCGTGGACGATCTCGGAGAAATGCTGCGCGTCATGAACGCGCCCGAGCTGACAGAATTTCAGTATCTGCTCCGCGGCGAAGAATGGATCATGTCGATCAAATAAGGAGGACGCCATGCGCTATCTGACAAAGGAATGGTACATTGCCTGCCAGACCGACCCGATGACGCCGGAGGTGCAGCGGCGGCTGGAGCAGATCGACCGGGCCTACCGCGCCGCGCAGACGCGCGAGGCGCTGCCGGAGGGACTGCTGCAGCGCTTTTTCTTCCATGACGGCGTGGTGCGGGAGATCATTGCCGGGACGGACTATACGCTCCGCATCGACAGCCCGTATTCCGGCTTTCATACCGTGACCTTCTGCAGTGCAAGGCTCAAGCAGGAGCAGCCGCGTGCCGGCGCAGTCTGGCTGTACCGGGAGCTCTACCGGCACAAGAGCGGAACCGGCTATGAGGCGCACATCCTGTTCGAAGCCCCGTCGGGCCCCGCGCACCGGGGAATCCGCCCGTCTGACCTGCTTGACGTGAAGATCATTTGCGAGGAGATCCGATTTGCATAAAATTCAAGCCCGGACACATCCGTGTCCGGGCTTTCGCATCCATATGCCCCTGCGGAGCAAGGGCATCCGCTTTATTTTCTGTGCACCGGGTAGCAGGCCTCGGTGACGAATTCCTCGGGGTTCTGCGTCTCGTGCGGGCTGACGTGGTAGATATTGAACATCGGGCCGTCACACTCATAGCCGTTGTCCGCGATCCATGCGGCGATGGCCGCATAGACCTCGCCGATTTTCTCATACGGGCCGCGGAACGTGCAGCTTGCGACGGTGACAGCCGGGAGCGTTTTGAATTGCACGTGCTCCGTGTCGGGGTAGCTGCCCCTGACGGTCTTCCACGCCTCGATCTCCACGTCGCGTTCCTTGTATTCCCCGTCGAGGAATGTCACGGCGCAATAGCACGGCTCATCCGGGACGAGGCGCATGGCGTCCGTCTCCTCGCAGAGCGTCTTCCAGACGCTTCCTTCCTCCGCATAGCACGGGATCGTCGTATGGACACAGGCCGCATAGCGTTCGGGGATGGTCTTGATGCTTACATTGTACTGCATGATGTCTTCCTTTCCCAGCCGGTTTCGGGCTGATTCCAGAAGCAGCAGCTGCTGCGCCGTTTTGGCCGCGTCCTGTTCCAGCTCGCACCGCCTTGTTTCAAAGTACGGTGCGAGCTTTTCCGCATCATGGCCGATCTCGGTCATGCGGCACACATCGGCAAGCGAAAAGCCCATGTCCCGCAGAGCCTTGATCCAGCCGATCTGCGGCAGCTGATCCTCGCGGTAATAGCGGTAATCCGACTCCGGGTCGATATACGCCGGATGCAGCAGGCCGATCTCGTCGTAATAGCGCAGCATACGGATGCTGACTCTGGAAAGCTTTGAAAATAATCCGATTTTCAGCATTACGGTACCTCCATGCTGATTTTTTTGAGCTCAGCAACAGCATACAGCCTGACACGGTGTCAGAGTCAATGGTCAGTTTTTTATTTTTTTCCGCTCTGCCCGACCAGCCGCAGCACGGCCATCACGGCCCCATACAGGATTCCCGCGATCGCCCAGATAAACCAGCTGTATTTCGCCTGCGCGTTGCCGTACGGGCCGAAGGTATAGAACAGAAAGATTGCCGTCACGACCAGCCAGTAGCAGACGCTGACTGTCCCGATCAGGCGGCTTTTGGACTTTCGCTGGCGGGTATAGTCCCCCTCCTCCAGCAGCTTTTCCATCGCGGCGGTCTGCGTCCCGGCATAGACGAACGCGATGCAGGCCAGCGCGACAAAGCCCAGCAGCAGACACACCGCGCCAATGTACATGAGATCCGAGCCGGAAAGGCACATGCTCACAAACAGCGGCAGGACGGACACGATGCACAGGATCGTGCCGATGAGATTCAGGCGGTTTGCCGTGGGCTCAAATTCCTGCCGGCGCTGCCTGACCATGCCGCTCACGCCGTATTCCGTTTCAAACGGCTCGGTCTCCAGAAACGCGAACGGCTTCGCCTTCGCGCCGCACGTCAGAAAAATGCCGACCGCTGCGGCGACCAGCACGATCAGCACGCTCAGACCGACGCCCGCAGCCGCGTTTTCCGTGACGCGGGCGGTGTATTCGCTCAGTCCGCCGAGCAAAATCAGCAGGATGGGCGAGATCACGCACAAAAACGTGGCCAGCGCCAGCTTCGGCGCGGCAGCGCGGCGCAGCTCCAGATAGCACGAAGCCTCCTCCAGGCTCACGCGGCGGCGTGAAGGCTCTACGGAAAGGCTGGGCGCAGACTCCTGCTCCTCCAGCTCGTCCTTTAATAAGTAATCCGTGCTGACGCCGAAAATGCGGCTGAGCTGGACGATCTTGTCGAGATCGGGCACGGACTGCGCGCCCTCCCACTTCGATACGGACTGCCGCGAGACATTCAGCTGCTGCGCAAGCTCCTCCTGCGACCAGCCCTCCTTTTTCCGCAGGGCGATCAATTTGTCTGCAAAGATCATGTGTGTTTCCTCCTCTGGTTGATGCCGCTATCATACGCAATTTTGCGGTTGCACGCCAGCAAGCCCGCCTGAAAATCTGTCAACCGCCGGTTGCACCCCGCGGAATTTCAGGATTTCTTTATACTTCGTTTACAAACTGTTCACCACAAGCTGTCCAAAATCCGGTATCCTTGGAGCATAAGGAAGCTGCTTCACGGAAAGCTCCGCGGAGGGACAACAGCAGCCTTTCAAATAGACATTCATCCATTTCTCCTCTCTTTTCTCTTTTTCTCTCAAGAAAAGCCGCCGGCAGCACTGCCGGCGGCTTTTCGCGTCTTCAGCGTGCGGCGGACAGGAAGCCGCTGCGCAGGGACTTTGCCAGATCGAAGCGGCGCGCGGCCGTTTCGCCCTCGAAGCGGATGTCGGCGAACGGGCCGTCTATGGATATGATGCGGCCCATGCCGTATTTTTTGTGCCGGATGGCGTTTCCCGGCACGAAGGTCTGCGTGTCCGGCGACTGCACGGCGGCAGGCCCCTCCGGCGTCCGGCAGACCTCCGCGCGGCTTCGTTCGAGCAGCATCTGCCCTGCCTGCATGAGCCTGCCGCCGTCTGGGAACGCGACGAGCATCTCGTCCCCGCACTGCGCCAGAATGCTTCCCTCGCCGCGCGCTTCATGCCGGTAGCGCAGGCCGCAGGCATTTTCCGGCACAATGGCGGCAAAGTCGTCCTTTGCCCGCACCGGGACGGGCAGATAGCCCTGCGCCTCGCGGATGAACGCGGACGGCGCGTCCGGATAGTCAAACAGCGTCAGCTCATCCTTCGCCCGCGTCATGGCGACGTAGAAAATCCTGCGGTCTTCTTCGTACTCCCGGCGCTCGTCCTCCGTTCCGTCTGCCGCGTCCGGCCGGGACGGGAGCACACCGTCATGGATATCCAGAAGATACACCCGCTCGTATTCCAGCCCCTTGCTCGAATGGATCGTCGAGAGCGTCAGACGCGCGTCCGGCGCGTCCGCATGTGTGCGGATCGTCTGCCGCAGCACGGTAAGCCTGTTCAAAAACGCCTCCGCCGTCGGTTCCCGCGCAGCGAGCATCTGCAAAATAAAATATTTCCCGGGATCGAGCCGCCGCTCGGCCACAAAGCCGCCGTAGCCCAGCGTGCCCCAGATCGTGCGCATCAGCGCCTCCCCGGGCAGCGTTTGCAGCAGCGCAAGCCCAGCCTTCAAGCGCAGAACGCGTTCGCGTCCCTCGTCCGAAAGCCGGCTCTGCGCAAGCAGGCAGTCCAGAATCGGCGCGTGCGTGCGTTCGCTCTGCGTGCAGGCGGCCTGTGCCGCCTCCTTGGAGATGAGAGCGCCGAATTTGTAATAAATGCGCAGAAAGCGCTCCGCGTCGGCAGGCGCCGCGGCAAAGCGCAGGATATCCTGCACGTCGCAGACGATGCGGTGGGTAAAAAACGTGTCGTCAAAGCTGCGGCAGCGGTACGGAAGTCCCGCGCGCTCGAGCGCGTCGATGAGCGGAAGGGCGCTGTCGTTGTTGCGGTACAGAACAGCAAACGGCGCGTCCTGCTGTTCCGCCAGCGCCAGCAGATACCGGTACTGCACCTGCCGGGAGGCTGCGTGCGCAAGGCGCACCCGGCATCCTGATGTCCTTGCGGCGCGGATGGTCTTGGGATAGCGGCTCCGGTTCCCTTCGATGAATGCGCCCGCCAGCCGCAGGATTTCCGGCGTGGAGCGATAATTGTCCTCCATCAGCAGCGTCTTCGCGCCCGGCCAGACCGAAGAAAAGCGCAGCAGCGCCTCCGGATAGGCCGCGCGGAAGCCGTAGATACTCTGATCCTCGTCGCCGACCATAAAGAGGTTCCCGGTTTTCTTCGCCAGAAGCTCGATGATCGCGTGCTGCACGCGGGACGTGTCCTGCGATTCGTCGACGCAGAGATAGGGATAGCGCGCCTGAAACTCCGCCAGAATTTCAGGCTGCTTTCTGAGGATCGCCAGCGCGTAGGCCATCTGATCGTCGTAATCCATCTGCCGCGCGTCGCGCAGCGCGGCGCAGTAGCGCACGTAAAGCTCTGCAAAGCGCGGCAGGCCGAAGTCCTGCGCGGCGATCTTGTCCGCGGACAGCATCATGTTCTTGCAATAGGTGATCGCCGTGCGTACCTCGCGGATGGTGCTGTCGGTGGGATATTCGCCGTTCAGCGCCTGATAGATGCGCCCGACCAGCGCGGCAAGCTCTCCGGCGTTTTCCTGCAGGTCAAACGCCGGGCCGCGCTGCCGCCCGCAGGCCTCGATGATCTTGGCAGATAACCCGTTGATCGTGCGGAATTCCGGTGTCCGATCAGCGAGCTCCGGAAAACGCGCGGCAAAGCGCGCGCGAAGCTCCCGCGTGGCGGCGACGGTATAGGTCACGGCCAGAATGTGCGCCGGGTCGATGCCGCAGCACAGCGCCATATACCCGAGCCGCGTCACCAGCACTGTCGTCTTCCCGCTTCCGGGTACAGCCAGCAGCAGGACCGGCCCCTCCGTCTCGCGGACAGCAGCTTTCTGCTGCTCGCTGAACTGCGGCATATAGCGGGCAGTGAATTCCTCCGGCGTCATGCGGTAAGCTCCAGCACGACCGGACAGTGGTCGCTGCCGAATACGTCCGTGCGGATCTCAGACGATGCCACGCGCGGCAGCAGGCGCTCGGAGACGATAAAATAGTCGATGCGCCAGCCCGCGTTGTTCTCCCGCGCATGGAAGCGGTAGCTCCACCACGAGTATACGCCCGCCAAATCCGGATGCAGGCGGCGGAAAGTATCGGCAAAGCCGGCGGACAGCAGCTGCGTCATCTTTGCGCGCTCCTCGTCGGAAAAGCCGGCGTTCTGCCGGTTGGCCTTCGGGTTTTTGATGTCGATCTCCTCATGCGCAACGTTCAGATCGCCGCAGTAAACGACCGGCTTTTCCGCGTCCAGCCGCAGCAGATACGCGCGCAGCGCGTCCTCCCACTCCATGCGGTAGCCAAGGCGCTTGAGCCCATCCTGAGAATTGGGCGTATAGCAGCAGACAAGATAGAATTCCGGGTATTCCGCCGTGATGAGCCGTCCCTCGTGGTCGTGCGCGTCGAGCCCGAGTCCATAGCGGACGGAAAGGGGCTCCTGCCGCGTCAAAATCGCCGTACCGGAATAGCCCTTTTTCTCGGCGGAATAAAAATAGCGGTGATAGCCGTCCAGCTCGAAGACGGCCTGCTCCGGCTGGAGCTTCGTCTCCTGCAGGCAGATCACATCGGCATTTTCCTGCGCACAGTAGTCAAGAAAGCCCTTGCCGAGACACGCCCGCAGGCCGTTGACATTCCAGGATACCAGTTTCATAGATACCTCCAGGTAAAAAAATCTTCCCGTGGGAGGGAAGAGTCAGGGTGCATAAAGACTTTGCGGATTTATAGGGCAGTACGGATTTGCGGCAGTCCTGTAGGGGCCGATGCCCACATCGGCCCGCTGGGAAGTTGCGAATTTGCCGCAGATTTCCGTAAAACCGGTACATTCTGCGGGCGGACAGAGTCGTCCGCCCCTACAGGAGAGAGCGGGGGCGTTGTAGGGGCCGACGACTCTGTCGGCCCAAAAAATATAACGAATTCGCCGAGAATTCCCGTAAAACCGGTGCAAGAACTTTTTATTCCTCCGGTTCCTCCGCGGCTGTCTCCGGCAGCTGCATGTCGTCGAAGGCATTCTGGGCGTCGTCGAAGATCACCTGCACCTCGGCGAACGCGTCCTGCAGGCGGGAAAGGCCGGTCGACAGGTCTGCTGCCAGCGCGGCGATCTCCTCGCCGGAGTCCATGTAGCGGGTACGTGCATCCTCGCAAAGATTGGACAGCTGCGCGTAAATGCGCCGGGCGCGCACGGCGGCGTTGCGCTCGGTCTGCTCGGCGCGGCGGTAGGCTGTCAGTTCCTTTTCGGTGAGCGACGGCTCCTGCGCCGGTTCCTCCGGCGTCTGTGCATCTTCCGGCTGCGGCGCGGGTTCTTCCGGCTGCGTCTCAGGGCGCGTCAGCAGCTCCTGCCGGGCCTCCTCCGATTTTTTCAGCTGCTCAGCCAGCTCAGAGCCCTCCTGCGCAAGCGCGCTTACCTGTTCGGAAAGCGCGTCGTTGTCCGACTGCGCCTGCTCCAGCCGCTTCTGCAGACCGGCCAGCTCGACCTGCAGCCGGGCGTTTTCGGCAGCGAGCTTATCGCGCTCGTCCGTCAGCTTGCGCAGGGCCTTCTGGTGTTCGATGGAGGTCGATTCGATATAATTGACAACGTCGGTGCGGTTAAAGCCGCTGACCGCCGTGCGGAATTTTGAAAAATCAGCCACCTGCTGTTCCTCCTGATTTCCGATTTTGTTTCAGTATATCACGAAAACCGGCAAAAAACAACCGGCCTGCCGCCGTCATTGCGGATTTTATGAATTGTTCACAGACGGCGGTTTTTCATTTGTATGATTGCAGATACGCGAAAAGACTGGTATAATAGATTCTATCTGAAAGACAGTGAGGAAACGAAGGATGGAATACAACAAGCTGATCGCCGACATGCACGCCGGCGACGATGTCGAGGGCTTTTACATTCTGAAGGATGCGTTTTTGAAGACGACGGCGGCTGGAAAGCCGTTTTTGTCCGGCGTTCTGGCCGACCGCTCCGGCGTGATCGATCTGAAGGTCTGGGACTATTCCGGCCCCATCGGCGCGCGGCCGGAGGATATCGGCCGCGTCGTCAAGATCCGGGGGCAGGTGTCGGAGTTCAAGGGTGCGCCGCAGCTGACGGCGGGCCGCATCCGCATGGCGGATGGGAACGACCAGTATGATCTTTCCGCCCTTGTGCCGACCGCACCGATCGACACAGACGCGCGCGTCGCGGAGATCGGGCGCATGATCGACTCCATGGAGGACCGGGATTACCAGTCTGTCGCCCGCACGATGCTCGCGCGGCATCTGGACGCGTTCCGCTCCATCCCGGCAGCCAAGAGCGTCCACCACAGCTTTCTGTCCGGGCTTCTCATGCACACGTCCAACATGCTGCGGCTGGCGGATTTTCTGGCCGGGCTTTACGGGGAGATCATCGACCGGAGCCTGCTGCTGACGGGAACACTGCTGCATGATTTTGCGAAGGAAAAGGAATTCACGTTCTCCGGCCTCGGGCTGGTCACGGATTATTCGCTGCCCGGCCAGCTGATCGGCCATCTGGTCATGGGCGCGCAGGAGGTGCAGCAGTGCGCACAGGAGCTCGGCATTCCCGAGGAAAAGAGCCTGCTTCTGCAGCACATGATCCTCTCGCACCACGGCGAGCCGGAGTTCGGCGCGGCCGTGCGCCCGATGTGCGCCGAGGCAGAGCTGCTCTCCGAGATCGACCTCATCGACAGCCGCATGGAGATCTACGCCGAAGCCCTGCAGGATCTGCCGGTCGGAAGCTTCTCCAACCGTATCTTCGCGCTGGACAAAAAGATCTACCGCCACGGCTGACCCGCCAGCGTTCATTCCATACGAAAACCCGGCAATCATAACCACCGGCCGTGCCGGTGGTTATGATTGCAGAAGATTTTCTAATTCAGGCTGTTTCTTCCGCGCTTGACCGATCCCGTCCGGGCCTCTATAATAGGAGCAGACCGCAGCCGGTGCTGCGGAATTTTATGTTATATGGACGAAATGGATATGCAGACAAGATCAAGATATCAGACCGCCCGCCGCATTCTGATTTTCTGGACGCTGTTCATCGGCGTCGGCGCAGTCGCAGGCGCCGCCGGAATGCTGCTCGATCCGAGCGGACGGGCAATGGGCATGGACGCGATGCTGCCCTATTTTCAGGTGCTGCCGTTCGCGGACGTGCTGTTCCGCGATCTCACATTCTCCGGCTGGGCGCTGCTGATCGTCAACGGGCTGAGCAATCTGACCGCAGCCGGGCTGCTGCTGGCGAAAAAGAATGCGGGCGTGACGCTCGGCGGGCTGTTCGGCGTGACACTGATGCTGTGGATCTGCATCCAGTTTTACATCTTCCCGCCCAACTTCATGTCCACGATCTACTTTCTATTCGGTCTTGCGCAGGCCGCGGCCGGCTATGCCGCCGGGATCTTCCGGAAGCAGGAGGCGTTTGCTGTCCGGCACTCCGATTACCCCAATATCGGCACAGATCCCGCGCGGCTGGTCGTATATTTCTCGCGCATGGGCTATGTCAAAAAGCAGGCCTTTGAGGAGGCCAACCGCACGGGTGCGGCAGTCTATGAGATCCGCTCCACGGAGCGGACGGAGGGGACGCTGGGCTTCTGGTGGTGCGGCCGGTACGGCATGCACCGCTGGCCCATGCCGATCGAACCCGTCGCCGCCGAGCTTTCCGCTTACGAGCATATAACCATCTGCGCGCCCATCTGGGTCTTCGCGCTTGCCGCACCGGTGCGCAGCTTCTGCATGCAGGCAGCCGGACACATCCGCGAGGCGGATTACATCCTCGTTCACCATACCGGCGGCCGCTATGAAAACGCCGCTGCGGAAATGGATGCCCTGCTCGACCTGAGGCACACCGGCCTGCGCACCATCCAGTGTAAAACCGGAAAGTTCAGAACGCTCTGACGCAAAACGCCGCGCCCGGATGGGCGCGGCGGATCGTTTATACCAGAAAAAACTCCAGCACCAGGACAATGGCGCAGCAGCCGACAGCGACCTGAAAGAGATTTGCGCCCAGCCACGCGGCGGCAATGCCCAGCACCAGCGCGGCCAGACCCGCGATGGGGGAACTTGTGGCGTTTACGATGGACGGGAAGGTCATGACGGCCAGCGTCACATACGGCACATAGAACAAAAACGAGCGCAGGAAGCGGCTCTTGATGGGTCTGCGGATGAGCGTCAGCGGCAGCTCACGGATGAGAAACGACACGGCGGCGCAGACCAGAATATAAAGATAGATCTTACCGTTCATCCTGAACCTCCTCCTTCTGCTCCGGCTCGTCCTTCACCGGGAAAAGCAGCGCGGCAGCCGACGCGATCACGACCGTCAGCAAAATCGTCCGCGTGCCCTCGGACAGCGTCTTGACGTAAGGCAGAACGGTGCACAGCCAGCTTGCCGCGAAGCTCACCGCCACACAGCCGAGCACGACCGGATTTTTCTTCGACGGCGGAATAATAATTGCAAGGAACATGCCGAACAGCGCGACGGACAGCGCGCTGACCAGCCGCGCAGGCAGGACGCTCCCGGCTGTGACGCCCAGCGCCGTGCCGATGGCCCAGCCGGGGATCGCAGGCAGGAATGCGCCGTAGGAATAAAACGGGTCGAGATAGCCGGGGCGCGCGATGGCGATGCCGAACAGCTCATCGGTCACGTCGTAGCCGACGAGAAGCCGGTGGTACAGCGGCGTATCGGGCGAGAATTTCTGGCTGAGCGAGCAGCTCATGAGCAGATACCGCGCGTTGGTGATGAGCGTAATGAGCGCCATTTCCAGAAAGCCGCTGTCTGCGGCAATGACCGTAAAGGCCGCGTATTCACCAGCGGAGGCATTATTGAGCAGGCTGATGAGAAAGCCCTGAAACGCGTTCAGCCCGGCGTTCCGGGCCGCAATGCCGAGTGAAAACGCGACGGCCAGATATCCGAGCCCGATCGGAACGCCGTCGCGGACGCCGGAGAGAAAGACGCTGCGCCGCTCGGCGCGCTGTGCGGAATCCATAAGAAAAACCTCTTTTCTGCCCGAAAAACAATCAGGAGATTTACTTTTAGCACAGCTTTCCGCGCTTGTCAAGCGTCGACGGCATTTTGACGAAAGCGCGGGAATATGGCCCGCGCGGTTTGCAAACTGTCCGTTTCTGAACGGCAAATGTACGCAAATCGCGCGCATGCTCTTGACTTTCCAGTCCATGTCTGTTATAACTTCAAGGTAGCAATTTAAAGTGTTTGCTCATTAAAACGAAAAACGGAAAGAGAGAATCAAATGGAAAGAGAACGATTGGGTTCCCGGCTGGGCTTCATCCTGCTGTCGGCAGGCTGCGCCATCGGCTGCGGCAACGTGTGGAAATTCCCGTGGATGTGCGGCCAGTACGGAGGCGGCGGCTTCGTCCTCGTCTACATCCTCTGCCTGCTGCTTCTGGGTCTGCCGGTCATGACGATGGAGTTTGCCGTCGGCCGCGCAGCGCAGGCCAGCCCCATCCATATGTATCAGAAGCTCGAGCGCAAGGGCCAGAAATGGCACCTCCACGGCTATGTTGCTTTCTTCGGCAATGTTGCCCTCATGGCGTTCTACACCGTCGTCACCGGCTGGATCATCTATTATTTTGTCAAATTCCTGACCGGCCAGACGGAGAACCTCGGCTTCGTCACCATGATCACAAATCCCGGCGTCAACGTAACGTATCTGGCCGTGACGGTCATTGTGGCCTTCGGCATTCTGTGCTTTAACCTGCAGGGCGGTCTGGAGCGCATCACGAAGTATATGATGACGCTTCTGATGGTGCTGATGGTCGTGCTGGCCATCCACAGCGCGACGCTCTCCGGCGCGGCAGAGGGTCTGAAATTCTATCTCGTCCCCGATTTCTCCAAGATCACCGGCACGGTCATCGT
>CAKUND010000040.1 GCA_934668295.1 uncultured Oscillospiraceae bacterium
ACGTATGTGGATAAGCTGCTGGCACACAATGAGTATCTGATCCTCACGATGAAGCTGCCGGAGGATGCGGCGGTAAAACTGACGGACACGGATGACAATTCGACCATACCGTACGAGAATGGGGAATTCAGGGTAGGCCTGATCGACAGGAACCGGACGTTTGTGTTGGAGTATTCCACGGAGTATCCGCAGGTGGAGCTCGAGTTGGGGCGGAACCAGCGCTTTACGGGATACAGCGCGGATACGGACGAAACGTACTATCTCAAGGATGCAAGCAAGAGGAATGGTTCCTATTCGGTGGGCGTAAGGATCGATACAACAAACGCCACAAAACCCGGCTGCTACTTCAGTTCGCCGAAGCGCTACACACAGGAGCAGCTGGCGGAGATGGATAAGCAAGGCGAAATTCCCTGGACCGAATACAAGTACCCGGATCCATCGGATGACCCGGATGTCATAATAATCTACATGCCTGAGGCCCATATAGACGCCGCGGAGTATGACAAAAATGGCAGCTGGTATGTCTACGCCAAAGCCGAAAACGTCAAGGGAACGACCTATGTTTCTACGCCGAATCTGATCGCCGATGCGGAGGATCCGAAAGCCATCGATCTTTCTACCGGTGAGGAACTGAAGAGCTCCGGGGAATACTATGGCGACCTGCGGTTCGAGGTAAAGGAGGCGACACCTTTCACGGTGTGGTACCGCAAAACCCCAGATTCTACGGATTATACCGTTTTGCTGCCGGATGAGGATGGCTATTATACGATCCCGGCAGTTTATGAGGGCAGTAAGAGGCACAGCATTTACATCGAAGACACCTGCGGGAACAAGAGCTACTACTCGTGGCTTGATGTTACGTGGAACTATCTGATCGATGTGGGGGAAGAGGGTCGTTATTGGGAGACACCAACTGTGCAGCCGCTGCGTATTTCCAAAACGCAGAATTTGGAAGAGGAACTTTCCAAGATCAAGATCGTGGTCAAGTCGGCTCATAGCGACGGAAAGTGGATGCTTGTCGATGTCGATTGGGAGATTCCGGAGACCTATGATCCGAATTCCCCGCGGGAGCAGACCTTCACGGTCAACGGAACGGTGATCCTGGAGGGCACGAAGGACAACGAAAAGAACCTTTCGGAGCTGGATGTTGTCCCGTGTCCGGGAGAGGAACGGAAGAAGAACATCTCGGTGCAGGTGACCGTGGAGGGCGACCCGCAGTATAAGGTGACGATTGCAGGCTGCGCAAACGGCATCGTCACAGTGGCAAACGCGCAGCAGACGGATGAAGACGGCAGAGCGCTGTTCTATGAAGGCGAGCAGGTTATGCTTTCGGTGACGCCTGCCGAAGGCTATGAGCTGGACACGCTGTCCGTTGTCGGCAGCGACTCCGTTTCCTGCGAAGGCGACGACGATACGTATTTTTTCACGCAGCCGGGCGAAAACGTCACCGTCTACGCCGGATTTAAAATGCTCACGGCCGTCAAGCCCACCATTGAGGTCACCGGCGAATATGTCTACAACGGCGAAGAACAGACCGCCAACGTGCTGGGCTACGACGCGCGAACGATGGACATCACCGGGCACACCGGCATGGACGCGGGCGAGTACACCGTAACGGTCACGCCCAACGCTGCATTCGGAACATGGTCGGACGGCACGTCTGACCCCGTTTCGGCGACATGGTACATCGACCAGGCCGAGCAGGACGCGCCCACCGGTCTGATTGGCGTCGCTCCCACCACCGAGGGCGGCAGCGACGGCAAAATCACCGGCACAGATGATACGATGGAGTACCGCGCGGCGGGCGAAACCGTCTATACGCCCTGCACCGGCAGCGAGATCACCGGCCTTTCCGCCGGAACGTATGATGTGCGCTATCGGGCGTCTAAAAACCTCAAAGCCGGCGACGACGCGAAGGTTCTTGTCGGCAAGAGCGAACCGCCCCAGCCCACGGAGTTTACCGTCACCTTTGACGCAAACGGCGGCCGCGGCAGCATGGAACCTGAGACTGTCGAAGAGGGCACCAGCTACCTTCTTCCCGAATGCGCCTTCACCGCGCCCGAGGGCAAGGAATTCGACGCGTGGAAAATTGACGGCGCACGATATGACGTGGGCGATCCCTACCTCATAAATGCAAATACCACGGCTACGGCGCTCTGGAAGGACATTGACAACAATCCCGGCCAGCTCTACAGCATCACAATCCTTACCAGCGAGGGCGGAAGCATCACCGCAAGCCACACCTCTGCGGAGGCTGACACACAGATTTTCCTGACTGTCGCGCCGAATAGCGGCTACCTTCTCGAGCAGTGTAAGGCCATAGAGCCGAGAGACCTGATTGTCGGCCCCATCGATACGAACGTCTATATGTTCTACATGCCCGAAAGCAATGTTGTGCTTCAGCCTGTTTTTGTGAAGTACCAGACCACGGAATTCACCGTCACCTTCGACGGAAACGGCGGCACGCCCACGGCCGACAGCATGCAGACTACCGGCCAAAGGCTGGCGTCCCTGCCCGGTGCGTCCCGCAGTGAGCACAGCTTCGACGGCTGGTACACGGAAAGAAGCGGCGGCACAAGAATCACAACGCAGACGGTGTTCCCCGGGGATACCACGGTGTATGCCCACTGGACATACACCGGCGGCAGCGGCAGCGGCGGCTGGTATGACAGCGCCTATACCATCAGGGCGAGCGCCGGCACCGGCGGCTCCGTCACGCCGAGCGGCAATGTCAGCGTCCGCGCGGGCGCGGATCAGACCTTTATCATCACGCCGGACAGAGGCTATGCGGTCTCCGATGTCAGGATCGACGGCAGGAGCATCGGCGCGGTGATCCGCTATACGTTTGAGAACGTCAGAAGCTCGCACACCATCGAGGTCAGCTTCAGGGCGCTCGGCACATTTGCCGACGTTCCGTCCGGCAGCTATTATGAAGACGCGGTCAGCTGGGCCGCTGCGAACGGCATCACCGCCGGCACGGACGCCGCGCATTTCTCCCCGGACAGCGTCTGCACCAGAGCGCAGGCCGTGACCTTCCTCTATCGCGCCGCGGGCAGTCCCGCGCCGAAAACAAGCGGCATGCCCTTCAAAGACGTCCCCACGGGCAGCTATTACTATGACGCGGTTCTGTGGGCCGTGGAGAACGGCATCACGAAGGGCACCGGGGAGGCTGCGTTCAGCCCCGACGAGACCTGCACCCGCGCGCAGATCGTCTCCTTCCTCTACCGGATGATCCAGTCCGAGGGCGGCGGCTTCACCGGCGCGTGGATGTTCCGGCTCCCGTTTACCGACGCGCCGGACTGGGCGTATGAGGCCATTGCATGGTGCTATCAGAAGGGCATCACCGCCGGCACGACCGAGACGACCTTCAGCCCCAACGCACCCTGCACCCGTGCGCAGATCGTCACGTTCCTCTGGCGCTGTAAAAAGTGATCCGCAGGCGGAACGCATAACCAAACGCGAAACAGCGCAGCAGCCGGGACTTTCCCGGATGCTGCGCTGTTTTTCAATGCAAAATGATGCTATGAGAGCTGCGGGCCGAGCAGCAGGACGGACAGATCGTTCACGTTTGTGCCGGTCGGGCCGGTCAGGATCAGACCGCCGATTTTCGCGAGAGCAGGGTAGGCGTCGTTTTGCCGCAGAGCGTCGGCGGGGTCTGTTCCGGCGGCGCGCAGAGCGGCAAGGCTGCTTTGGTCGACATAGCCGCCTGCCGCGTCCGTCGGGCCGTCCGTCCCGTCGGAGCCGAAGGAGAAGATGGCCGCCTGCGGCAGTCCCGCAAGTCCCTCCGCCGCGGCCAGCGCGAGCTCCTGATTGCGCCCGCCGCGCCCGCGGCCTGTCAGATGCACGACGGTCTCGCCGCCGGCCAGAAAGGCAAGCGGCCGGGCTGTATCCGCGTGCGTGCGTGCAATGGCAGCAAGGAAGCGGCCTGCCTCCCGCGCCTCGCAGCAGAGGCAGTCTGTCAGCAGGACGCACTGATAGCCGAGCGCCTGCGCCTCCCGTTCGGCGGCGGCGCAGAGCTCCCGGACGCTGCCGGTCACGTGGGACGTGACGTTCGGCAGCGCCTTCGGCGTCTCCTGCGTAAGACAGGCTCTCGCCGCGTCCGACAGCCGCAGCCGGTATTTTTCCGCGATGGCCAGCGACTGACAGCAGGTGCTGCTGTCGGGGTAGGCAGGGCCGGAGGCGATCATATCCAGTGGGTCGCCGATGATGTCCGACAGAATAATGGAGAAAACGGATGCGGGCGCGCAGTGCAGCGCGAACCGGCCGCCCTTGACGGCTGACAGCCGCTTGCGGATGGTATTGATCTCCACGATGTCCGCACCGCAGGCGAGCAGCTGCTGCGTCACATCCTCCAGCTCCGCGAGCGGAACCAGAGGCGACTCAAACAGCGCCGAGCCGCCGCCCGAGACGAGAAACAGCACGCAGTCGCGCTCCGTCAGCCCCTCGGTCAGCAGGAGCGCTTCGCGCGCGGCGCGCACGCTGTTTGCATCCGGGAGCGGGTGTCCGGCCTCGAAGATCTGCAGCGGGCCGATGGGGCCCCGGCTGTGGTGATATTTTGTGATGACGGCGCCCGCGCAGATCCTTGTGCCAAGCGTACGCCATGCGGCGTCCGCCATAGACCAGGCCGCCTTGCCGATCGCGATCAGGATCACGCGTCCTGCGCAGGAAAAGCCCTCCAGCGCACGCCGCACAGCGGCCTCCGGCTGCACGGCGCGAATGGAGGCCTGTATGATCCGGTCAGCGGTTTCCCGAAGTGTCATAGGTGTTGTCCTTCCTGTTCCTGTCAGCGCTTCCGTGGAAGGCCGATTTTGCAGGGGCGGACGACTCTGTCCGCCCGCAGAATGCAGCGGTTTTCTGTCTCAGCTGCTTTTATCGTAACAGAGAAATCCGGATTGTCAATGGCGGAGCGGGCGGAAAACGGGCGGGATGCACAAAAAACAGGAGGAAAATTTGGCTTGCGTTTTGATCCAAAACATAGTATTCTGAAAAAAAGACGATTGGACTTCACAAGTGCATATCGCCGGATGAGGCGGTCAGGAGAGCGTATGCCAGGCATACCACCGAAGGGGCTCGCGCAAGGAACTCTCAGGTAACAGAACTGATCGCGGACGGAACTCTGGAAAGCTGCAGCCGCAGCGCCGAAGAAGCAATCCCGGCCGCCGGGAGAATCTTTCAGGTCATGAAACAGAGCGCGCCAGTATCGGCGCGCTCTGTTTTTTGTTGAGAGGAGAAAAGACATGATCATAACGAAAAAAAAGCCGCCGGAGGCGCTGCTTGCCATGCTGAAGGGCTTCCGGCGCGTCGCGCTGGTCGGCTGCGGCAACTGCGCCACGGCCTGCCAGACCGGCGGCGAGAAGGAGCTTGAGCAGATGCGTCAGCTGCTGGAGGAGCACGGCTTCGAGGTCGTGGGCACAGCGCTGCCGGAGGAGTGCTGTCATATGCTGCTGGTCAAGCGCGATCTGAAGCCGCTGCGCGAGTGCGGAGCGGAGGTGATCGTCGGCATGGCCTGCGGCGACGGCGTGCAGACCGTCGCGGACAACGTAAAGCTCCCGGTCGTCCCCGCGAACGACACGCTTTTCCTCGGCCAGATCGAGCGGGCGGGCGTGTTCCATGAGGCGTGCCGGATGTGCGGCGACTGCATCCTTGACAAGACCGCCGGCGTCTGTCCTGTGACGCAGTGCGCAAAATCTCTGGTGCACGGCCCCTGCGGCGGACAGAAAAACGGCCGCTGCGAGGTAAACCCCGAAAACGAATGCGCGTGGATCCGCATCTTCCGCCGCCTGCAGGAGCAGGGCCGGCTGGAGGTCCTGCTGCAGCCGCGCGAGGATAAAAATTATCAGCATACCGCGCATCCGCAGGCGTACAGTCTGCGGGACACGGTGAACAGAAAAGGGAGGTAACACATGAGCGAACTGAAACGAACCGTACTCTATCAGGCACATCTTGACGCCGGCGCGACCATGGTCGACTTCGGCGGCTGGGATATGCCCATCCAGTATCCCGAGGGCATTGTGGCGGAGCATCTTTACTGCCGCAGGCACTGCGGCATCTTCGACGTCTCCCATATGGGCCGCATCAACGTCGAGGGGCCGGACATGGTCGCGTTTTTACAGCACGTTCTGTCCAGCAACGTCCTTGCGCTTGATCTCAACCAGGCGCAGTACTGCATCATCCCGGATGAAAACGGCTGCGCCATCGACGACGCATACCTCTACCGCTTCGAGACGGGGAAGTATTTCCTTGTCATCAACGCGGGCAACATCGACAAGGATCTGGCGCATCTGCATAAGCAGGCGGAAGCGTTCGACGTCAGGCTGACAAATGTTTCGGACCGGTACGCGGCCATCGCCGTGCAGGGCCCGGAGTCCAAAAAGCTGCTCATGACCCTCGCGGGCGGCCGGCAGCTGACGACGGAAAACGTCAAGAACGCGCTGGGGACGCTCGAAATGGAGGGCAGACCCGTCCGTATCGCGAAGACCGGCTACACCGGCGAGCCCATCGGCTATGAGCTGTACTGCCGTTCGGCCGACGCCCGGTATTTCTGGGACCGGCTGATCGCGCTCGGCGCAAAGCCCACGGGTCTCGGCGCGCGCGACACCACGCGCATGGAGGCGGCGCTGCCGCTCTACGGTCACGAAATGGGCGAGTGCGAGCTGGGCGGCGAGATCCCCATCTACGCGGTGCCGCTTGCGAAGTTCGCGGTCTCCTTCGCGCCGGAGAAGGGCGACTTCATCGGCCGGGAGGCGCTCAAAAAACAGTTTGAGGCGCTCAAGAAGATCATGAACCGTGATTATTCCGCGCTTGCCGACCTGCCGTACCGCATCCAGCCGGTCTATCTTGAGGGCAGAGGCGTGCTGCGCAAGGGCTTCCCGGTCTACTGCAAGGACGCATGGGCCGAAGGAAAGCAGATCGGCTACGTGACCTCCGGCACCATGATCCCGTACTATAAAACAAAGGGCGAGGGACTTGACACGGTCTTCACAGACGAGACGGGCAAGCGCTCCATCGGTCTTGCCTATATGGACAGCCGCATCTGCCAGGACTTTGATATCGAGATCGACATCCGCGGCAAGCGGCAGCCCGCCAAGGCCGTCGGCTATCACATCCGGCAGGACGC
The DNA here is from genome assembly GCA_934668295.1 of uncultured Oscillospiraceae bacterium. Taxonomy (GTDB): domain Bacteria; phylum Bacillota; class Clostridia; order Oscillospirales; family Oscillospiraceae; genus CAG-170. The sequence continues at coordinate 7,118 of CAKUND010000040.1, forward strand.
AGCGCCCTATGTCCGGCCCATCCTGCCCGGCGTGAAGCCTGAGGCTGCAGCGCCCAGTCAGGACTCCTATGCGGAAAAGGTGCAGAGTCTCCTCACTGCGGCAAAGCAGAATCATATCTGGCGTCAGAACGAGTGTATCAACCTCATTCCGTCCGAGAACACGCAGTCCAGAGCCGTCCGGATGCTCTCCGCCTCCGACCCGTCCAACCGCTACGCCGAGCACAAGAAACAGAAGGCGTTCTACGACGCGGAGATCTTCTACTATCAGGGCACCGGCTTCATCGCCTCCGTCGAGGCCATGCTGGTCGAGGAAATGAAGAAATTCCTCGGCGCATCGCAGGTCGAAACGCGCGTCACTTCCGGCCAAATGTCCAACACCGCGGTCTTTTCCGCCATGATGGACTTCAAAAACCGCGTCGACCGCAAGCGCACCCCGCAGCGGCTCGGCTGGGTCATGAACAACCACATCGTCCGCGGCGGACACCTCTCCGCGCAGCCGATGGGCGCGTTCCATGACTATGTCGCCATCGACCCCGTCACGGAAAAGCAGATGGTCGTGAACTTCCCGGTCTGCGAGGAGAATCCCTATAAGATCGACGTCGAGAAGACGAAGCTGCTCCTCGCGCAGTATAAGCCCGAGTTTATCATCTTCGGCAAGTCCATGGTGCTCTATAAGGAGCCTGTCGCCGAGATCCGGAAGTTCGTGGACGAGCAGGGCATCCAAACCACCATCATGTACGACATGGCGCACGTGCTCGGCCTGATCGGCGATCACTTCCAGAAGCCGTTTGCCGAGGGCGCGGAGATCGTCACCGGCTCGACCCATAAGACCTTCTTCGGCGCGCAGCGCGGCGTCATCGGCGTGAACTATCAGCCCGAAGACCTCAAGTGGGGCCTGTGGGAGACGATCGAAACGCGTACCTTCCCCGGCAGCGTCTCGAACCACCATCTGGGCACGCTGCTCGGTCAGCTCATGGCGGCATATGAAATGAACGCGTTCAAGGACGAATACCAGAAGGCCGTCATTGAAAACGCGAAGCACTTTGCGAAATGCCTTGCGTATGAAGGACTTGATGTCGCGGGTGATCCGAAGATGGATTACACCGAGACGCATCAGGTCATCGTCAAGGTCGGCTACGCGCACGGCCCGGAGATCGCCGAGCGGCTGGAGGCCAACAACATCATCTGCAACTATCAGGCGACGCCCGAGGAGGAGGGCTTCTCCGCCTCCGGCGCGCTGCGCATGGGCGTGAACGAAATGACGCGCTTCGGCTTCGGAAAGGACGAATTCGCGAAGCTGGCGCACCTGATCGCCGAATGCGTCCTGCGCAATGCCGACGTCAGGGAGGAGGTCACGAAGCTGCGCGCGGGCTATACCGACATGCGCTACTGCTTCTCCGACGCGCAGACCGAGGCGCTGCTCCAGAGCTTCGCGCAGGTGACCGGCATTTAAGCATAGTCTGAATATTCCGCCGCTGCGGATCACATACACCATAAATCAACCTGAAAACCGAATGGAGGACAAGCTTATGAATTTCCCCACTGAACTGAAGTATTCCCGCGACCATGAATGGGTCAAGATGCTGGACGACACCACTGCGCTGGTCGGCATTTCCGACTTCGCGCAGAGCGAGCTGGGCGATCTGGTCTATGTCAATCTGCCCGTCGTCGGCGATGATGTTATCGCCGGTGAGACGGCCTGCGACGTGGAGTCCGTCAAGGCGGTCTCCGACGTCATGAGCCCCGTGAGCGGCAAGATCGCCGAGATCAACGAGGAGCTTGACGACGCGCCGGAGCTTCTGAACTCCGACCCCTACGGCGCATGGATCTTCAAGGTCACCGATATCACGGATTTTGGCGAGCTGCTGGATGCGGAGGCGTATGAGGCCTTTACGAAGGAGGACCACTGATGGGCTCTTACGTTCCTACCACTGCGGCGGAACGGGAGCAGATGCTGGAGAAAATCGGCGTCGGATCGCTGCAGGAGCTCTACGCGGCTGTGCCGCGGGAGATGCTTCTGCAGGACGGGCTTGACCTGCCCGCCGGGCTGAGCGAGCTGGAGGTGCGCGAGCGGGTGACCGCACTGGCCGAAAAGAACCGGGTCTTCAAGACCGTTCTGCGCGGCGCGGGCAGCTATCGCCACTTCATTCCAGCCGCCGTGAAGTCCGTCACGTCCCGTGAGGAGCTCGTGACCTGCTACACCCCCTATCAGGCGGAGATCAGTCAGGGCGTTTTGCAGGGGACGTTTGAGTTCCAGACCATGATCTGCGAGCTGACCGGCATGGACGTCGCGAACGCTTCGCATTACGACGGCGCGACGGCTGCCGCCGAGACGATCCCCATGTGCAAGGACCGCAAGCGCACCGTCGCCTATGTTTCCGAAACCACGAACCCGCAGGTTCTCGAGGTCATGAAGACCTACTGCTTCGCGTCCAATACCGAGCTGCGCGTCGTCCCGGCCAGGGACGGCAGAACGGATGCGGACGCACTCAAAGCGGCCCTCGGCGCGGACGCCGCCTGCTTCTATCTGCAGCAGCCGAATTTCTTCGGCCAGATCGAGGACGCAGCACTGCTCGGCGAGATCACGCATGCGGCCGGGGCGAAGTTCGTCATGGGCGTCAACCCCATCGCCTGCGCACTGCTGCCCACGCCGCGTGAGCTGGGCGCGGATATCGCCGTCGGCGACGGCCAGCCGCTCGGCCTCGACACCGCGTTCGGCGGCCCGTATCTCGGCTTTATGGCCGCGACGAGCGCGCTGATGCGCAAGCTCCCGGGCCGCATCGTCGGCCAGACGAGGGATGTGGACGGCAAAACCGGCTATGTCCTGACACTCTCCGCGCGTGAGCAGCACATCCGCCGCGAAAAGGCTTCGTCCAATATCTGCTCCAATCAGGCCCTGTGCGCCTTTACGGCAGGCGTCTATCTGGCAGCCATGGGAGAGGCCGGCATGAAGCAGTGCGCCCAGCTCTGCACCTCCAAGGCGCACTACCTCGCGTCTGAGCTTGAAAAGATCGGCTGCAGGCTCAAATACTCCGGTGAATTCTTCCACGAGTTCGTCACCGAAACGGCCTGCCCCGACTGCCGCAAAAAAATCCTCGATGCGCTGGCGGAGAAGAACATTCTCGGCGGCGCGGAGATCGACGGCGGCATTCTCTGGTGCGTGACCGAGCTTGTCAGCAAGGAGAAGCTCGACGAGACCGTATCGATCGTAAAGGAGGTGCTGCACGCATGAAGCTGATTTTTGAGCAGGGCGCGGAGGGCCATTGTCTGCATCTGCTCCCCGCCTGCGACGTTCCGGAATATACGCTTCCCAACGAGCGCACGGCGCCCCTGCACCTGCCGCACGTGAGCGAAAACGAGTTGACCCGGCACTATACGGCCCTGTGCAAGCAGATCCACGGCGTGAACGACGGGTTCTATCCGCTCGGCTCCTGCACGATGAAGTATAACCCGAAGATCGACGAGGAAATGGCGGCGCTGCCCGGCTTTACACAGCTGCATCCGCTGCAGCCGGCCGAAACGGCGCAGGGCGCTCTGGAGGCGCTGCACGTGCTCGGCACGGAGCTCGGCGAGGTGTTCGGCATGGACGCCGTCACCTTCCAGCCTGCGGCGGGCGCGCATGGCGAGTTTACCGGCGTGCTGCTCATCAAGGCCTACCACACGGAGCGCGGCGACACGGCCAGAACGAAGATCATCGTCCCCGATTCCGCGCACGGAACAAACCCCGCCACGGCGGCCATGTGCGGCTATCAGGTCGTGAACATCCCGTCCAACGACAAAGGCGGCGTCGATCTCGACGCGCTGCGCGCTGCTGTCGGCCCCGATACCGCCGGTCTGATGCTCACAAACCCGAATACCGTCGGCCTGTTTGACCCGAATATTCTCGAGATCACAAAAATAGTTCACAACGCGGGCGGCTTGTGCTATTATGATGGGGCGAACCTCAACGCGGTCATGGGCGTCGTGCGTCCCGGCGATATGGGCTTCGACTGCATCCACTCCAACCTGCACAAGACCTTCGCCACGCCGCACGGCGGCGGCGGCCCCGGTGCGGGCGCAGTCGGCTGCAAGGCGTTTCTGCGCAGATATATGCCCGGCCCCCTGGTCGTGGAGCGGGATGGGGCGTTCGGCTTCGAATATCCGGAAAAGTCGATCGGCCGCGTCAAGCTGTTCTGCGGCAACTTCGACGTCTGCATCAAGGCGCTGACCTATGTGCTCACGCTCGGCAGGGAGGGCATCTCCGAGGCGGCGCAAAATGCCGTTCTGAACGCCAATTACATGATGGCGTGTCTGAAGGGGAAGTTCGACATGGCGTATGACGAGCTCTGCATGCACGAGTTTGTCATGAGCCTGACCCGCCTGCGGGATGAGACTGGCGTTTCCGCGCTGGACATTGCCAAGGGCATGCTCGACTTCGATCTCCATCCGCCCACCATGTATTTCCCGCTGATCGTCCATGAGGCGCTCATGGTCGAGCCCTGCGAGACGGAGAGCAAGCAGCTCATGGACGAGGTCTGCGGGATCTACTGCAAGCTCTGTGACATGGCTTACACGGATCCGGAAGCCCTGCATACCGCGCCGCACAAGACGCCGGTCCGCCGTCTCGACGAGGTCGGCGCGGCGAGAAATCCCGTCCTGCGCTATCGATTTGAGGCGTAAGCGCATCATTCGTCATAGGAACCTGAGCGGCGGCAGACATGGCGTCTGCCGCCGCAGCGTAAAAAGAGGAACATCCATGGAACAAGTCGTACATTATCTCGAGACTGGCTCGACAGATCCGGCCTACAATCTCGCCTTTGAGGAATACGTTCTGACAAACCGGCGCGTGGGAGACTATCTCATCCTCTGGCAGAACGACAACACCATCGTGGTCGGACAGAACCAGAATACGGCGGCGGAGATCAACCGCGCGTTCGTCGACGAGCACCACATCCATGTCGTGCGCCGCACGACGGGCGGCGGCGCGGTCTATCACGATCTCGGCAATCTGAATTACTCCTTCATCACCGACGACGAGGAAGGCTCGCTGCAGCTCGAGCGCTTTACGCGCCCCGTCGTGGACGCGCTCTGCGCGCTTGGCCTGCAGGCCGAGGCCTCCGGCCGCAACGATATTCTCGTCGAGGGCCGCAAGGTGTCCGGCACGGCGCAGCGCGTGCTCAAAAAGCGCATTCTGCACCACGGCACGCTGCTGTTCGATTCCAACCCGGACATGGTCGCGGGCGCGCTGCACGTCGACCCGGCCAAGTACCAGTCCAAGGGCCGCAAATCCGTCCGCAGCCGCATCGGCAATATCCGCTCGTTTTTGAAGGAGGATATGACGCTGCCGGAGTTCTGGGCGTATCTCACGCGGGCGCTCAGCAGCGCCGATGTCCGGCGGGACAGTCTGACGGAGGACGAGCTCCGGCAGGTGCAGCGGCTGAAGGAGGAAAAATACGACACGTGGGAATGGACCTACGGCAAGTCGCCGCGGTATAACATGACCAGCCGGCAGCGCTGGCCGGGCGGAGGACTGGAGATCTGCGCGGAGGTTTCGCAGGGCATTACGCAGGCGCTGACGATCTACGGCGATTTCATGGCGACACGATCCATCCAGGATATTACGAATGCGCTGACCGGCTGCCAGTTCCGGCCGGAGGCCTTTGCCGCACAGCTGAAGCAATTCAACCTTCCGGAATACCTCGGCGGCATCACCGAGGAGGAATTCCTGAAAACCGTGTTTGACACAACGGCATAAGCAAAAAACAGCACGACCCGGAGGTCGTGCTGTTTTTGCGTAAAATACGAAGCGGCGGGATCATTTCATCTGCGCGATGTCGCAGACGATCTCGACGCACTTGTCAACGCCGAGCGTGCCGCTGTCGAGGCAGACGTCGTAATTCTCAGCCTCGCCCCAGTTGCGGTTGGTGTAGTGCTTGTAATAGACCTTGCGCTTGCTGTCCTTCTCCTGCAGGCGCTTTTCCATGGGCTTGCTCGTCTCGCCGTAGCGTTCGCGCACGCGGGCGGCGCGGTGGGCCATGTCGGAGTGGATGAAAATGTGCAGGCAGTCCGGCTGATCCTTCAGGATGAAGTCGGCGCAGCGGCCGACGATGACGCACGGGCCCTTGCTGGCAAGATCGCGGATGACGTTCGTCTGGCAGACGTAGAGCTTATCCGACACGGACATGGTGTCGACCAGACCCATCGGGTGCGAGGAGACGGCAATATTAAACAGGAAGCTGCTGGTGACGGAGGCATATTCGCCGATCTCCTCGATGAACTCATGCGAGAAGCCGCTTTCCTTGGCGACCTTGTCGACCAGCTCCTTGTCGTAATAGGGGATGCCGAGCTTCTCGGCCACCGCCTTGCCGATGCTTCGTCCGCCGCTGCCAAACTGGCGGCTGATGGTGATGACCTTATTTGTCATAGGAACTCCCCCTTTATTTTGATAGCTCCATTATACACCAAAATTGGCGCGTTGACAAATAAAAATTTTCGCGGGCGGATCCGGATGGAGCCGCCCGCGTGTTTTGATCAGCCGTCGATGTCGACCCACTCATAGCCGAGGTAGGTTGTGAAGGCTTCTTTCAGGATCTCCTTGTAGTGGCCCTCGCAGATGGCGGTGTGGTGCTTGAAGCCGCCCTTGGCGAGCTTGATGCACTTATCCTGCAGGTGCGGGATCTCCGCGACGCCGCCGCAGCCGAAGTAGCCGTCCTCGATGGGATCGTCG
>CAKUND010000041.1 GCA_934668295.1 uncultured Oscillospiraceae bacterium
TGCTCTTCTTTTCTTCGCCACTGACGAACGGGTAGATTTTCTTGACGTTTACGAGTTTTACTTCTGCCATACTGTTTTGGACTCTGACTGCGCTGCCTCCGCACCGCATTCTCACGGCCGCCGGGCTTGGCGGTCGCATTGCGACATGTCTCCACAATGCCGCACCGGGAGTCTCCCGGATAAAAAATCCTCCTTATTATTGCCGCAGGGCACCATAAAATGTGGATTGGTACACTCCGACTAAGATACATGTATTATAGCAGATTCCTTCCACAAAGTCATTTGTCGCTTTCGCTGAATTTTCACCACAAAACACGGCAGAACGCACAAACCGGCTTCCCGTTTACTTTTCCTCCGTTCCCTGCTACAATAGGAGCAAACGCAAAGGAGGGACGGCGCATGAAGCAGACGACGCTCTGCTATCTCGAGCGCGATGGGCAGTATCTGATGCTCCACCGCGTAAAAAAGGAGCATGACGAGAACCATGACAAGTGGATCGGCGTCGGCGGAAAATTTGAGGACAAAGAAAGTCCGGAGGACTGCGTCCGACGCGAGGTGCTGGAGGAAACGGGGCTGACGCTCACGGATTACCGCTACTGCGGACTCGTGACCTTCGTCTCTGATATCTACCCGACCGAGTACATGCACCTGTTCCACGCCGCGGGCTTCACCGGTACGCCGAAGGACTGCGACGAGGGGGAGCTTGCCTGGATCGACAAGCGGAAGCTTGCCGCTCTGCAGCAGTGGGAGGGCGACCGCATTTTCCTGCAGCTCATGGACGAGCATGTCCCGTTTTTCTCATTGAAGCTTGTATACGCGGGCGATACGCTCATGGAAGCCGTTTTGAACGGAGAAAGGATCCGATAATATGGAAAACATTCTGATCAGCGCCTGTCTGCTCGGCGTATGCTGCCGGTATGACGGCGAATCGAAGCCCATCATGCAGACCGTCGCGCTCATGGAGCGCTATCACCTTATCCCGGTCTGTCCCGAGCAGCTCGGCGGGCTGTCCACGCCGCGCGAGCCGTCGGAGCGGCAGGACGGCGCCGTCCGCACAAAAAGCGGCGCGGACGTGACCGCGCAGTACCGCCGCGGCGCGGAGCAGGCGCTGCATCTGGCGCGGCTGTACGGCTGCCGCGCAGCCGTTTTAAAAGAGCACAGCCCGAGCTGCGGCAGCGGAGAGATTTACGACGGCACGTTCTCAGGCCGACTGATGCCCGGCGACGGCGTGACAGCGGCGCTTTTGAAGGAAAACGGCATCGCTGTCTACGGGGAGAGCGAGATCGAAGCGCTTCTGGCCCAGGCCGAGCCGGAGGAACCGCAGCAAAGTCTGTTTTGAGCATGAAAAACCAGCCGTTCCCGGACACGGGAGCGGCTGGCTGTCGTTTCAGGCTCAGAATTCGCAGATGCGCGCAAGCAGGACAAGACACTGCTCGAGCGTGATATTCTTTTTGGGCTCAAAGCCCTTCGTCGTGCCGTTCATCAGAGCATACTGCGTCATCATCGCGACGGCCTCTCTGGCCCAGTCGGAGATAGACGCGCTGTCGGGATAACGGCTGAGCATCGTCATGTCAGCCTCGAAGACGACGCTCGACTGCCGCAGCAGGCGCAGCAGGACGGTCGCGGCCATCTGGCGCGTGACATAGGAGGTCGTGTCAAAGCTGCCGTCGGCATTCGGCAGCATCACGCCGAGCTGCTGCACAACGGCGACCGGATCCGACACATCCTCGACCAGCCCGAGCGAGCGCGCGGTGTTTGCCGCGAGGCGGGCAAGGGTCTTGCGGGTGATCGCGGACTGATAGCTGCCGTCGGCCAGCATGGTAATGCCGTAGATATCCGCATGCGAGACGAGCTCTGCGGCCCATGCAGACGGTGTCCCGGTGATATTGGACACGCCGCTGCCCCAGGCGTAGATCGTGGACGGCGCACTGGCGGCAGGCTGCGGGTTCTCTGCCGCAGGCGAAGCGGAAACGCTTCCGCCCTCCCCGGCAGCCGCTGCGCGGCCGCTTGCGGAGCACATCGTATAGAAGGTATAGCAGCCGCCGTCATAGGGGATCACACGGTTGACGCCTGCCTTGCCATCCCAGACCCAGTTCTGCTCGAACAGCGTGACTGTGCCGCCCGCCTCGTCGGCGGATCTTACGATGGCATAGTGATTGCCGTAGCGCTCGCGCGCCTCGGCAGAGGCGTAGGCGATATCGCCGGGCTGCGGCGTGTATGTAACCTCGAACCAATATCCCGCCGGACTGGCCGCAGTGATATTGCCGTTGTTCGTGTATACGGTCACGCCGTAGACTGCGCTGTAAAACCGTTCAATCAGCTCGTTGCAGAACAGCGTATTGCCTGTCTCATTATACAGCGCGTCCACGCCGCAGAAGGTGTCGGCGACAAAGCCCTCACCCGTGATCGTGACATAGTCCAGATGGATGGTCGCCTCGGCGGCCAGTGCCGGTACAGCCAGCAGCGTCAGACATAAAACAGCCGCCGCCAGACGGCGGAATTTCTTCTGCATGCACAAAGCCTTCTTTCGTTCGATAAACTCTTTTCAAATTGTAACAGAATGTAACCAATAAGTCAACCATTTTTTTGCGCCCACTGGAAAACCGGCCCGCAGGTGTGGTATAGTATAGAAGATCCCGAAACACGGAGGCATTTGCTTGGAGAATTATTTTCATCTGGAAATGGACCGGCGCGCGATCAACCAGATCAGCGCGCTCGGTCTTGCGCACTGCGGCGACGCGGTGTTTGAGCTGCTGGTGCGCAGCTACCTCTGCGCGTCCGGCAGAGCGGCAAACAGCAATCTGCACCGCGCGACGGTCGACCTCGTCTGTGCTCCGGCACAGGCGGAGCGCGCAGAGCGCATGCTCCCGCTTCTGACGCAGGAGGAGCTGGCCATCTACCGGCGCGGACGCAACGCACACGTGCATCAGGTGCCGAAAAACGCCACCTGCGCGCAGTATGCCAAGGCCACAGGGCTGGAATGCCTGTTTGGCGCTCTGTATCTTTCCGGGCAGCTCGACCGGCTGAACGAGCTTTTTATTTTGACCATGGAGGAACCACATGCCATTTGACGCGTTTTTTCTCACGGCGGTCCGCCGTGAGCTGGAGGGCAGTCTGATCGGCTGCCGCATCGACAAGATCCAGCAGCCGCAGCGCGACACGCTGATCCTGTCCATGCGCGGCGCGGCTGGCGGCGGACGGCTGCTGCTGACGGCTTCGCCCAATCATCCGCGCATCCATCTGACGAACGAGCCCGCCGAAAACCCGGCGCAGCCGCCCATGTTCTGCATGCTCCTGCGCAAGCACCTGACGGGAGGCCGCCTTGTGTCCATGCAGCAGCCGGAGATGGAGCGTCTGCTCGACCTCACCTTCGACTGCACTGACGAGATGGGGAGCCCCGCGCAGAAGCATCTGATCTTGGAGATCATGGGCCGCAACTCCAATCTGATCCTGACATCGGAGGACGGCCGGATCGTTGACTGCCTGCGCAGGGTCGATTTTGAAATGAGCGAGCAGCGGCAGGTCCTGCCCGGCCTTTACTATCACCTGCCGCCCACGCAGGGAAAGCGCGACCCGTTCGCCGTCACGGAAGACGAGCTGGCATCGCTTTTATCGGCGCAGACAGCGCCGAAGCGGCTTGACGGCTGGCTTCTGGAGACGCTCGGCGGCTTTTCCCCGCTCGTGTGCCGGGAGCTTGCCTTCCGCCTGACGGGCGATCTGGATACCGACCTGTCGGCGCTTTCGCCGGAGGAAAAAGCGACGCTGGCCGCCGGTCTTCACGCCGCGCTCATGCAGCTCCGTACCGCGCCGCCGCAGCCGGTGCTTCTATATAAGGACGACCGCCCGTGGGACTTCACCTGCATGCCCGTCACGCAGTACGGTGAGTTTGTCCGGCAGGAGCCGTTTGACTCGTTTTCGCAGCTGCTCGACCGGTTTTATGCCGCGCGTGACCGCGCCGATTCCATCCGGCAGTCGTCGCAGGCCATCCGAAAGGCCGTCTCCAATCTGCACGCGCGCACGGCACGCAAGCTCGAAAATCAGCGCAAAGAGCTTGCCGCGACCCATGACCGCGAGCGCCTGCGCCGTCTCGGCGATATCCTCACGGCCAATCTCTACGCCGTGAAGCGCGGTCAGACAAAGCTGCGCGCCGCCGATTTCTACGACCCGGACATGAAGGAGATCGAAATTCCTCTCAACCCGGCCATTTCCCCGCAGCAGAACGCGGCGAAATTCTATAAGGACTATCAGAAGGCCAAGACCGCCGAGAAGATCCTGACGGAGCAGATCGCGAAGGGCGAGCAGGAGCTTTTGTATCTTGCAAGCGTCCTCGACGCGCTCACGCGTGCGGAATCCGCGCGGGATCTTCAGGAAATTCGCGCCGAGCTCGTCTCTGGCGGCTATCTGCGCGAGACAGACCGCAAAAAGCGCATGAAGCTGCCGCCGAGCCGCCCGATGCGGTTCACATCCTCCGACGGCTTCCCGATTTTTGTCGGCCGCAGCAACCGGCAGAACGACGAGCTGACGACGAAGCTGGCGGCCAAAACAGATCTTTGGCTGCACGTCCAGAAGATCCCCGGCAGCCACGTCATCATCGAAACGAACGGCCGGACGCCGCCCGATCAGACGGTGACGGAGGCGATGCAGCTTGCGGCGTATTATTCGCAGGCCCGCGACGGCCAGAACGTGCCGGTCGACTACACACCGGTGAAATTTGTCAAAAAGCCTGCGGGCGCGAAGCCCGGCATGGTGATCTACACGACGTATCAGACCGCCGTCGTCACGCCGGACGCGGCGCTGTGCGAACGGCTGAAGGAGAAGGAATGATGGAAGAACGGCACTACGCATTTTTTCAGAACCGGGACTGCGAATATTTCCCCTGCCATGAGACAAAGCACCCGGAAGATTTTAACTGCCTGTTCTGCTACTGCCCGCTCTACGCGCTCGGGCGCGGCTGCGGCGGCAATTTCCGCTATACAGAGTCCGGGATCAAGGACTGCTCCGGCTGTCTGTTCCCGCACCGGAGGGAAAACTATGACCGCGTGACCGCCCGCTTTATGGAAATCGTCAAAAAAATGCAGGAAGGCGAGTGAAGTGCTGCCGGGTTCGGATTCTACTGCTTCTGGCTATGCACCGCGAACTTTCCTCGCAAAAATCCGGCACTCTACTGCGCGTAGAGTGCCGGACTTCGTTTTGTAGACCGGCGGGAACGAACCCGGAGAGCGCTTTGCGGCAGGAATCGGGAGACTTTTTCCCGCCATGCGGCTACACTGGAGACACAAACAAGCAGGAGGGATCCCCATGAAAAACCTGAAAATTTTCGGCGACTCCATCATCAAGGGCGTCACCTATAACGGCCAGAGCTATCATCTTTGCCAGGAGCATGATTTCGACACGTTCGGCGCACAGGGCATTACCGTGGAAAACAACGCGAAGATGGGCGCGACCATTGACGCGGGACTGAAGCAGCTTGACCGGAAGCTCGGCGCCTGCGACGGCGAGACGACCGTGCTGTTCTGCTTCGGCGGCAACGACTGCGATTATGACTGGAAGGCCATCTCAGAGGATCCGGACAGCGAGCATCTGCCGCACACGCCGTCGGAGCAGTTCATCGACCGCTACTGCACAGCCATCCGCAGGGCGCAGAGCGCGGGCGCCCGTGTGGCGATGACCAGTCTGCCGCCGCTGGAGCAGGAGCGGTATTTTTCCTTCATCACCAGAGGCCTGAGTGCGGAAAACATCCTGCACTGGCTGGGCGACACCGATCATCTGTACCGCTGGCAGGAGTATTATAACTCCATGGTCGCGCAGCTGAGCCGCGCGTTCGGCTGCCGGCTGGTCGATCTGCGCGCGGAATTCCTCAAAAGCCGTGTCTTCCCGACGCTCATCGGCGCAGACGGCATCCATCCCACCCAGGCCGGTCACGACCTTATCCACCGCACCGTGCAGTCCGCGCTGGCCTATTGACCCGCGCGTCAAACAAATCAGAGAAAAATTCAAAAAAAGTTGAAAAAAGGCTTACACTTTCTTCTCGGAATCTGGTATACTGGTATCTGTAAAGAAGTTGCGTTTATCCGGGAAAGAAGGAGGAAGCCTATGTTTTCAGTCGGGGAATATATTGTTTATGGCGTCGAAGGCGTGTGCCGGGTCGAGGAAGCCGGGAAGCTGAAGGTTGCGGGACTGGATAAAAACCGCGCGTATTACCGTCTGCGCCCGTATTATCACGGCGGCACGATCTACACACCGGTCGATGGAAAGGCCGTGATGCGGCCCGTTCTGACGCGCGAGGAGCTGGAGCGGCTTCTTCCGCGCCTGAAGGAGCTGGAGCCGCTTGCGGACGTGCCGCCCGACAGCCGGGCGGCAGGGGAGTATTACCGCGCCATTTTATCCGGGCACGACTGCGTGGCGCTGCTGCGCCTGTGCAAGACGCTGCATGCCAAGCAGAACAGCCCATCTGCCAGCCGCCGCGGCGTCAACTCGACCGAGCTGCGCAGCTGGCGCATGGCCGAGGAAATGCTCTACGGGGAATTCGGCTTCGCGCTCGGCATGCCGCCTGCGCAGGTGCGGGAGTATCTGCGCGAAAAGCTGGGCGGATAAGAGACTGCTCAGCGCAGCGCGCGGAGCGCTTCGATATACGCGGGCCCCGTGCCGCAGCAGCCGCCGAGCAGGCTTGCGCCGTCTGACTTCAGCGCGCGCATATGCCGCGCGAAGGCCTCGGGATCCATATGATAGACAGCCTCGCCGGTCTCCGTGATCGTGGGCAGCCCTGCGTTGGGCTTGGCCGCGATCGGGGTGCCCGGCGCGGCTTTTTTCATCATGCGCACGACCGTGCCCATCTGATCTGGCCCGGATGAGCAGTTCAGGCCCACGGCATCCGCACCGAGGCCGGGCAGAACCTCCGCTGCCTCCTCCGCAGAGCTGTCAAAGTAGCATTTGCCGTCGGAATAGACGGAAAGCGTGCATAAAATGGGCGCGTCGCACAGACTGCGGATGGCTTCGACTGCGGCCATGCACTCCGTCACGCCCATCATCGTCTCCACGGCAAACAGATCGACGTCCGCGCGCAGCAGCGCTTCGGCCTGTTCGCGGTAAATTTCCAGAAGCTCCGCATACGCGCTGTCGTCGCCCGGGGCGATGGGCCTGCCTGTTGTGGTCATGTCGCCTGCGAGGAGCGCGCTGGTTCCGACCGCCTCGCGGCTGAGCTGCACGAGATCGCGGTTCAGAGCCGTGACCTCATTTTGCAGATCGTGGTGGCGAAGCAGCACGCGGTTGGCCCCGAACGTGGGCGCGTAGATCACGTCGCTGCCCGCGGCGAGATAGGCGCGCTGCAGCCCGAGCAGCGGCTGCGGATGCGAAAGGATCCAGCTTTCGGAGCAGACGCCCGCCGGCATGCCGGCGGCGCGGAGCATGCTGCCCGTTGCGCCGTCAAGCAGGCGGACAGAGCTGCACCACGCGGAAAATTCTGTTCTTGTCATGTTAAACTGCCCCCAGTACCTTGCCGATGGGATCGCGGAAGATCAGATTCGCATAGCCGTCATACGGCGTCTCGTCGCGGTTGATGAGCACGAGCCTGTTTCCGCGGTAGTAGCGGATGAGGCCCGCTGCCGGATAGACCGTCAGCGACGTGCCGCCGACGATGAGCACCTCCGCGTCCGCGATCGCCCGCACCGCGCCCTCGATCACAGCCTGATCGAGGCTTTCTTCATATAAAACGACATCCGGCTTGATCCGGCCGCCGCAGGTGCAGCGGGGAACGCCGTCCGTGTCCCGGATATACTCCGGCGGATAGAATTTGCCGCATTTTTCACAGTAATTGCGATAGACCGAGCCGTGCAGCTCGAAGACGTTTTTGCTGCCTGCCTTCTGGTGCAGGCCGTCGATGTTCTGCGTGACAATGGCGCGGAGCTTTCCGGCCTGCTCCAGCGCGGCGAGCTTTTTGTGCGCCTCGTTCGGCTGATAGTCGAGCGGGAGCATTTTTTCACGGTAAAAGCGGAAAAAATACTCCGGGTTCTGGTAGAAAAACGTGTGGCTCAGGATGGTCTCCGGCGGGTAGTCGAATTTCTGATGGTACAGGCCGTCCGTGCTGCGGAAATCCGGGATGCCGGACTCCGTCGACACGCCGGCCCCGCCGAAGAACACGATATTGTCACTTTCGGTAATCCAGGTTTTTAGGGTTTCGATCTCGGAACGCATCGTCCTCTGCCTCCAATTCTGCGATAAATTTACGCTCGGCCCGCGTTTTGTACGGGAAGCGCAGCTTGTAAAACAGATCCGGCCTGCGGTGCAGTGTCCGCAGGATCGACTGCTTTTTCTGCCACCGCGCGACCTTCGCATGGTCGCCGGAGCGCAGGACCTCCGGTACGGTCAGCCCGTGCCACTCGTCGGGCCGGGAATACTGCGGGTATTCGAGCAGACCGTTCCAATGGCTCTCGTCGGTAAAGCAGATATCGTCGCCGAGCACGCCGGGGATGAGACGCGAGACGGCATCGACGATGGCCATGGCGGGAATCTCGCCGCCTGTGAGCACAAAATCGCCCATGGAGATCTCCTCGTCGACGCATTCGTCCAGAAACCGCTGGTCGATGCCCTCATAATGGCCGCAGACGAGGATGAGATTGTCATAGCTCGCCTGCAGCTGCCGCGCCTTGGCCTGGTTGAAGGCAGGGCCGCAGGGGGAGAGGAAGATCGTGTGTACCGGCGCGCCGATCTCGTCACATACCGCGCACCAGCAGCGCCACAGAGGGTCGCACTGCATGATCGCGCCCCGCCCGCCGCCGTAGGGGTAATCGTCGACCTGATTCTGACGGTTTGCGGTATAGTCCCGGATCTGGTGGGCGTGGATCTCGATCAGGCCCTTTTTCTGCGCCCGGCCGAGAATGCTGGCGTTCAGCATGGGAGAAACGGCCTCCGGGAACAGCGTCATGATATCAAAGCGCATGACGTTACATCCCTTCAATGAGGCGGACTCTGATATAGCCCTCGTCCAGATTGCGTTCAAGCACGAAATCCGGTACGGAGGGGATCAGGTGCTCCTGCCCGTCCTCGGATCTTACGACGTACACGTCGTTGGCCGGCGTGGGCATGACCTCGGTCAGCGTACCAAGAAGCGCTTCGCCGTCGTAGACCGGAAGCCCCAGAAGATCGGCGATGAACAGACTGCCCTCCGGCAGCTTCGCGTCCGCGCGCGCGATGGAGACGACCTTGTCGCGCAGCGCGCTCGCGGCCTCTACGGTGTCGATGCCCTCGAGCTTCAGAAGCACGCAGGTCTTCTGCACGCGCGACTGCTCGACCCGGTAGGGCGTTCCGTCCAGATAAACTGTATGGAACTGCAGCAGGAATTCCGGGCCGTCGGCCCAGGGCAGCAGCTTGACCTCGCCGCGCACGCCGTGCGTGCTGACGATCTTTCCGGTTTGCAGGTAGGGGTGTTTCATAGTAAACCTCCGTGAATGGGGTGGATGTTTTTAGGAACGTGCCTCCGGCAGCCCTATCTTTTCTCTCGCAAGAGAAAAGATAGGGGAGAAAAGAGGCGCTGGGTTACGGTTTGGTGCGTGCTGCGGGTACAATTCAGGTAAGCACCGATTTTTCAGTCGTTACGAGCACACCAAGTCACCTTACGGACACGATACTACGCGCCGCCTGCCGCGGTACACCAAACTTGACAGTAGCTGCCTTTGAATGGCTGCGGTAAATTCGCTTTGCGGTCGAAATTTGCGGGGAGTACAGATTCGCCGCAGATTCCCGTAAAAAGCGGTGCGTCCCGCGGGCGGACAGAGTCGTCCGCCCCTACGGGGTACGAGTGCATCGAAGCTTCGCCGTAGGGGCCGACGACTCTGTCGGCCCACTGGAAAGTCACGAATTCGCCGAAGAGTTTCGTAAAAAACGGCGCGTTCTGCATGGTCGATGTGTACCGGCAAGCGGCAGACCCACATCCGTAACGCTCCTTCGTCGCGAACGGCTGTGACCGGCATCGACCCCTACGAAGCTCCGTGGGGGCAGCGGCAGATATTTTAACCTAGTATACCGCCTTTTCCCGCATCGGGCAAGAGGGAACATTCCTGAACGGCAGCTTTACCGGGGGCCGGTTGCAAAAAAGAGGGAGGCGTGGTACAATGTCTGTTACAAATTCCGAACGGATGCAGAGAAAAGGGAGTTGAGATTATGCGGATCGTGATCGTGGGCGACGGAAAGATTGGCAGCGCGCTGGCCGAGCAGCTCTCGCGCGAGGGGCATGAGATCACCATTGTCGACCGCAGCGAAACGCCGCTGCGGCGGACAGTCGAGGATCTGGATATTCTGAGCATCGAAGGAAATGGCGCGACGTATGCCACACAGATGGAAGCGGGCGTCGACGAGGCGGAGCTGGTCATTGCGGTGACGGCGCAGGACGAATTGAACCTGCTGTGCTGCCTGATCGCGAAGAAGATCGGCGCGAAGCACACCATTGCCCGCGTCCGGAACCCGGAATATGCGGGGGAGCTGTCGCTCATTTCCGACGATCTGGGCCTGAGCCTGTCCGTCAACCCGGAGCTCATCTGCGCGACAGAGATGGCGCGCACGCTGCGCATTCCGTCGGCCATCAAGACCGACACCTTCTTCGGCGGCGAGGTCGAGCTGCTGAAATTCCAGCTGCCGGCGGATTCGCCGCTGGCGGGCCGGACGCTGATGGAGCTGCCCGGCATCACAAAGGCAAAGGTCCTGATCTGCGCGGTCGAGCGCGGGGAGCAGGAAATCCATATCCCCTCCGGCTCGTTCCGGCTGCAGGCCGGCGACCGCATTTCCTTCGTTGCGTCCTATGCGGGCGCGCAGCAGTTCTTCCGGCAGATGAAGCTGGCGGCGGGGCGCGTGCGCAGCGCGCTGCTCATCGGCGGGGGACGCATCGCATATTATCTTGCAAAGCAGCTTGTCGAGGCGGGGCTTGACGTGAAGATCATCGAGAGTGACCCCGAGCGCTGCGAGGAGCTTTCCGTGCTGCTGCCGAAGGCGGAGATCCTGCGCGGAGACGGCACGAACGAGGCGTTCCTGCGCGAATGCGGCATCGAGACGACCGGTGCGGTCGCCGCGCTGACCGGCATCGACGAGGAAAACGTGCTCATCGGCATGTATATCCGCAAAACCTGGCCGAAGGTCAAGGTCATCACCAAGGTCAACCGCACGTCCTTCCAGTCCATCATTGACAGCATGGACTTGGGAAGTGTGTTCAATCCGCGCAATTCCGCCTCGAACCTCATCTGCCGGTATGTCCGCGCCATGCAGAATTCCGGCAGCAGCTCGCAGATCGAGACGCTCTACAAGCTTGTCGGCGGCAAGGCTGAGGCGCTGGAGTTCCGCGTGTCCGAGGGCTCGAAGCTCTGCGGCGTTCCGCTGCAGGAGCTGAAGCTGCGGGAGAATCTGCTGATCGGCTGCATCGGCCGGGGCGGGCAGATCATCATCCCCAGCGGCCAGGACGCCATCGAGCCCGGCGACAGCGTCATTGTCGTGACGTGCAGCGCGGGACTCGGACGGCTCGAGGACATCCTTGCAAGAGGGCCGGGGCATGAATAAGCGGGTCATTGTATATGTGCTGGGCGCGGTGCTTCTGATCGAGGCCGCGCTCATGCTGCTGCCGCTGCTGGTGGCGGTCCTTTACCGGGAAAAGAACGGCTGGTATTTTCTGTGGGTGCTGCTGGGCGCGGCCGTGCTGGGCGCGCTGGCGCTCGGCCTTGGCGGCAGAAAGCGCAGCGCCATGTACGCGAAGGAGGGCCTGATCGCCGTCGCGCTGAGCTGGATCGTGCTGTCGCTCGTGGGCGCGCTGCCGTTCACGCTGTCGGGGCAGATCCCGTTTTACCTCGACGCGGTGTTCGAGATGATCTCCGGCTTTACGACGACCGGCTCGAGCATCCTGCCGGCGGTTGAGCCGCTTGACCGCTGCATGCTCTTCTGGCGGAGCCTTTCACACTGGATCGGCGGCATGGGGATCCTTGTGTTCATGCTGGCCATCGTCCGCATGGACGGCGGGCAGGCCATCCACCTGCTGCGCGCCGAGAGCCCCGGGCCGACGGTGTCCAAGATGGTCCCGCGCATGGTCGACTCGTCCAAGATCCTCTACGGCATTTATTTTGGTCTGACAGTTGTGCAGATCATTCTGTATCTGGCGGGCGGCGACCCGCTGTTCGATTCGCTCTGCAATGCGTTCGGCACGGCAGGCACGGGCGGCTTTGCCATCAGAAACGACTCCTTCGCCTCCTACAGCGCCTATACGCAGACGGTCACGACGGTCTTCATGGCGCTGTTCGGCGTGAATTTCTCAATCTATTTCTTCCTGCTGCGCAGAAAATTCGATCTCGCGTGGAAGAACACGGAGCTGCGCTGGTACGTGTCGATCATCGTGATCTCGACGCTGCTCATTACCTTCAACATTAAAAGCCTCTATCACGGCGATTTCGGCTACAGCCTGCACCACGCGGCGTTTACCGTTTCGTCCGTCATCACCACGACCGGCTACGGCACGGAGAATTTTAACCTGTGGCCGGAGTTCTCGCGCGTCATTCTGGTGCTTCTCATGATCGTCGGCGCGAGCGCGGGCTCGACCGGCGGCGGTCTGAAGGTCTCGCGCGTCGTCATTCTCATGCGGGCGGCCAAGGCGGAGCTGCGCAAGATCCTGCACCCGCACACGGTCAAGGTCATCACCGTCGACGGCAAGCCCGTCTCCGGTGAGACGGTCCGCGCGGTGAGTACCTATTTTATACTGTATGTGCTGATCGCTGCGGCGTCCGTGCTGCTCGTCTCGCTCGACGGCTATGACGGCTCGACGACGCTGACCGCCGTGCTTGCCACGTTCAACAACATCGGCCCCGGCCTCGGGCTGTGCGGTCCGGCGGGGAATTTCGCGTTCTTCTCGCCGCTGGCAAAGGTCGTGCTGTGCATCGATATGCTGCTGGGGCGGCTGGAGCTGTACCCGATGCTGGTGCTGCTGATGCCGAGCACGTGGCGGAAGAAATAAGCGCCGGAATTCGGCAAAAGGGCCAAAACGGGGCGCGAAAGTTCTGCTGTTTTGAACAAAAAATATTGAAAATCCCCCTTGACACCAAGGGGGATTTGTTATATGATATATGAGCGCGCGAAAAGGGTATGCAACGCACCCACGCGTGTCATTGCGATGATGCAGGAGATTGCGCCACGGGCGGTAACTTCTGCGGAGTATGTCCGGTCATCGGGCGGCTGAGGATCACAGTACAGCGTATATCGCTGCGGTGATAAATGGCCGACAACGTCGGCCTTTTTTCATGGCGCAGAATGATACGCACGGCTTAGCGTATTGCGAGACTCGACCGTACCCAGAGATCAAAGAAACCACTGAGTACGTTATTCAAGGAGGAAAAACACAACATGGCAAATCAGGAAATGATCAGAATCCGCCTCAAGGCTTACGATCATCAGCTCATCGACGCCAGCGCCGAGAAGATCGTCGAAACCGCCAAGCGCAACGGCGCTTCCGTTTCCGGCCCCATCCCGCTGCCGACCAAGAAGGAGGTCGTCACCATCCTTCGCGCTGTTCATAAGTACAAGGACTCCCGTGAGCAGTTCGAGCGCAGAACCCACAAGAGACTGATCGATATTCTCAACCCCAACCAGAAGACTGTGGAAGCTCTCATGAGCCTCGACCTTCCCGC
>CAKUND010000042.1 GCA_934668295.1 uncultured Oscillospiraceae bacterium
CGGTAAGATCATACACGGATTTCCCCGGCGCGGGCGCCGGGGAAATCGCCGTGTCCAGACTAAAGACAGGCGGTAGCAAACCATGACGACATTTTCTGAGCAGTTCCCCATTGTATTTCAGGCGCTGAATATTGGCTTTTTGCAGACGCTGAAGCTGTTTTTTGTGACGCTGATCGGCGCGATCCCGCTGGGACTCATCATTTCCTTTGGCTCCATGAGCAATTGGGCGCCGCTCGGCTTTCTGCGCCCGCTTCTCAAAAATCTGCCGAAGAACGCAAAGCTCACGTGGTGGCAGCGGTTCCAGATCTGGAGCTATGTCGACTTCAAGCCCATCCGGATCATCGTGCGCTTCATCATCTGGGTCGTGCGCGGCACGCCGCTGATGCTGCAGCTGCTGGTGTTTTACTACTTCCCCGGTCTTGTGCTGGGCAGAAACATCTGGGGCAGCGGCGAGGCCGGGCGCTTCCTCGCGTCCTCCATCGCGTTTATTTTCAATTACGCATGCTATTTCTCCGAGATCTTCCGCGGCGGCATCCAGGGCGTGCCCAAGGGCCAGCAGGAGGCCGGGCAGGTGCTCGGCATGACAAGCACGCAGATCTTCTTCAAGGTCACGCTTCTGCAGATGGTCAAGCGCATCGTGCCTCCCATGTCCAACGAGATCATCACACTGGTCAAGGACACATCCCTGTCGCGCATCATTGCCCTGCAGGAGATCATCTGGGCCGGTCAGGCGTTCTTAAAGGGCTCGCAGGGCATTTCCGGCGCGATCTGGCCGCTGTTTTTCACGGGTCTGTATTATCTGCTGTTCTCCGGCATTTTGCAGCTGCTGCTTGACAAGCTGGAGAAGAAGCTCGACTATTTCAAAGCGTAAGGAGGCGGCCCCATGTCTGTTCTGGAAGTCAGAAATCTGAAAAAAAGCTTCGACAAGGACACCGTCGTCCTGAAGGGCGTCGATTTTTCTCTGGAAAAGGGCGAGACAGTCGCCATCATCGGCTCGTCCGGCAGCGGCAAGACGACGCTGCTGCGCTGCCTCAATTTCCTGACCGTCCCCGACGAGGGACAGATCGCGGTGAACGGCGAAACGCTCTTTGACGACGCCGATCCCAATACGCAAAAAGAGAGCGAGATCCGCCGCAAGCGGCTGCATTTTGGCCTCGTGTTCCAGAATTTCAATCTGTTCCCGCAGTATACGGCCCGGCAGAACGTCATGCTGGCAAGTGAGCTTCTGGCAAAGGAGCAGCCGGATTACAAGCCCCATAAAAAGCAGATCCACGCGCAGATCGCTGCCCGTGCGGAGGAGCTTCTGACGCAGGTGGGGCTGAAGGAAAAGATGGATCTGTACCCGCACCAGCTCTCCGGCGGCCAGCAGCAGCGCGTCGCCATCGCCCGGGCGCTGGCCTTGCAGCCGGATATCCTCTGCTTTGACGAGCCGACCTCAGCGCTCGACCCCGAGCTGACCGGCGAGGTCCTGAAGGTCATCCGGTCGCTTTCCGAGCAGCATATGACGATGATCATCGTCACGCACGAAATGGCCTTTGCCCGGGACGTCGCAAACCGCGTGATCTTCATGGACGGCGGCGTGATCGTCGAACAGGGCCCGGCACATGACGTGATCGAAAACCCGCAGGCCGAACGCACAAAGCAGTTCCTCGCCCGCTACCGGGAGAACCAATAATCCCTGCAATATCAGGGAATTTATATGTGCAGATATCGTGAAACACAAGATATTGTGTTTCACGATATTTTTTGTTTGCGATATCCACAAAATATAGAGGCAAGCTCTTGACATCGGGCACAATATCCGGTATAGTTATGACTGCACCGCACCGGGAAGCGGTCACAACAGACCTGTCCCCGCGCGTTTTTTTGCGCGCGCACAATATAGAAAAAGCGAGGAACCGCCATGAAGATCATCAAACGAAACGGCTCGGAGGCAACGTTCGATATCGTCAAGATCATCGCTGCCGTGACCAAGGCCAATAATGTCGTCTCGGAGGACGAGCGGCTGACGCCGATGCAGATCCGCCGCATCGCCGAAAGCGTGGAAAACAGCTGTCTGTCCATGAACCGCGCGCTGTCCGTGGAGGAAATTCAGGATCTGGTCGAAAACCGGATCATGGCCCACGGCGCGTTCGAGGTCGCCAAGAATTATATTACATACCGCTATACCCGCACGCTCGTGCGCAAATCCAACACGACGGACGAGAAGATCCTGTCCCTGATCGAGTCGAACAACGAGGAGGTCAAGCAGGAAAACTCCAACAAGAACCCCACCGTCAACGCCGTCCAGCGTGACTATATGGCCGGCGAGGTGTCGAAGGACCTGACGGCCCGCGTGCTGCTGCCGCAGGATATCGTCGACGCGCACAACGAGGGCATCATCCACTTCCACGACGCGGATTACTTCGCCCAGCACATGCACAACTGCGATCTGGTCAATCTGGAGGATATGCTGCAGAACGGCACGGTCATTTCCGGCACGCTCATCGAAAAGCCGCACAGCTTCTCGACAGCCTGCAACATCGCGACGCAGATCATCGCGCAGATCGCCTCGAACCAGTATGGCGGCCAGTCCATTTCTCTGACGCATCTGGCCCCGTTCGTTGATATTTCCCGGCAGAAGATCCGCCGCTCTGTCCTCGAGGAGATCAAGTCCTTCGGTGTACAGCCCTCGGAGGAAGCCATCACCAACGTCGTCGAGACGCGCCTGCGCGACGAAATTCGCCGCGGCGTGCAGACCATCCAGTATCAGGTCGTCACGCTCATGACCACCAACGGACAGGCCCCTTTCATCACCGTCTTCATGTATCTCGGCGAAGCCCGGAACGAGCAGGAGCGGAAAGACCTTGCCATCATCATCGAAGAAACGCTCCGCCAGCGCATCGAGGGCGTCAAAAATGAAAAGGGCGTGTGGATCACCCCGGCCTTCCCGAAGCTCATCTATGTGCTCGAGGAGGACAATATCACAGAGGACAGCCCCTATTGGGAGCTGACAAAGCTGGCCGCCCGCTGCACGGCCAAGCGGATGGTCCCGGATTATATCTCGGAGAAGAAAATGCGCGAGCTGAAGCTCTCCAAGGGCGAAACGCCGGGCCACGGCGATGTGTACACCTGCATGGGCTGCCGCAGCTTCCTGACGCCCGACCGCTCCGGCAACGGCTGGAACAACATCGCAAACGCGGGCAACTATGAGCCGGGCAAGCCGAAGTATTACGGCCGGTTCAATCAGGGCGTCGTGACGATCAATCTGGTCGATATCGCACTGTCGTCCGGCGGCGGGCTGGACAAGTTCTGGAAGATCTTCGACGATCGGCTGGAGCTGTGCTACCGCGCGCTCATGTGCCGCCACAACCGGCTGAAGGGCACGCTGTCTGACGCCGCGCCCATCCTCTGGCAGTACGGCGCGCTGGCCAGACTCAAAAAGGGCGAGCCCATCGATAAACTGCTCTACGGCGGGTATTCGACGATCTCGCTCGGCTACGCGGGACTTTATGAGTGCGTCAAGTACATGACCGGCAAGTCCCACACCGATCCGGCCGCCACGCCGTTTGCGCTCGACATCATGCACCATCTGAACGACGCCTGCGCCAAGTGGAAGTCCGAAACGGACATCGATTTCTCGCTCTACGGCACGCCGCTGGAGTCCACGACGTATAAATTCGCCAAGTGCCTGCAGAAGCGCTTCGGCATTGTCCCCGGCATCACGGATAAGAACTATATCACAAATTCCTATCACATCCACGTGACCGAGCACATCAACGCCTTTGACAAGCTGGCCTTCGAGTCGCAGTTCCAGGCGCTCTCCCCCGGCGGCGCGATCAGCTATGTCGAGGTCCCGAATATGCAGCAGAATCTCGACGCCGTGCTGGAGGTCATGAAGTTCATCTATGACCACATCATGTACGCCGAGCTCAACACGAAGTCCGATTACTGTCAGGTCTGCGGCTACGACGGCGAGATCGAGATCAAGGAGGACGAAGACGGCAAGCTCATCTGGGTCTGCCCGCAGTGCGGCAACACCGATCAGTCCAAGATGAACGTCGCCCGCCGCACCTGCGGCTACATCGGCACCCAGTATTGGAACCAGGGCCGCACCCAGGAGATCCGCGACCGCGTGCTGCATCTGTAAGAGACAGCGAAGCCCCCGCCGCATGGCGGGGGCTTCGTTTGTCAAGAGAGTCCGGCCGTCAGCGGGACGGGCTTCGCAGGAGCTTTTCCATCAGACCCGAGCGGCGGAAGAACAGCAGCAGCGGCACGCCGAGCAGATACAAAACGACCATCTCGCCGAGCAGCACTTCGCCGCCGTTGATGAAAAATCCCTGCACAAGCGCGTCCGGCGTCAGCACGTAGGCCAGCATCGCGCCGACCAGCACGGCATTTGCAAGGATCACGGGCACCGGCACGAGCCAGTCCTTTTTCACTCTCGCCGCCAGCAGGCAGCCGAGCAGCGTCCCAGCCGTGCCGATAACGATATCGAGCGCGGAGACGGTCGAAAAAATGTTGGAGATCAGGCAGCCGAGCGTCAGTCCGACGGTCAGACTCGGCTCCAGCACGACGAGCACGCACAGGCTATCCGCAATACGGAACTGGATATTCCCGTAGGCAAACGAGGCGGTCAGGATCGTGATGGCCGCGTAGAGTCCGGCGACGACGCCGTTCAACGCGATCTGGCGGGTGGTGAGTTTTTTCATGGGTTGTCCTCCTTCTGCAAGCCGCGCGATTTGGGTTACTTGGAGGGATAAAAAAGATGGGCGCACTGCGCCCATCCTGCTTTCCCTAGTTTTATTTAAAGACAGGATGGTTCCGAACTGTCTGCGCCCGGATGGGTTATCCAGGACCGGGCGCTATGCGGTTTGCTGCTGTATTGTATCGGATCCCCGCCTGTTTGTCAACCGAGAATTTTTTGCCCGGCGACAAATTTCGCCGTCAGATTCCGGTCGTCAGCCAGATAGGCCGCGCGCTCGAGCCGGGCGCGGACGGAAAGCTCCTGCGGATGGTCGAGCGACGCGTCGTCGAGCACGACGGCGTCAAATTCATACCCATCCAGGAAGCTTCCGACGTTTCCGAAGAACGCGCCGCCGCCCATGGTGGCAAGATAAAACGCCCGCTCGAAGGGCAGCGGCTTTACCGCCTGATCGTACAGCCGCCAGCGGAGCTTGGAGGCCTGAATGGCATGGGTCATGGCGCGCAGCATGCTCTCGTGGCTGCCGCCGGCGACATCGGTCGCGAGGCCGACGCGCAGGCCGTTATCGAGGAATTTGTTGATCGGCGCGACGCCGGAGGCCAGATTCATATTCGATTCCGGCGAGTGCGCAATAAACACACCGTTTTTCTTCATCAGCGCCTGCTCATCCTCATTCGAGTGGACGCAGTGCGCCATGATACACGGGTATTCGCCGCCGAACAGCCCGAACTGCTCATACGCGTCGCCGTAGTGCTTCGAGCGCGGACACAGCTCCCGGATCCATGCGATCTCGGAATAGTTTTCCGACAGATGGCTCTGCACGGGCACGCCGTATTTCGCCTGCAGGCGCGCAAGCCCGTACATCAGATCGTCCGTGCAGGACGGGATGAAGCGCGGCGTCAGGATGGGCTTTACGTGCGCATAGCGCTCCTTCGTCTCGCAGAGCCAGCGCTCGGTATCCCGCAGGGCCTGATTGGTCGAGATCTCGCGCAGATAGACCGGCGAGTTGCGGTTCATGTTGACCTTGCCGACATAGCAGAAAAGCCCGGCGTCCTCCAGCTTCTGCATAAGAAGCTCCGTAGCAGGCACGTGGATGGTGGCGAAAACGGCCGCGCGCGTGGTCGTGCTGTGCAGCAGATGGTCCACAAAGCTGCCGTAGGCCCTGTCCGCGTAGTCCAGCTCCTTGTATTTCGACTCCTCCGGGAAGGTATAGGTATTCAGCCATTCCAGCAGCTCCATATCCATACCGAGCCCGCGGAAGGCAAACTGTGGCGCGTGGACATGCAGGTCGGTCATGCCCGGCAGGATCAGCCGGTCGCCGTAGTCCAGAACCGGCAGCTGCGCCCAGCGCTCCGGAAGCGTCCGGAAGACGCCCGCAACGTGGCCGTCCTCAACGACAATATAACTGTGCTCCATGCAAATCAGCTCGTCCATGCTGCGGCTGAAGCAGAGATTTCCCTTTACAACAAATGTCCTCACGATTTTGTGCTCCTTTGCGAAAAGCGCCTTCTATGCGGCAGATCAGGCGCGGGCCCACGGCCCTACTGAAATATCATATCATAATAGCCCGCAGAATTTCCACTTATGTTCTTGGGCGTTCTTCACGAAATCAGACTGCTCGAATCAGGCAATTATAACAAAGCGCCGAAAAACCTAAAAGTTTTTTAGCTTCTCCTGAAACTTTTTGTGTATTTATGCCCATAAACCCGAAAAAACAGATTGCTTTTTTGCATAGAATCAATTAAAATACAGATATCCGAATTTGCTGTACGGCTTCGCACAGCAGGATTGCGGCATCCGCTGCAAATTTTTTTAGGAGGAACGAACACATGAAAAAGATTATCGCGCTGCTTCTCGCCGTGGTCATGGTCTTCGCTCTGGTCGCCTGCGCTTCCACTGCCAAGACCGAGGAAAAGACCGACGCGCCCGCTCCGGCTGAGACCAACAACGAAGAAACCGCCGCTCCCGCGGAAGAAACCGACGCTCCGGCCGAGGACGAAACCGCTGAGCCCACCGGCGACGCTGTCGGTACCGACATCAAGATCGGCGTCGTTCTGATCGGCGACGAAAACGAAGGCTACACCTACTCCCATATCAAGGGTATCCAGGAAGCGGCTAAGGTTCTGGGTATCAGCGAAAGCAACATCGTCTGGAAATACTCCATCGGCGAAGACGAGACCTGCTATGACGCCGCTGTCGACTGTGTCGACCAGGGCTGCCAGATCGTCATCACCAACTCCTACGGCCATCAGTCCTTCTGCCTGCAGGCTGCTGAGGAATATCCCGATGTGCAGTTTGTTGCAATGACCGGCGATACCGCCAAGGCTTCTGGCCTCGACAACTTCCACAACGCCTTCACCGGCATCTATGAAGCCCGCTACGTCGGCGGCGTCGTCGCCGGCATGAAGCTGCAGCAGCTCATCGACGAAGGCAAGGTCGAAGACAAGAACAAGACTGCTGACGGCAAGATCAAGATCGGCTATGTCGGCGCTTATCCGTACGCAGAGGTCGTTTCCGGCTACACCGCGTTCTTCCTTGGCCTGCAGAGCATCGTTCCCGATGTCGCCATGCAGGTGCAGTACACCAACTCCTGGTTCAACATCACCGCTGAGAACGAGGCTGCCAAGGCTCTGATCGCCGACGGCTGCATCATCGTCAGCCAGCACGCCGACTCCACCGGCGCTCCGTCCGCCTGCCAGGAAGCCCTCGACGCCGGCACGACCGTCTACTGCGTCGGCTACAACGTCGATATGCTCGCAGTCGCTCCGACCGCTGCTCTGACCTCCCCGACCAACGTTTGGGAAGTCTTCTATGAGTATGCGTTCAACGCCGTCATGAACGGCGAGTCCTTCGACACCAACTGGTGCCAGGGCTATGAGGCTGACGCCGTTACCCTCACTCCGCTCGGCGAGTCCTGCGCTCCCGGCACCCAGGAGAAGGTTGACGAGACCATCGCGGCTATCAAGGACGGCAGCCTGCACGTCTTCGATACCAGCAAGTTCACCGTTACCGGTGACAACTTCGAGCTGACCAATACGCAGAAGTGCAAGATCGAATGTGACGCCGAAGGCCATGTGACTTCCGCCATGATGGTTGACACCGACGGTGACTGGGTCGCTGACAGCGAAGAAGGCATTGCCGATGGCTACTACCATGAGTCTTCCTATCAGTCCGCTCCGTCCTTCCAGATCCGCATCGACGGCATCACCGAGCTGAACTAATTTCAAAACCCATACAAAAAAGCGGCTGCTTCGGCAGCCGCTTTTTTCTGTCTGTTTCCTATTTTTTCGTCTGCATGACCAGCAGAATGCCCTGCCCGACCGCGATCTCCGCCTCCGGCGCGTCAAATTCATTGCTCACGCCGAGCGGAAAGCGATTGTCGAGCGCGGCATTCTCCAATTCATATTTCACCCCGCGCAGGCACACGCCCGTGCTGGCATCCGAGAGAGAAAACACGGACAGGCCCCAGCCGGGACGCTTTTTCAGGCGGAGCGTTCCGTGTGTCAGGAAGGTGATCTCTGTCCCCTCGTCCAGAATGGTCACGGACGCGCCCTGCGCGGCAGCATTTGCCGCGTTCTGCAGATTTGCCAGTGTGTGATCCAGCCGCCCGCCCAACGCGCAGACGAGAACCAGCTCCCGGAAGCCATGCGACAGCGCGTATGTGATCGCGTGCCCGGTGTCCGTGTCGTCCTTCTCCGGTATCAGCCGTTCAACGGCCACGCCCGGCGCGACTGCACCGGAATAGGAATCAAAATCGCCGATGAACAGATCCGGCATCAGGCCGAGCCGGCCGCAATAGGCGTAGCCCCGGTCGCAGGCGATGATAAAATCGCCCGGCTGCTTCTCCGGCGCAGGGCCGAAGACGCCGCCGGAGACGATGATGCAGCGGTTTTCCATGAAAACACTCCTACTTTCTTTTTTGCATGCGCCTGCGCGCGTTCAAAATCATGTCCAGAAGGCTCAGCGTCAGGCTCACGCCCGCCGCAATGCCGAGCACAAACGCACTGACCCGGTAGCCGTAGCGCTGCGCCTGCGCCCAGTCCTGCCGGACGAGCGCGCTCATGGCATAATAGAGCGTCCCGCCGGGCACGAGCGGAATGAGGCCGATGATAAGATACTGCTGCGCAGGCGTCTTCTTCACGCGCGCGAGCACCTCCGACCAGACCGCCGTCACGGCGCTGGCTGCAAAGGACTGCAGAAAAACAGAGTCCGTCGCCTGCCCGGCGAGCAGATAGCTCCCCCAGCACAGCGCGCCGCCCAGCGCCGCCAGCGGCAGCAGCTGTTTACGCACATTGAAGATCAGCGCAAACCCGGCGGAGCCGAGCAGCGCCGTCAGAAGCCCGATCACGTTCTGCATCCGTCACACCCCCAGCAGCCATCCGGACAGCGCGAAGCCAAGCGCCAGCGCCGCCGCCCATAAAACCGTCTCGATCAGGCGCATGACGCCCGAGATCGTATCGCCGATGAAAATATCCTTGACCGCGTTCGTAAACGCGAGGCCGGGGATCAGCAGCATGATATCGCCGATGATGATCTTGTCGCCGTGCAGCGCCGGAAGCGCGCGGCAGGCAAGGCCGATCAGACTCCCGACACAGAAGGCCGCGAGAAAGTTGAACAGCACCTTGTTTCTGCAGATCAGCGGCAGATACGTCTGCAGCAGGCACAGCGCCAGCGCAAAGACCGCCGCCGCCAGCCCATCAGGTCCCGTGCCTCCGAAGAACACCGTCAGCGCACCCGCAGCCAGACTGCTGCCCGCGAACAGCTTCCACTGCGCGGGGCGGCAGCTCTTTGCCAGATGCAGCCGGTCAGCCAGCTCCTGCACGGGAAAGGGCTTTTGGCAATAGCTGCGGCTGATGGCGTTGATGGCCTCCAGCTTGCCGAAGTCCGTCACGGCGGATTTTTCGATCCGTCGCGTCTGTGTGACGCTCGTCTCGTCCGGGAAGCACATCGTCAGCACGATGCTCGACGTGATGACAAACACATCCATCCGCACCGCGCCATAGGCCAGCCCCATGCGCGTAAGCGTCTGCTCCACGCGGCGCACATCCGCGCCGTCAGCCAGCATGCTCTCGCCAAGCTCCAGAAGCGTATGGAGCATCAGCGCCGTATCCTGCATTCTCTCGCCTCCCATGCCGTTTTGCTTTAGTATACCACGGCGCAGGCGTATCGGCAAGAAAAACGCGAATTGACTTTTTTCCGCTTTTGTGCTTCAATATCCGCATAAGCCAATAGGGAGATGCGATGTATGCTGTTCTTTTATACCAACCCGATCCTGATCGCCGCAGCTGTGATCCCGGCTGTTTTCCTGCTCGTCCATGTCTACCGCGCGGACAGGCTGGAAAGGGAGCCCGCGCCGCTGCTTATTTCGCTCGTGCTGTACGGCATCGCCGCGACGTTTATCGCGCTCCTGCTTGAGCGCTTCGGCAGCTGGCTGCTGGGCCGGTATTTTCCGGAGAACAGCACGCCGTACAACGTACTCATGTATTTCGGCGTCGTCGCGTTTTCCGAGGAGGGCGCAAAATATTTCCTGCTCAAGCGCCGGACGTGGAACTCCGCCGCCTTCAACTGCCAGTTTGACGGCGTTGTGTACGCGGTATTCGTCGCGCTGGGCTTTGCGCTGTGGGAGAATATCAGCTACGTGCTGATGTACGGCCTGTCGACCGCGCTCGTGCGCGCCGTGACCGCCGTGCCGGGCCACGCCTGCTTCGGTGTGTTTATGGGTGTGTGGTACGGCCTTGCCAAACGTCTGCACGGACAGGGGCGAGGCGGCGCATCCAAGCTCTGCCGGGTGCTGGCCCTGCTTCTGCCCGCGTTCCTGCACGGCTGCTACGACTACATCGCAACGATCGAATCCGTCCACTACGGCTGGCTGTTCGTCGCGTTCGTGGCTGTCCTGTTCACGATCGCATTCATCCTCGTCAAACGCCAGTCCCGTCATGACCGGTACATCAACAATTACGACGCGAAATATCTGTAAGTGCAAAGACGCCTGCCCCGTGAGGGGCAGGCGTCTGTTTATTTCCTATATAGGGGCCGATGTCCCGTTTCAAAGCCTCCTCTTGCTGCGCCCCGCGCAGTAAGGGGAGGTGGCATTTGCGTCAGCAAATGCCGGAGGGGATATGCAGCAAGATTCAGAGTGCTCCGAAATTTGCGGCGTTCGAATCCCTTCAGGCCCTTCGGGCCAGCTCCCCTTGAGCCCAAGGGGAACCTTTAGTGCGTGCGGATTCGCATTGGGCTTTCGCTTTTCGCTGCTTCCCGCCGCAACCCCTCAGGCACTTCGCGCCAGCGTCCCTTGAAAGGGGAGCCTTTTTCACGCTTATTTGATCTCCTGCTCCAACGCGTCAAATTCTGGCGTTGAGAAAAACTCGCCGAGGGTGATCTCAAAGCCGTCGCAGAGCTTTTTGATCGTAACGGCACCGGGATTTTTGCTCTCGCCGTTCAGAATGCTTTTGATCGTCGCCTGCGGAACCGCAGAGGTCGTCGCAAGCCCGTTCGGCGTGATCCCACGCTGACGGCAAAGCTCCCGGATTCGTCTGGCAATGGCTTCGCGGGTGTCCATAGTGATTCCTCCTAATGGTATATCACTATGGTATCTTTTTTCAAAAAAATAATTAGTGATAGTTCACTAACCGGAAAAAATGTGCTATACTAATTATATTATTTTTGGACAGGAGGTTCTATTATGACCGATTATGCAAAGCTCTATGCCCGCCTCTGCGGGGCGATCGACGAGGTTCTGGACGAGCTGGGAACCATTCCGGAGGCACAGCATGCGTGGGGAAAGCTGCAAGCGGCAATTCTGGATGCGGAAGCGCAGTATCTGGACACAGAAGAAGAGAAAAAGCCCGCGGCAGACGCCTGAGTGCGTCCCTCGCGGGCATATTTCTCTTTTATAGCGTCAATTCCTCCGCTTGCTGGGCGTCTGCTCCGATCAGTGCGCGGCAGGCGCTTGTCATGGCTGCGACCTGCTCCGGGCAGCGGCCGATATAGCGGCTGGGCTCGAGCTCTGCGTGAATTTCTTCGGCCGTCATGCCGAATTCCGGCCGGGCAGCCAGCTGGGACACCAGATCCCAGCTTTCGCCGTTTTTCATCTTCGCCGTCTCCTGCATGGACGCTTCGCGGATGATCTCGTGCAGCTGCTGGCGATCGCCGCCGCGCTTGACGGCGGCCATCATCAGGTTTTCCGTCGCGATGAACGGCAGATAATCCCGCACAAGCTTTTCCACGATCTTCTCATTCACATGCAGCCCCTTCGTGACGTTCTGCACAAGGCGCAGCACGCCGTCCGTCGCCAGAAACGCCTCCGGCAGACTGATGCGGCGGTTGGCTGAGTCGTCCAGCGTCCGCTCAAGCCATTGCGTCATGGCCGTCATGGGCGCGTTCTGCGCGTCGGCAATGACATAGCGGGCCAGCGAGCAGATGCGCTCGCAGCGCATGGGATTGCGCTTATACGGCATGGCGGACGAGCCGATCTGCTTGTCCTCGAACGGCTCCTCGACCTGCCGGTCGTGCTGCAGGAGCCGGATATCCGTCGCCATGCGGCACGCGCTCTGGCAGATGGACGACAGCGCGTTCAGGATGCGGCTGTCAAGCTTTCGGGGGTATGTCTGCCCGCAGACGGGATAGCAGCGGGAAAAGCCGAATTCGGCGGCGATCTGCCGGTTCATCTCGTCGATCTTCGCCGTATCGCCGTCAAACAGCTCGACGAAGCTCGCCTCCGTACCGGTCGTGCCGCGGCAGCCGAGAAAGCGGAACGCGCGCAGCGTGTCCTGCACCTCCTCAAGGTCGAGCATCAGATCCTGCAGCCACAGCGACGCGCGCTTGCCGATGGTCGTCAGCTGCGCGGGCTGATAGTGCGTATAGGCAAGGGCCGGCATGGCGGCATAG
Source organism: uncultured Oscillospiraceae bacterium (assembly GCA_934668295.1). Classification (GTDB taxonomy): domain Bacteria; phylum Bacillota; class Clostridia; order Oscillospirales; family Oscillospiraceae; genus CAG-170. The sequence continues at coordinate 12,572 of CAKUND010000042.1, forward strand.
CGATCCGCAAACGCGCAGAGATTTGCCATGGCGGTCTTCAGCTCTTTTTCCAGATACCGCAGCGCCTCGCGGTATAAAATCAGATCCGCGTTGTCCGTCACATAGCAGCTCGTCGCACCCAGGTGAATGACGCCCTTCGCGCCGGGCGCATCGAGGCCGTAGGCATAGATATGCGCCATGACGTCGTGCCGGACCTCCTTTTCCCGCGCGGCGACCACATCATAATCGATGGGGCTCACGTGCGCGGCCAGCTCGTCCACCTGCGCCTGCGAGATGGGCAGACCCAGCGCGTGCTCCGCCCGCGCCAGCGCGACCCAGAGCCTGCGCCACGTCTCATAGCGCATATCCGGGGAAAACAGGTGCAGCATGGTCTTCGAGGCGTAGCGCGAAGCCAGCGGGCTTTCATACGTCGGTTTCATGGCGGCTCCTTTTAACGGTAGATGATCTCGTCGCGGCCTGCGCCGACGGAAACATAGCTGATATGCACGCCGATGGCCTTTTCGACATACTCGACGTAATCACGTGCGGCCTGCGGCAGATCCTCATACTTGCGTACGCCGGAGATATCGCAGCCCCAGCCGGGAACGGTCGTCAGGACAGGCTTCGCCTCGTCAATGACAGCCGTAAACGGGAAATCGTCGGTCTTCTCGCCATTTACCTCGTACTGCGTGCAGACAGGGATCTCCTTCATGTAGGACAGGACATCCAGCTTCGTGAGCGCGACCTCAGTTGCGCCCTGAATGCGGCAGCCGTAACGCGTCGCGACCAGATCGATGGGGCCGACGCGGCGCGGACGGCCGGTGGACGCACCGTATTCGCCGCCGGCCACGCGCAGCTGCTCGGCCTCGTCGCCAAACCATTCCGCTGTGAACGGGCCCTCGCCCACACAGGTGGAATATGCCTTCACAATGCCGACCGTGCGGTCAACGTGGCTGCCGGGGATACCCGCGCCGACGCAGGCATAGCCCGCGTTGGAGGACGAGGAGGAGGTATACGGGAAAATGCCGAAGTCAATGTCGCGCAGCGCGCCGAGCTGGGCCTCGAACATGATGCTCTTGCCGGC
>CAKUND010000043.1 GCA_934668295.1 uncultured Oscillospiraceae bacterium
GGCAAGGATCTGACCTATTTCGATCAGGAAGCGAACGAGCACTATATCCCCTACGTCATCGAGCCGTCGCTCGGCTGTGACCGCGTGGCGCTGGCCTTCCTGTGCGAAGCATACGACGAGGAGGTCATCGACGAGGCCAAGAACGACGTGCGCGTCGTTTTGCACCTGCATCCGGCGCTGGCTCCGTACAAGGCTGCGATCCTGCCGCTGAGCAAGAAGCTGGCAGAGCCCGCAAGAAAGATCTATCAGGAGCTGTGCGGCGATTTCATGCTGGACTACGACGACACCGGCTCGATCGGCAAGCGCTATCGCCGCGAGGACGAGGTCGGCACGCCGTACTGCATCACGGTCGACTTCGCGACCGTCGGCGACGACAAGACCCCGGCAGACAACGCCGTCACCATCCGCGAGCGCGACTCCATGGAGCAGGTCCGTATCCCCATCAGCGAGCTGAAAAGCTGGCTGGCCGAGCACACGAAATTCTAAACAATATAAAGGGGCCGCACGGCCCCTTTTTCTATATCCGATCTCAGGAGGAAGCACGAATGAAAGCCATTATCACCGTCGTCGGCCCCGACCGGGTCGGCATTATCGCCGAGGTCTGCACGCTGCTGGCAGAACTCCATATCAGCGTTGTGGAGATCAGCCAGACCATCATGCAGCGCACGTTTACCATGATCATGCTCGTCGAATGGACGGCCGGAGCGCCGGAATTCGACACGGTGAAGACCCGTGTCACGGAAAAGGGTGAGCAGATGGGCCTGTCCATCCGCATCCAGCGGCAGGATATCTTCACTGCCATGCACACCATCTGACGGAGGACAGACCATGCTGAACCATTCCGATATCATGTCCACGGTCGATATGATCGACCATCAGCATCTGGACATCCGCACCATCACCATGGGCATTTCGCTTTTGGACTGCGCAGACCCGAACCCGGCTGCCTGCGCCCGGAAGATTCATGACAAGATCTGCCGGCAGGCGGAGCATCTGGTGGATACCGGCTGCCGGATCGAGCGGGAGCTCGGCATCCCCATCGTCAACAAGCGCATTTCCGTCACGCCCATCGCGCTGGTCGCAAGCGCATGTGAGACGGAGGATTTTGTGCCCTTTGCAAAGGCGATGGACAGCGCCGCGAAGCTGTGCGGTGTGGATTTCATCGGCGGCTTTTCCGCGCTCGTGCAGAAGGGCATGGCCTCCGGCGACCGGCGGCTGATCGCCGCCATCCCGCGGGCGCTGGCCGAGACGGAGCTGGTCTGCTCCAGCGTCAACGTCGCCTCGACGAAGGCAGGCATCAACATGGACGCCGTGCGCCTCATGGGGCAGGCGATCAAGAAGACGGCCGAGCTGACGAAGGAGCGGGACGGTCTTGGCTGTGCGAAGCTCGTCGTGTTCTGCAACGCGGTCGAGGATAACCCGTTCATGGCGGGCGCGTTCCACGGCGTGGGCGAGGCCGACGCGGTCGTGAGCGTCGGCGTGTCCGGGCCGGGCGTTGTATATCGCGCGCTGCAGAGCGTGAAGGGACGGCCGTTCGGCGAGGTGGCCGAGTGCGTCAAGAAAACGGCCTTCCGAATCACGCGCATGGGCCAGCTGGTGGCGCAGGAGGCGTCCCGGCGGCTGGGCGTGCCGTTCGGCGTGGTCGATCTGTCCCTCGCCCCGACACCCGCCGTGGGCGACAGCGTGGCGCGCATTCTGGAGGAGATGGGTCTTGAGACCTGCGGGACGCACGGGACGACGGCGGCGCTGGCGCTTTTGAACGACGCGGTCAAAAAGGGCGGGCTGATGGCCTCCAGCTCCGTCGGCGGGCTGTCGGGCGCGTTTATCCCGGTGTCCGAGGACGAGGGCATGATCGCCGCCGCGCGCAGCGGCGTGCTGACGCTCGATAAGCTCGAGGCCATGACGTGCGTGTGCTCGGTAGGCCTTGATATGATCGCTGTCCCCGGCGACACGAGCGCGGAGACGATCTCCGCCATCATCGCGGACGAGGCTGCCGTCGGCATGGTCAATTCCAAGACGACCGCTGTGCGCCTGATCCCGGCTCCGGGCAAGACGGTCGGCGACGAGGTCTCCTTCGGCGGCCTGCTCGGCGCCGCGCCCATCATGCCGGTGCACGCGGAGTCCGCCGCAGACTTTATCGCCCGCGGCGGAAGGATCCCCGCGCCGATGCAGAGTCTGAAGAACTGAGCGGAAGATTTCCGGCGTAAAGGTCTGGATCCTGCAGACCCACACAAAGGGTGCGTGTTCGAGAGAATAAAAAGCGGCATTCCCGGAATTCGGGAATGCCGCTTTGTGCGCGGATATGCTTATGCCCAGACGAACCAGCAGTAGAGATAGCCGGTCAGAACGGCGAGGAGCGTAAACGGGACGCCGATCTTGAGGAAGTCGGAGGCCTTGACCTCGTAGCCTTCCTTCTGCAGAATGCCGATGGCCGCGATGTTGGCCGAGGCGCCGATGGGCGTCAGGTTGCCGCCGAGCGTCGCGCCGACGAGCAGGCCGAAGTACAAAACGTGCGCGTCGCAGCCCATCATGGCCGCAATGCCCTGCACGACCGGGAGCATCGTTGCGACATACGGAATGTTGTCGATGAAGGCCGAGATGATAACGGAGCCCCAGACGATGATGGAGTACATGCCAAAGAGGCTCTTGCCGCCGAGCTTCACAAACAGGGCGCTGATGTCCTCAATGACGCCCGTTTCGGTCAGCGTGCCGATGACGACAAACAGGCTCATCAGGAGCAGGAGCGTTTCAAAATCAATTTCGCCCAGCGCGTACTTGATGGGGCCAAAGTGCTTTTTCTGGAGGATGGAGCGAACGAGGCCGATGAGGAACAGCGTCATGCAGATCAGACCGTTCGTAACGGCAGGACGGCCGGGGATGAAGGACGCCGTGATCAGCAGTACGACCGTACCGACCAGCAGATACGTCGGGAACAGATCCTCCACGACGGTCGGCGCGCCGACGGAGACCTTGCCCTTTTCCTTGCGGAAGATGAACATGATAACGGGGACGGTCACGAGAGCGCCCAGCTCAACGGCAAAGAAGATGGAGCACTTGCCGTCCATGAAGATGAAGTCCAAAAAGTCCATGTTGGCGTAGCCGCCCAGCATGATGGACGTCGTATCGCCGACGAGCGTCGCCGCACCCTGCAGGTTGGACGAGACAGCGATGCAGATGAGAAGCGCCACCGGAGACAGGTTCAGCTTTTTCGCGATGGCCAGCGCGACCGGCGCGATCATCAGGACTGTCGCGACATTATCGACGAACGCCGATACAACGCCCGCGAACACAGACAGCGCCACCGCGACCCACATGACGTTGGGCGTCTTCTGCAAAAGAAGATCGGCCATGCGCTCCGGCATTTTCGACTCAATGAACAGCGCGACCGTGCCCATCGTACCGGCGAGCATCAAAAGCACGTTCCAGTCGATGGCCGTAAAGACGGAGGACAGCGGCATCGCGCCGGAGACGACGAAGATGACGGCGGAGACGAGCGCGACGTAGGGCCGCTTTTTCGGCAGCGCGATCATCAGAATGTAGGTGACGGCGAAAAGGATGATGGTGAACAGCTTCATGACGGGACTCCTAAACGTTTTTTGATTTCTTTCTTTTCTCAGTCGGCAAAGAATGTGATCCTGCCGCTGGTAATGACGGTGATGATATCGGCGACCAGACACACGACAGTCACGATGCGTGAGACAGTGGCAAGGGTCGCGGGCAGCTCGACAAAGGACAGGATCGACAGCACATAGGCCGCCGCCATGATCCAGCCGATCACCTTGGCTGCAGTGGTTTTCCCGGCGGCGCGGTACAGACCGCCCACCAGACCGTCGACAAAAATCACGAGCACGAGCAGCAGCCATTTCGGCAGCTGCTCGATCCCATTGCGCAGCTTTTCCAGAGTTTCCATGAGTTTGATACTTCCTTCTGTTTATTATAGTTGGGCGGAGCCTCCGCTGTTTTTCAGACGAGCGGGCCCCGGAAAAGGTTCCCGCGCCCGGAAAAATTTTTACGCCATGCGCTGGCCGTTGATGACGAGCGCGAAATGCAGCCCCAGCTTCTCCGCTGCGCGGCGGCACAGGAGCATGCGGTCCATGAAAATTTCAAAATATTCGATCACCGCGCACACCTCCGTGTCGATGGCAAGCGTCAGGCAGATCTCCTTCTCCGCCAGCGTGACCTCGTGCTTTTTGACGGAGTAATTCACGCGGTCGTGAATATCAAACGCCGCGCGGGCCTTCTCGCGCACACGGTTCGCGCGCACGTCCATTTTATCCGCCAGAATGAGCGCCGCGGCCACGGGGTTGACCGGGAAGGCGGTCTTTTCGTCGTGATTGCCGATGGCGGTGATGATGGTGGCCGTCTCCTCCGGGCTTGCACCCATCTTATCGAGGATACGGAACGCCATGACCGCGCCGGACTGCGCATGGTCAATGCGGTTGACGACGTTTCCGATGTCGTGCAGCCAGCCCGCGATGGCAGCCAGCTCGCACGTGCGGTCGTCATAGCCCAGCGTCTTCAAAATGGCGCTCGCCTGCGCCGAGACAAGGCCCACGTGGGCGAAGCTGTGCTCCGTAAAGCCCAGCGCGGACAGCGATTCGTCCGCCTTGCGGATGTAGCTTGTGATCTCCTCGCTTTTCTTGACCTGTTCGAGCGTGATAGACATAGGCGCGCCTCGTTTCTTTTTATAGATTGGCCAGCGTCGTGCCGGTCAGCCAGTGCAGAAGCTCCTCCGGCGTGGCAGGCTTGCCGGCTGTGAAAAATTCCGTCCGGCCGGGGACCATCTGCGTGTTGTCGTCGCTTTCAGCCCAGGTCACGCGCTGCAGAACGCGCGTTTTGCAGCTTCCGAGCTCCGTGACCTCCGGCGGCACCTGCTTGTGCTGGATGAGGATCGTCACGGCGCAGTTATCGGATGTCCAGCGGCCGAAGTTCGTCGTCGGCTTGCGCCATTTCCAGCGGCAGCGCGCGCCGCCGTCCTCCATTTTGACGAGCTTCAGATAGCCACCCTCCACGTCCTGCACGCAGCGCATGAGCCACACGACGTGATAGCCCGCCTTCTGGAAAAACTCGCAGACGTCAAAAAAATGCGCCTTCATGAGAAGCCCGTCCTGCAGCATGACGACGAACTGGTTGATCTGGATGTAGGCGATGCGCGTCTGCCCGTCCACCGTGACGGGGACGCTCCGGTTTTCCTCCGGCACCAGCGACTGCCAGCGCTCACGCCAATGCTGCTGATCGTCGGCCTTTTCCTGCCGCTTTTGCTTCAAAAACCCGAATAGCATACGCCTGTCCCTCCGGCTGTGCGCTTCGTTCGTCCATGACTGCATAACAGTTCAATTCTACCTGCCCGTTAAATCCTTGTCAAGAGAATCCTGCATTGACGAAGCTGCCGGAAACGATTAAAATAGAAAATCATCGACTGCACCGCCTCAGGAGGGCTTTTCATGGACGCCTATCCGCATTTGAATGACCTGTATCTTTCTCCGCGCCTGCAGGCGCGGCTCGCAGACGCCGCCGGCTATCCCGTCACGACCATCGTTGCGCCCACGGGCTACGGCAAGACGACCGCCGCGCAGTATCTTCAGCGGCGCATCGCTGCCGAAGCGCCGGATGCGTGTGTGTTCCGCCAGTTTCTCTCCGGCGGGGGCCGGCAGGAATTCTGGGCAGGACTCTGCCGCGCGCTGCGCTTTGCGCCGCAGCTGTCGGCGCAGCTGCTCGCGCTCGGCTATCCGGACAGCCCGCACACACGGCAGCAGCTGCTGGAGCTGCTGCAGGACGCACTGACGGGGCAGACGTCTGTCTGGTTCATTCTCGACGATGTGCATCTTCTGCAGGGCGGCGAGGCGGCGGAGCTCGTTTCCTTTCTGGCCGAGCGGCTGCCGCCGCAGGTGCATCTGCTCCTGCTCTCGCGCAACCAGATCTTTTCTGCGGCACAGAAGCTGCGCCTCGGCAGCCGTCTGCTTGAGCTCGGCGCGGCGGAGCTGCGGCTGACGCAGGAGGAGCTTTTGCAGTACGCCGGGCTCTGCGGCCTGCCGCTGCCGGAGCCGGAGGCGCAGGCGCTCCTGTCCGTCAGCGAGGGCTGGATCGCCATGATCTATCTGATCTTCCGCGCCTTTGCGCAGACGGGTGCATGGCGCTTTGACACAAATGGCATGGACGCGCTCATGGAGCAGGTCATGTTCGAGCCGCTTCCCGAGCGGCAGCGCCTGTTCCTTCTGGATAACTGCATGGCCGAGGACTTCACCGCCGAGCAGGCCGCCTTCGTCTGGCAGGCGCCGGACGCGGATGCGCTGCTGCACGATCTGACGCACAACAACGCCTTTATCACCGAAAGCGCGCCCGGCGTCTACCGGTATCATCATATGCTGCGCCAGCTTCTGCGGTGGAAATTTGCGCTGCTGCCGCAGAAAATGCAGGCCTCCGCCTGCGCGCGGCTCGGCAGCTGGTATGAGCGCACGGGGGAATATCTGACTGCCGCGGAGCTTTTCCGGCAGGCGGGCGACTGGGACGGGCTGCTGCGTGCGGCCGCAGCTGACTGCGGCAAATCGATCGGCGGCGAGCACCGGCAGATGCTGCTCTCGTGGTGCCGCGAGGCACCGGAGGATGTGCTGCGGCGGCATCCGGATGCGGTTTGCGTTTTGATGCGCAAGCTCTTTTCCTTCCGCGAGATCCCGGAGCTGCTGCGCCTGCGGGCGCTGCTGCTGGATGCCTTGCAGCCGGGCGGCGCGTGGTCGGATGCGGAGCGAGAAAATTATCTCGGCGAATGCGACCTTGTGATGAGCTTCCTGCGCTACAATGACATCGCTGCCATGAGCGTGCTGCACCGCTCGGCCTGCGAACGCATGACGCGCACGACGCGCTGCATCGATCTCGGCGGCACATGGACCTTCGGCTCGCCGTCGGTCCTCATGATGTTCCACCGCGCGCCCGGGCAGCTGGACGAGGAGAACGCGCAGATGCGCGCGTGCATGCCATACTATTATAAAGTCACGGACGGCCACGGCAGCGGTGCGGAGCACGCCATGCAGTGCGAGACGGACCTGCTGCGCGGCAGCTTTACCGAGGCCGAGATCGGCTGCCATCTGGCGCGGGACGCCGCGCTTGCGCGCGGGCAGTACAGCATCCTCCTGACGGCGGAATTCACAGCGCTCCGGCTGGCGGTGCTCCGCGGCGATGCGCCGGGCGAGACGCTTGCGCGGCTCCGGCAGACGCTGAAGGAGAACCGGCAGTTTCTGCTGCTGCGCTCGCTCGACCTCTGCTGCGCGTGGCTGGACGCGCAGCGGGGGCAGGCGGACGCGGACGCGTGGTTCATGGCCCCGGAGGCGGACGCGTCGTTTTTGAATCCCGTGCTGCCGATGCTGCGCACGGTGCAGAATGAGGTCCTGCTGGCCTCCGGCGCATACACGAAGCTGCTCGCGCGCAAAGACGCCTGCACTGCGCTGAACGAGGCTGCGCATACGGCGCTTGCCCAGCTGTATCTCCATATTCAGCTTGTCTGCGCGGAAAACCGGCTCGGCCGCACGGATACAGCCCGGCGGGAGCTGGAGACCGCGCTGTCTCTCGCCGCACCGGATGGACTCTATCTGCCGTTCGCCGAGCATGCGGCGGAGCTCGGCGCCCTTCTGCCGGAGGCGTTCGCCGGAAACGCGGCGGCGGAGGCCGTTTTGCAGCGCGCGGCAAAACGGAGCCCCTGCGGGCTCAGCCCGCGTGAGCTGGAGATCGCCCGTCTTGCAGCCGCGCGGCGGACGAACGCGGAGATCGCCGCCGAGCTGCATCTGTCGGAGGCGACCGTCAAGAACCACCTCAAGCGCATCTTCGACAAGCTCGGGCTCGAAGGCGGCGCGCGCGGCAAGCGGAATCTGCTGGCAGGAAAGCTCTCGGAAAAGATTAGCCCCTGAGGGGCCTATGAAAGTCAGGCGCTCCACGGTAAACTGATATCAGACCATCTATCGTGGAGTGCTTTCACTTTTTTTCGGAAAATCAGATTGGGAGGATCATCATGAAAAAAATCAGGAATCTGCTTCTTGTCCTGCTGGCGGCTGCGCTGTGTATGCTGCTGCTGACCGGCTGCGGCGAAAAGGAGGTGTCGGTTTCCGTCACGCTGGTCAATCACAGCGGGCGCGACATTTCCTCCATCAGCATCACGCCCTCGACCAGCAGCGACTGGGACACGGAGTTCGTTGACGGCATGTTCCATGACGGTGAGAGCATCGAAGCCGGACTCGGCACCTACAAGGAATCCGAGGTCCCGGATACATACAATATTCTTGTCTACAACGATGAAAACTACATCCTGTACGATACCAGCGTCGACGAGCTGGACTTTGCGATCCGCGACGGCGACTATATCGTCTTCCTGCCGCCCGAGGGCGACGTGCCTATCGAGATCACGCACGACTATGACCCATCAAGCTATGAAATGGCCTACGAGCCGACAGGCTACACCGAGGAGGAGCTGAACGGCGGCGACGTGAGCGGGGGTGGCGATCTGACCGGCTATACCGGCTGCTGGAAGCTTGACAACGAGCCGTTCTATTTTGTCATCAACGAGGAGTTTGAATGGATCGCCATCAATCTCTACGGCGAGCAGGTCGGCCCCGGCTACGTGGTGAACGAAGACGAAAACATCACGCTCTGCATGGAGGACGGCACCGAGCTCGTCTCCCTCTGGCAGACGGCCTACGGCGGCTTGAGCGACGCGAACGGCAATACGCTCACGGCCATGGACTATATCATGCTCCTGCCGACGCCGGAGGATGAGCTGAACCAGACCGCGTCCTTCCCCGGCGGCTTTCCGAACGTCACCATCGACTATCCCATCCAGATGGAAGCGCACGAGCATCCGAACGTTTCCAATGCTCTGAGCTTCAACGCGGTCATGGAGGACGGCACGGACGATTATTACTCCAACATCATGATCGCCTTCCAGCCCATCGAGGGCTTTGATCCCTATATGGAAAAGGGTGCGGCCACCGCGAAGACCTACATGATGAAGATGCTCGAGGACTTCATGAAAAGCATGTACGGCAGCTATCTCATCAAGTCCTTCGGCTCCGAATTCAAGGACAACGGCGACTATTACAGCCTGACCGGCTATATGTGGCTCGACGGCGACGTCTTCTCCAACGGCCCGTCGCAGCCCGTGCGCGGCTGCATGGAGGTCCGGTACTACGGGCCGACCGGCTATGCCCTCGTCGCGACGACCATCGCGCTTGAAGGCCGCATCCGCAACTATTTTGATATCTGCAACAACATGCTCACGACCCTGTCCTACACCGCCGGCTGGAGCACCGCGCCCAAGCCCGTGCCCGCGCAGCCCACGTATTCCGGCGACACCGGCGATTACGGCACGCCGTATTACTGGTACGACGAGGACGGCGACGTCTGGTACTGGAACGGCTATGAGAATGAATTCATCAGCTACGGCAGCGACGGCTACATCGACGACGACAGCGGCGAGTATATGGAGTCCAACGACGCGGGCTGGGACTATGACGATGAGTATTACGATGATTATGACCCGTGGTCCGATCCCGGCGACGGCTGGGGCGACTACACCGACGACGATGGCTGGGGAGATTATTTCTGAGCCTGAGCTTGTGAAAGGAGCGTGACTGTATGCGTGCGGATCTGGCGCTGATCTTCTTCCTGCTGACGCTTGCGGGCGGCATTGCGCTGCTCGTGCTGCGGAAAAAGCGCGGCGGCGCGCCGCTGCTCATCGGCGGGATCGTCCTGCTCGTCTGCGCGGCTGTGCTGGCGCTGTATCTCGCGGCGACGGTGCTGCTGGTGCTGGCCGTGCACTGAAAAATTGAAAAATGAAAAAATATCATAGGATTTCACAGATATTTAAAAACTGCCCCCTAAGATTTTTAATACCATCCTGATATTCTATACTTGCAAGAAGCAAACGTCTTTTTCATTTTTCTCCTTTCTCCATATTTTAAAAGAAACGCGCAGACAGGCCGGTCACTTGTCTGCGCGTATTCTTTTTTTGCAAAGGAAACTGTTCACAGATTCTTTACCAGCTCGTGAAATCCTGTTCAAATTCTTCCTTTATACTAAAACCATAAAAGAGATCAAGCCGGCCGGTTCTCTTTTGTATGCTTTGTTCATTCGGCGATGCGCCGTCCGATGTCGTGGAAAGATCTGCGGATAAGCCGACGGACGAGCGCGTGACAATCGCCGTTTCCACTCCTCCAATTCTTCATTGTTTTTACCCCTGTTTTCCTTACGCGCAGCCCAAAGGCGGGCTGCGCGTAAGCCGATTTCGGGCGAAACGCGGCGGCCCTATTTTTTCCCTTGCGCGGGAAAAGATAGGGGAGAAACGGGCGCTATACTCCCCGCGCCGCCTGCCACGGTACACCAGGTTTGATAGCAGCTGCGTTTGAATGACTGCGGTAAATTCGCTCTGCGTTCAAAAATTGCAGTGGCAGTACGGATTCGCCGAAGACTTGGCAGGGGCGGAGCAGAGTCTGTCGGCCCGAAAAATGTTACAAATTCGCCGAAGGGTTTCAGCTTTTCGCTGCTGCCTGCCCCCGGAAAAGCTGCGCCTGTTTTTTGTTCGGCATGATCCGACAAATTGTCCACAGTTTCCACATGGTTATCAACATCTTGTATTTCCCGCCGATTTCCCGCCACAATTTATTGTGGCGGGCGTTTATTTTTCGCGCGTTTTTGCGCCTGGCTTGTCCTACTATAGAGATGTCAGAAGTCCTTGCAGAAGGAGAGAAGCTATGCCAAAGACGAGAAGCCCGTCGGTACTGGGCTCGGGCCGGATCCTGTACCTGCCGACGGCACGGATCCGGCCCAATCCCATGCAGCCGCGCAAGCATTTTGATACCGGCGGCCTGCAGGAGCTGGCCGGGAGCATCCGGCAGTACGGCGTTCTGCAGCCGCTGACCGTCCGCAAGGCGGGCGGCGCGTATGAGCTGGTCGCGGGAGAGCGCCGGCTGCGCGCGGCGCGGCTGGCCGGGCTGACGGAGGTCCCCTGCCTGCTCGCGGACGTGGATGAGGAGTCGTCCGGGATGCTGGCGCTGGTGGAAAATTTACAGCGGCGGGATCTGGACTACATAGAGGAGGCCGAGGGCCTGCAGAAGCTCATGCAGCAGTATCATCTGAGCCAGGAGCAGGCTGCCCGCCGCATCGGCAAAAGTCAGTCCGCCGTCGCGAACAAGCTGCGCATCCTGCGCCATCCGCCGGCGGTTTTGCAGGCGCTGCGCGAAAACCACCTGACCGAGCGCCATGCCCGCGCGCTTCTGCGCCTGTCGGACGAGGAAGAACGGCTGCGCGTGATCGGTCTGATCGTCCAGGGAGAGTGGACGGTCGCGAAAACAGAGCAGTACATCGACGCGCGGCTTACACCCAAGGCCCCGCAGCGGCGCGAGCTCGGTTCATTCGTCCTGCGCGACGTGCGCGTGTTTTTAAATGCCATCGACCATCAGCTCGATCTCGTCCGCGCCGCGGGCGTCAGCGCCAGCCGCGACCGGCAGGAGACGGACCGCGAGATCGTCCTGACCATCCGCATTCCCAAGACAAAGCCGCCCGCAGCCGGATAGCACGTCCGGCTGCGGGCTTTGCACGATATTCGGAAAAAGCTTCATATCATGAATATTTCTTACAATATGATTTCTGATATTGCGGCCTTCTGCCGCTGATATAGCACTTTTGCCGATTTTCCCGAAAAAAGCCGCCCTGAAATCTAACATTTTTTTAGCGAAAACAAAAACTTTTTAGATTGCAAACCCCCGGAAATATGGTATAGTATGTATTTGTCTGAAGAATCTGAAGGTATAAAAAAATGACATGGCGGCGGCGCAAGGGCGACTGGCCGCAACACTGGAAAGGGGTTTATCAAATGTCTCACAAGTACGTTTATCTTTTCTCCGAAGGCAACGGCAAAATGCGCGAGCTGCTCGGCGGCAAGGGCGCGAACCTGGCCGAAATGACCAACCTCGGCATGCCCGTCCCGCAGGGCTTCACCATCACGACCGAAGCCTGCACGCAGTACTATAAGGATGACCACCAGATCAACGCCGAGATCGAGGCCGAGATCATGGAGTACGTCGAGAAGCTCGAGGAGATGACTGGCAAGAAGTTCGGCGATCTTTACAACCCGCTGCTCGTCTCTGTCCGCTCCGGCGCACGCGCTTCCATGCCCGGCATGATGGACACCATTCTGAATCTTGGCCTGAACGACGAGGTCGTCGTCGCCTTCGCCAAGAAGACCAACAATCCCCGCTTCGCATACGACTCTTATCGCCGCTTCATCCAGATGTACTCCGACGTCGTCATGGAGGTCGGCAAGAAGTATTTTGAGCAGCTCATCGACGAAATGAAGGAGAAGAAGGGCGTGAAGCTCGACACCGAGCTCGACGCCAACGATCTCAAGGAGCTGGCTGAGAAGTTTAAGGCCGAGTATAAGGACAAGCTCGGCGAGGAGTTCCCGCAGGATCCGAAAATGCAGCTCATGGGCGCCATCAAGGCCGTTTTCCGTTCCTGGGACAACCCCCGTGCGATCTACTACCGCCGCATGAACGATATCCCCTCTGACTGGGGCACCGCTGTCAACGTCCAGTCCATGGTCTTCGGCAACACCGGCGATACCTCCGGCACGGGCGTTGCCTTCACGCGCAACCCGGCGACCGGCGAAAAGAAGCTGTTCGGCGAATTCCTGATGAACGCGCAGGGCGAAGACGTCGTCGCCGGCGTCCGTACCCCGCAGACCATCGACCAGCTGGCCGAGGTCATGCCCGAGGCCTATAAGCAGTTCACCGACATCTGCGCCAAGCTCGAGTACCACTACCGCGACATGCAGGACATGGAGTTCACCATTGAGGACAAGAAGCTCTACATGCTCCAGACCCGCAACGGCAAGCGCACCGCTGCCGCCGCGATGAAGATCGCCTGCGATCTCGTCGACGAGGGCATGATCACCGAGGAAGAAGCCGTCGCCATGATCGACCCCAAGAGCCTCGATTCCCTCCTGCACCCGACGTTCGACCCCGCCGCACTGAAGAAGGCCAAGGTCGTCGGCACGGGCCTGGCCGCGTCCCCGGGCGCTGCCTGCGGCAAGATCGTCTTCTCCGCCGAAACGGCAACCGACTGGGCCAAGAACGGCACGAAGGTCGTCCTTGTCCGTCTGGAGACGTCACCTGAGGATATCGAGGGCATGCACTACGCGCAGGGCGTTCTGACCGTCCGCGGCGGCATGACCTCCCACGCGGCTGTCGTCGCCCGCGGCATGGGCACCTGCTGCGTCTCCGGCTGCGGCGCGATCAAGATGAACGAGGAAGCCAAGACCTTCGAGCTTTCCGGCAAGACCTATAAGGAAGGCGACTGGATCTCCATCGACGGCTCCACCGGCAATATCTACGGCGAGAAGATCAAGACTGCCGCCGCGACCATCTCCGGCGATTTCGACCGCCTGATGGGCTGGGCCGACAAATTCCGCAAGCTGCAGGTCCGCACGAATGCCGACACCCCGCACGACGCGCAGCAGGCTGCTGCCTTCGGCGCAGAGGGCATCGGCCTGTGCCGCACCGAGCATATGTTCTTCGAGGCTGACCGCATCAAGGCCATGCGCGAGATGATCGTCTCCGAGAC
>CAKUND010000044.1 GCA_934668295.1 uncultured Oscillospiraceae bacterium
TGCAGGGCCAGCATCAGCTCCGGGTGGATGCAGCGCGTAAAGGCGGCGAGCGCCGCCGTCTCCGGCTGGTCGAGCGGGGAAAAGCCCACAAAATCTCTTGGCGCGGGGGTGGACACGCCCTGCGCCTTTTTGATGCGCCGCGCCGCTTCCCAGCGGGCAGGGTAGTTGAGATTCAGATCGACACCGCACAGGTTTGCCTTCCAGCCAGACGGAAACGGGATATCGGGGTACTGCGCGGCAATGGACGCTGCCGCCCGGTATTCAGGACTTTCGGGTTCGCAGACGCCTGCGGCGAGATCGGCCCCGTCCGGGTTGACCAGCGGGACAAGATAGACCATTGCGTTATGGTAGAGCTCCCGCGCAGGCGCGCCGCAGACTCTCCCGCCGTCCATCAGCGCATTGCAGAACGCAAACAGCCACTGCCAGACGGCGTCCGACGTGATCGTTTCGTTCGCGTGATGTCCGGCGGTGATGAGCAGCTTCCGACTGCCGGAGCCAAACTGCAGCGCGTACACGCTGCGGCCGAAGGCCGTGCGCGTGAGCGTTCTGACATAGACAAAAGGAAATTGCCGGCGCAGGCGCAGGAGATACGCCTCCTGCCGGCAAGAGGTCATGGAAACAGGATCGGAAATCAGGTTCTGCATGGACAAAACACCCTCCAGCATATATCTATGTCGGAGGGTGCTTCTGTATGCCGGAATTTTTAATTCTGCTCGAAGAAAACCTTCATGCCCTTGTAGGTCATGTAGCAGTCGAGCTTCGCGACCGTCTCATACGGCGCGTGCATGGAAAGCACGGGAACGCCCGCGTCAAGCGTGTCGATGTTGCGCTTGGCCATGTACTTTGCGACCGTTCCGCCGCCGCCGGCGTCGGTCTTGCCGAGCTCGGCCATCTGCCACATGACGCCGTTGCTGTTGAACAGCTTGCGGACGCGGCCCACGACCTCGGCAGACGCGTCAGACGCGCCGCCCTTGCCGCCGGAGCCGGTGTATTTGCACAGACCCACGCCGTAGTTGACATAGGCTGCGTTGCGGCGCTCGTAGACCTCGGAGAAGTTGGGGTCGTAAGCGGCGGTGACGTCGGCGGAGATGCAGAAGGAGTTTGCAAAGCAGTCGGTCAGCTCGACGGACTGCATCCGGCAGAGCGTCTTCATGAAATGCTCAAACGCCTCGGACTGCATGCCGGACACGCCCTCGGAGCCGATCTCCTCTTTGTCGGCAAAGATGCACACGGCGGTCTTCTCCGGCGCGTCCAGCTGCAAGATCGCGGCCAGCTCCGCGTACGCGCAGACGCGGTCGTCATGGCCGTAGGCGCCGATGAGGCTGCGGTCGAAGCCAAGGTCACGGGCGTTCGCCGCCGGGACAGCTTCGAGCTCGGCGGAGATAAAATCTTCCTCCACGATGCCGTATTTCTCATGCAGGATGCGCATGATGGCGAGCTTCACGCGGTCGGAACCGTCGTCGTCAGGCTCGGGCCAGCTGCCGATGAGGATATTGAGAGATTCCGACGGAATGGCCTCGTTCAGCGGCTTTTTGCCCTGCTCGCGGCCCAGATGCGGCAGCAGATCGTTGATGACGAACTGCGGGTCTTCGGGATCCGCGCCGATCTTGACATAGACCTCGCTTCCGTCCGCGCGGACGATCTTGCCGTGCAGCTCCAGCGGGACCGTGACCCACTGGTACTTGCGGATGCCGCCGTAGTGGTGCGTCTTGATGTAGGCCAGCTCCGCATCTTCATACAGAGGATTGGGCTTGAAGTCCAGACGCGGCGCGTCGGTGTGGGCCGCGCCGATGTTCGCGCCCTCGGAAAGTGGCTTTTTGCCGATCACAGCCAGCAGGATGGACTTGCCGCGGTTGACGGAGTAGACCTTGTCGCCCGCCTTGAGGGCCATACCGGCGGTCAGCTCGCGGAAGCCCGCCTTTTCGGCCAGCTCCACAGCGGACACGACGCACTCGCGCTCGGTCTTCGAGCGGTCGAGGAACGCTTTATAGTCCTCGCAGTAGGCCAGCATCGCGGCCTCGTCCTCTTTGGTGAGACGGTCGCGGCCGTGCTTGGGCTGATAGAGCAGCGCCTCTCGTTCCTGTTTTGTCATGGGGAAAGCTCCTTTCAGAATGTTCGTTAGATATTGGTCAGCCGTGCGCGCGAATTGCTCCCGCGTCCCGGCGTTTTGGAGAATGGTGTCGCAGTGCGTTTCATAAAAGCTGTCCGCCTTCTGCGCGTCCACGCGCAGCGCGGCATACTCCCGCGTCAGGTGATCGCGCGCCATGATGCGCGCGATGCGCGTCTCGCGTCCGGCCAGCACGGCCACGGTCGCATCACAGAGCGCGGCCAGCCCGGATTCAAACAAATTGATCGCGTCGACGGCGAACAGCCGCCGTCCGGCAGCCCGTTCCCGCACGAGCCTCGCGCGGACTGCGTTTCCAACATGGAAAAAGACGATCTCGTTGAGCTGCGCCATGCGCGCCTTATCGCCGAAGACCAGCTGCCCCAGCGTCTTGCGCCGCAGACTCCCGTCCGCGTCAAACGCGTCCGGGAAGGCCGAGAGCAGCTCCTGCCGCAGCGCAGCACCCTCGTCAGAGGCAAGCAGCGCGTAATACAGCGCGTCGCAGTCGACGATATACCCGCCGCGCCGCTCGATTTCCTGCAAAAGCGTTGTCTTGCCGCAGCCGGTCGGGCCGGTGATGCCGATAACAAGCATGCTCATACCTCGATCACGTGGAAGCCCGCCGCTTTTTTCAGCCGGTTCGCGACGGCGAGACCGAGCCCCGCCGTGTCGGGGCACTGGGCGTAAATCTCCGTGACGGCCTCATGGTCAAATTCGCGCAGCGCGTCGAACACGCGCCGGGCCTGCTCGGCCTTGTCTGCCGCCGGGCCAAGATCGTGGATGCTGCGGCCGGGGAACAGGGCTTTGAACTCCGTAAAGCAGATCACGCCCGCGCCCTCCGGCAGATGGGACTGTATGTACCGCGCGGAGGCTTCCGGATCGCCGGTCACGACCGTGACGGGGGCCTTGGGCGCGTAATGGCGGTATTTCATGCCAGGGGCCTTGGGGCGCTCGCCGTCCTTTAAGAGCGAGACAACGGCCTTGTCCACGTCCACATGGCCGAGAATCGCCTCCAGCGCCTCGAGCGGCAGCCCGCCCGGACGAAGGAGCCGCGGCGGTGTGCACGTCAGGTCGATGATCGTCGATTCCACGCCGACCGCGCAGGGGCCGCCGTCGAACATGCCCTCGATCTTGCCGTCCATGTCCTCGATCATGTCTTCGATGCACGTCGGGCTCGGGCGGCCCGAGGTATTGCCGGATGGAGCCGCGATGGGCACGTCTGCCGCGGCGATGACCGCGCGCGTGATGGGGTGGTTTGGGCAGCGGACGCCGACGGTCTCCAGTCCGCCCGTCGTGCGCAGCGGCACGATGGGCTTGCGCGGCAGGATCATCGTCAGCGGACCCGGCCAGAAGTTCTCTGCCAGCGCATAAGCCTCCGGCGGGACAGCTTCGCAGTACCGCGCCAGCCACGAGCTGTCGGGCACGTGGATGATCAGCGGATTGTCCTGCGGGCGGCCCTTGGCCAGAAAAATGCGCAGCACCGCGTCCTCGTTCAGCGCATCCGCGCCGAGGCCGTAGACCGTCTCCGTCGGGATCGCCAGCAGCCCGCCATCCCGGATGATCTTCGCGGCAGCCTCGATATTCTCATTTGTGGGGTCTTTAAAGTAGACTGTTTTCACGTGGATTCCTTCTTGCGTTTATGGTGTGTGTTTGTGGGATAGTGCGAATTTGCAGAGACTCTGTAGGGGTCGATGCCCACATCGGCCCGTGAGGAAGCTGCGGATTCGCCGTAGGTTTCCGAAAAAACCACTGCATTCTGCGGGCGGACAGAGTCGTCCGCCCCTACAGAGGGCAGGGCATAGGGCGCTTTTGTAGGGGCCGACGACTCTGTCGGCCCTCTGGGAAGCTGCGAATCTGCCGTAGATTTCCGTACAATCGGTGCATCCCGCCCCTACTGACGGTGTTCTGAATTTGAATGGTTTCCGTTTTGATCAAAATGCTTCCGCAGGGCGTGCTCGGTCGGGATGATCACGCAGAGCATCGGAACGATCTGGACAAACACAATGATCACGCCGGTCATGCCGATCGTTTCCGTGCCGCGGTTTATCACGAACAGCATCGGAAGCACGGACAGCGGCAGCAGGATCAGGCCACAGATGAACCAGTACCGCCCGCAGACACGGTGAGCAAGCTTCCATGTTTCCTGATTCTTCATGGACATCGTCGTCCGGTAGCCGAACGTCGCGTTGATATCCCTGGGCGGCCTTTTGAAAAAGCTCCGCCCGAAGCCGATCATCGTGGCCGGGATCAACAGCGTATACAGCAGCATCATGCACCAGAATACCATCGCCATACCTCCTGCGCTGTCAAACAAACCGGTTATGTCTCCCCGCTGCTTTGCAGCTTTTC
The DNA here is from genome assembly GCA_934668295.1 of uncultured Oscillospiraceae bacterium. Lineage (GTDB taxonomy): Bacteria > Bacillota > Clostridia > Oscillospirales > Oscillospiraceae > CAG-170. The sequence continues at coordinate 4,454 of CAKUND010000044.1, forward strand.
CGCCTGGTCGGCAGTGACGAGGGCGTCGATCAGCTCGTCCAAAGCGCCGTCCATGATGGAGTCGATCTTATAAAGCGTCAGGCCGATGCGGTGGTCGGTGACGCGGCCCTGCGGGAAATTGTAGGTGCGGATGCGCTCGTTGCGCATGCCGGTGCCGACCTGGCTGCGGCGCTCGGAGGTGACGGCGGATTCGATGCGCTCCTGCTCGATCTGATAGAGCTTGGAGGCCAGCATCTGCATGCACTTTTCCCGGTTCTGCACCTGGCTGCGTTCCTCCTGACAGGCCACGACGATGCCGGACGGCTTGTGGATGAGGCGCACGGCGGAGCTGGTCTTGTTGATATGCTGCCCGCCTGCGCCGGACGAACGGTAGACCTGCATCTCGATATCCTCGGGCCGGATATCGACCTCGGCCTGCTCCATCTCGGGGAGCACCGCGACCGTCGCGGTCGACGTGTGGACGCGCCCGCCGGACTCTGTCTCCGGGACGCGCTGGACGCGGTGGACGCCGGATTCAAATTTGAGTCTGGAGTACGCACCCACGCCCTGAATCTCAAAATCGGCTTCCTTGATGCCGCCGAGCTCCGTTTCATTGTAGTTTAACAGCGTGACCGTCCAGCGCTTCGACTCTGCGTACATCGTGTACATCCGGTATAAGCTGTGGGCGAACAGCGCGCTTTCCTCGCCGCCGACGCCGCCTCGGATCTCCATGATGACGCTCTTGTCGTCGTTCGGGTCGCGCGGCAGCAGCAGAATTTTCAGCTCCTGCTCCAGCTCCTCCAGCTTTTTCTTGTTTGCGGAGAATTCCTCCTGGCAGAGCGCCTTCATTTCAGGCTCAAGTCCCTCGGAGAGCATGGCGCGCAGCTCGTCCTGCTCCTGCAGCGTTCTGTTATAGCTGCGGTAGGCCGCGATGATGGGTTCGAGCTGCCGCTGCTCCTTTAGCAGCTGCGATGCGGCCTTCGGGTCGTTATAAAAATCCGGCTGCGCGGCGCGCTCCGCCATTTCAAGGTAGCGCGCCTCGACCAGCTTCAGTTTTTCCAGCATATGCTTCCTCACAAAATCCGTGTTCTGAAAACTATCATACTCTATTTTGCCCGTAACGTCAAATATCTGAACGGCTTTTGCGCATACTAACAAAAGATTTTTGAAGATTTATGAAAGGAGCGCGCCATGAAAAAACTTCTCTGCCTGCTTGCGGCGCTGGCGCTGCTGATGCGGCCGCTTCGGGCTGCGGAGGAACCGCAGCGCTATCTTGCGCTGACATTTGACGACGGGCCGTCCGGCGAGCTGACCGAGCGGCTTCTGGAGGGGCTGGCTGAGCGGCAGGTGCACGCAACGTTTTTTGTCTGCGGCTACCGCATTGCGGAGTTTCCGGATACGCTTTCGCACATCGCTGCGGCCGGTCACGAGATCGGCCTGCACAGCAGCAATCATGATTATATGCAGAAAATGGACTATGTGACAGCGCTGAGCGATCTGACCGGCTGCGCAAAGGCTGTGGAGGACGCCTGCGGTGTGCGGGCGCGGCTGTTTCGGCCGCCCGGCGGGCTGTACGGCGACACGCTTCTGAAGGCGGCGGGGGACGCGGGGCTGTCGGTCATTTTGTGGTCGGTCGACCCGTGCGACTGGAACGAGGCCGCGTGGGACGGCGTTCTGCCGACGGTCCTGTCCGAGGCGCACGACGGCAGGATCATCCTCATGCACGATCTGTCCGCGCACTCGGTCACGTGCGCGCTGCAGGCTGTCGACCGGCTGCAGGCGCGAGGCTATACGTTCTGCACCGTCTCAGAGCTGGCCGCGCTGCGCGGCACGGCGCTTCTGCCCGGCAAGGTCTATACCGGCTTTCCGCCGCTGGACGGTTGACGCAGGGCGCATTCCGGGGTAAAATAGGGAAAACGCCTGCCTTGCGGCAGGACTCCCCGGGAGGCATACATATGGAGAAAAAGGATCTCCGCGCGTTGATCCGCGCGAAAAAACGCGCCATGACCCCCGCGCAGGTGGAAGCGGCCAGTGCCTGTCTGGCCCAGCAGCTGTTCCGGCACCCGGCCTATCAGGCCGCAAAGAGCCTGTACGGCTATCTGTCCTATAATCAGGAGGTGCGCACGGCGGCCATTCTGCGCCGGGCGCAGCAGGACGGCAAGCGCGTGGCCGTGCCGAAGGTGTTTGGCGATGAAATGAAGTTTTTATGGCTGGACGATCTGTCCGCCGTCGCGCCGGGCGCGTACAATATCCCGGAGCCCGTCGCGGACGGGCCGGAGGCGGACGACGAGACGGCGCTCGTGCTCATGCCGGGCCTCGCCTTTGACCCGGAGGGGCACCGCTGCGGCTACGGCGGGGGCTTTTACGACAAATATCTCGCCGCCCACCCGAAGCACGTGACGCTGGCGCTGTGCTATTCGTTCCAGATGCTTGACCATCTGGACACGGATGAGTTTGATATTCCGGTGCAGTATGTGATTTCTGCGCCGGTCGAGGAGGAAAAAGTGTGAACAAATACATCTTTGTCCTGATCGTCTGTGCGGTCGTGTTTCTCATCTGCTTTCTGATCGACACACTGTTCAAGCTGATCTTCCCGAAATCCAAGCTGGAAAAGAGCAAACAGGCCGTCCGCCCGCCGCGGAGAAGCGCGGTGATCGGCGTCATTCTGACCTTCGCGGGTGCAGCGATGCTCGTGAAGCTGCTGCCGGAAAAAACCGATGTGCTGTTCCTCATCGGCAGCATCGTGGCAATCATCTTCGGCGTGATTCTGCTGTGTACTTATTTTTCCGTCGTCATCTACTATGACGACGAGGGCTTCCTGTATAAGGCCTGGGGCCACGGGAAAAAGGAGTTCCGCTACAGTCAGATCAAGGGCCAGCGGAGCCTGCTCACGCGCGGCGGCGTCAATACGATCCTCTTTGTCGGCGACGAGGAGATCAACCTCTACAGCGCCATGCAGAACCTGAACGCATTTCTCAGCAAGGCGTTTTTCAAATGGTGCGCTGCCAGGGGCATTGATCCGGACTCGGTCGAAAATAACCCACGCATGGCGACGTATTTCCCAGACCCCGACAGTGAACCCGCGCAGAGCTGAAAAAAGTGCCTCCTCTTTCCGCTGGAAAGAGGAGGCTGCATTTTTACTCGCCGTCCAGCAGCTCCATCAGATCGTCGAGCTCGTCCTCAAGCGCCTCGTGGCGCTCGGCCCAGCGGTCGTAGGCTGCGCTTGTCATATCCTCCGGTTCGCGAGCCTCCAGCTCCGCGAGCTTTTCGTGCAGCTCCTGCACGCGCGCGAGAAGTTCTTCCTGTTCCGGTTCCTCCGCGTCTGCGGGGAAGGGAATGATCTGTGCCATAGGTCTCATCCTTTCCGTTCGTTGATGATGGCTTCCGCCGTCAGCATGCCGTCCAGCGCGGCGGAGGTGATGCCGCCGGCGTAGCCCGCGCCCTCTCCGCAGGGATACAGACCGCGCAGACGCGACTGCCGCGTCTCGTCGCGGAGAATGCGCACGGGGGACGAGCTGCGCGTCTCCGGCGCGGTCAGAACGGCGTCCGGCAGGGCAAAGCCATGCAGGCGTTTGTCCAGCTCCGGCAGCGCCTGCTCGAGAACGGCTGTGATGCGCTCCGGCAGGACCTCGTGCAGCTCGCAGAGCGTCACGCCGGGCCGGTAGGTCGGCTGGACGGCTCCAAGCGTCTGCGAGGGCTGTTTTTTCAGGAAATCACCGACGAGCTGCGCAGGCGCGCGGTAATTGCTTCCGCCCGCGCGGAAGGCCGCCTGCTCGATCTGCCGCTGCCAGTACATGCCGCCGAGCGGGGAGCTGTCCGGGAAGTCGGCGGGATTCAGCGTGACGAGCAGGGCCGCGTTCGCGTTTTCACCGCCGCGCGCATGGTCGGACATGCCGTTCGTCACGACGCCGCCCGGCTCCGACGCTGCCGCGACGACGTACCCGCCGGGACACATGCAGAAGGTATAGGCCGAGCCGCCGCCCGGCAGCTGCACGTTCAGCTTGTAATCCGCCGCGCCGAGCCCCGGCGCTGCTGCAAACGGGCCATACTGGCTCTCGTTGATCTGCCGCTGCGGATGCTCGATGCGCACGCCCATGGAAAACGGCTTCGGCTCCATCGGGATCCCGGCGCTGTACAGCGCCTCAAACGTGTCGCGCGCGCTGTGCCCGATGGCGAGCAGGACGCGGGAGGCTGGGATCAATGTTTCCTCGCCCGCGTGCGCGGCGCGGACGGCCGTGATGCGGCCGTTTTCTGTTTCGAGGCCGGTCAGCTTCGTGCCGAAGCGGATCTCGCCGCCGTAATGAAGAATTTTCTCCCGCAGATTCTGCACGACCGTGACCAGCTCGTCCGTGCCGATGTGCGGCTTGGCGTCGTACAGGATATCCGCGCTGGCCCCGGCCTCGGCAAACTGCTCCAGGATCCAGCCGATGCGCTCATTTTTAACGCCGGTATTCAATTTTCCGTCCGAAAATGTGCCCGCGCCGCCCTCGCCGAACTGCACGTTGCACTCCGGGTCAAGCGCGCCGGTCTGCCAGAAGCGCGACACGGCCTCGTGCCGCGTTTTTGCGTCCTGCCCGCGCTCGAGTACAATTGGGCGAAGACCCGCCATGCTGAGGACCAGCGCGGCGAACATCCCCGCCGGGCCGAAGCCCACAATAACGGGCCGGCTGTCCGGCAGCGTCTGCGGCTGCGGGACACAGTAAACCGTGTCCTTCGCGATGGACGCCTTCGGGCAGTGGGCCATTTTGAGGGTTTTATCTTCCCTGCCCTTTACGGCCACGTCGACGGTATAGATGATGCGCACGTCGTTCTTTTTGCGTGCGTCGACGGATTTTTTCTTCAGGTCCAGCTGCTTGATCTCGTTCGGAGAAATGCGCAGCTGCCGCGCAGCGGCCTGCACGAGGCGGGCCATGTCGCCGTCCGGCGGCAAAGAGAGATCGCGGATGCGGATCATCATGGTTCCTCCATGTGTGATATTTTTCATTATCATATCACAGAATCGGCAAAAACGGAAACCGAAAAACTGACGCGCCGGATTTTACAAAATGTTCACGCAAACGCGCGGAACGGCAGTATAATATTTTTTATATTGTATCAGAAGGGAGCGCGCTTCTCCTATGGCAAAAACGATCCTGATCGTCGAAGACGATCCGAATATCTCCGAGCTTGTGCAGATGTATCTCGAAAAAGAGGGCTACAACACCCGCATCGCCTCCGACGGCGGACAGGGACTTGACCTGTTCCGGCAGCTCCGGCCCGATCTGGTGCTGCTCGATATCATGCTGCCCGTGATGGACGGCTGGAGCGTCCTGCGCACCATCCGGCAGGACAGCAAGACCCCCGTCATCATGCTCACAGCCAAGGGCGAGACGAACGACAAGGTGCAGGGGCTCAAGCAGGGCGCGGACGACTATCTCACCAAGCCCTTCGAAATGAAGGAGCTTTTGGCCCGTGTCGAGGCCGTTCTGCGCCGCGCAGGCGGCGAGGACGACAAGACGAAGCCCCGCCGGCTGGTCTTCGACAAGCTGATCATCGACCTCGACTCGTTCGAGCTCATCGTCGACGGCAAGCGCATCGAGACGCCGCCCAAGGAAATGGAGCTTTTGTACCACCTCGCCTCCAGCCCGAACCGCGTCTTTACGCGCAACCAGCTGCTCGACGAGGTCTGGGGCTTTGATTATTTCGGCGACAGCCGCACCGTCGACGTCCATGTCAAGCGCCTGCGCGAAAAGCTCGAGGGCGTGTCGGACAAGTGGAGCCTCAAGACCGTCTGGGGCGTCGGGTATAAATTCGAGGTCCTGTAACCATGAAAACAACGTTCAGCCGGCAGTTTGCCCTCATTGCGGCGCTGCTGCTGGTCTGTATGATCTTCACGGGCGTCTCGTTCCGGTTCCTGATGCTGGGCTATCTCAAAAACGACAAAAAGGAGACGCTCAGCGCCGATGCCGAGGCCGTCGCCTCGTTGGCTGAGGCGTACGACTCGACGGGCGAATTGGAGGAAAACTGGGACTTTCGGCTAAGCCTGTCCCTGTTCTCCGATGTCGGAGAGGCCGAGGCGCTGGTCTGCGACGAAAACGGCTTCGTCGTCCTGTGCTCCTGCGACGAGTTTAACTGTGAGCACATCGGCCGTCAGGTCGATGCGAATCTCATCACCGAAATTGACGCCGGCGGCGAAACGTTCCGCATCGGGACGCTGGACGGCATCCACGACGGCAGACGATACATCGCAGGCAGGCCCATCGTCTCAAGCGATACGAATGAGACGATCGGCTATGTCATCATTTCCTCTGACATGACGCAGATCACGGATTTCATGCAGCGCAGCACATCGCTGTTTTTCTATGTGGCGATCGTTGTGCTGGTGCTGGCGCTGGCCGCGGCGACATTTTTGTCGCACCAGCAGGCGCAGCCGCTGGCCAGGGTCGCAGACGCGGCCCGGCGCTTCGGCCGGGGTGAGCTCGATACCCGCGTGACGGTGCCGGACAGCTGCGGCGAGGAGGTCGTCGATCTGGCGAACGCCTTCAACACCATGGCGGATTCTCTGGAAAAGTCTGAGCAGCGCAGGCAGGAGTTTGTTGCGAACGTCTCACACGAGCTGAAAACCCCCATGACCACCATCGGCGGCTACATCGACGGCATGCTCGACGGGACCATTCCGCCGGAAAAGCAGCAGCATTACATGCAGATCGTCTCCGACGAGGTGCGCAGGCTCTCACGGCTGGTGCGCAACATGCTCGACATTGCAAAGCTGCAGGCCATGGGCGTGGAGGAGAGCCGGAAGACGCGCTTTGATCTCGGCGAGGAGATGAGCGACGTGCTCATCACGTTCGAGCAGAAGATCTACAACAAGCACCTCGACGTGCGCGTCGATCTGCCGGACAAGCCCGTCTGGACGCGGGCCGAGCGCGACAGCATCACGCAGGTCATCTACAATCTGATCGACAACGCCATCAAATTCTGCCCCGACGGCGGCAGGCTTGCCCTGCGGCTGCAGCCGGACGGCAGCAAGGCCCGCGTGACCGTCGAAAACACCGGCCCGACCATCGACAAGGACGAGCTGCCGCTGCTCTTTGACCGCTTCCACAAGGCCGATAAATCCCGCTCGGCCGACCGCGAGGGCTGGGGCCTCGGGCTCTACATCGCGAAGACCATCGTCGGCGCGCACGGCGGCGATATCTGGGCCACAAGCGAAAACGGCGTGACGCAGTTCAACTTCACGCTGCCCACGGTCCGGTAAACGCCGCACGGAAGATTTACAGATCGTTCAACGTCTGTTCAAATCCGCGGGATATACTAAAACCATGAACTCCAAGCAAGAGGGTGTCTGATATGAGCTTTGACAACAACAGCTTCTATGACGACAATTCCACAAAGAACTGGCAGCCGCAGCCGACGCCGATGGAGGATCGCAGGCGCAGGCACACCGGAAAATGGATCACGGCGATCGTGATCCTGGGTCTGCTGGCGCTGGCCGTGACCGGCACGGTGCATCTGGTGCGCGATGTCGGCGTGACGCTCAACCGGTCGGATACCGGCTTTCTTCTGACCGTCGGCACGCAGCCGGCGCAGACCGCTCCAACCGAGCAGACGCAGACAGCAAAGGAAACGGAACCGTCCGTTCAGACCGAAGCGCCTGCGCAGACACCGCAGGCCGCCGAGGAGCTGCCGCAGCTGACGATCACGCAGTCGCCCGCGGGCGTCCCGACCGTCGCCTCCGATGAAGACGGCGCGCTGAGCCTGCAGGAAATTTACCGCCGGTGCATCGGAAGCGTCGTCTCCATCGTGACCGTCACGCCGTCCGGCAAGGCCAGCGGCACCGGCATCATCATGTCGGCAGACGGATATGTCATCACGAACCATCATGTGATCGAAAACGCGCAGGCCGTGAGCGTCCTGACCTCTGACAGTCAGGAATACACCGCGTCGGTCGTCGGCAGCGACGAGACGAGCGACCTTGCCGTTCTGAAGATCGAAGCGGACGGGCTGCAGGCCGCAGAATTCGGCGATTCGTCCGTTCTGCAGGTCGGAGACAGCGTTGCCGCCATCGGCGACCCGCTCGGTACAGCGCTGCGCGGCACGATGACCGACGGCATCGTCTCTGCCATCAACCGAGATCTGACCGTCAATGACCGCACGATGAGCCTGATCCAGACGAATGCCGCGCTCAACAACGGCAACTCCGGCGGGCCGCTTATCAACTGCTACGGGCAGGTCATCGGCATCAACACGATGAAGATGAGCAACTTCTATTCCTCGTCCACGACCGTTGAGGGCATCGGCTTCGCGATCCCGATCGACACAGCCAAGCCCATCATCGACGAGCTGATCGAAAAGGGCTATGTCTCCGGCCGTCCGGCCATCGGCATCGACGGCGAAACGCTCCCCGCGACGTACCGCATCTATTACCGGCTGCCGCAGGGCATCTATGTGACGCGCGTCTACCGCAACAGCGACGCTGCCGCGAAGGGTGTCTCCGAGGGCGATATCATCACCGCCATCAACGGCGTCTCCGTCACGACGATGGAGCAGCTCAACCGTGTCAAGAACCAGTTTACTGCCGGTCAGACCATCACGCTCACCATCTACCACGGCGGCGTTTCTTCCGACGTGGAGATTATCCTGATGGATCGCGCAAACGCATAACACAGAAGCAAATGCCCCCGCCGCAGAAGCGGCGGGGGCATTTTTACGTCTCAGGGGGTCTTACAGCTCGCAGTTGCCGACGGTGCGGGGGAACGGGAGCACGTCGCGGATGTTGGAAATGCCGGTCAGGTACATGACGCAGCGCTCAAAGCCGAGGCCGAAGCCCGCGTGGCGGGTCGAGCC
>CAKUND010000045.1 GCA_934668295.1 uncultured Oscillospiraceae bacterium
GCGGCACGCCGCACTGCCCGAAGTGCGGCAAGGAGATCCGCCGCCAGACGGTCGACCAGATCGTCGACCAGATCATGTCCCTGCCCGAACGGACAAAGTTCCAGATCCTGTCCCCTGTCGTGCGCGGCAAAAAGGGCGAGCACCAGAAGGTCTTTGAGGACGCCCGGCGCGGCGGCTATGCCCGCGTGCGCGTCGACGGGAGTCTGTACGAACTGACGGAGGAAATCCAGCTCGACAAGAACAAAAAGCACCACATTGAGGTCGTCGTCGACCGGCTCATCATGAAGCCCGATCTTGCGCGGAGACTGACGGATTCCGTGGAAACGGCCTCGAACCTCTCCGGCGGACTCGTCATCCTCAATGAGCTGGACGGAGATAAGGACACGCTCTTTTCCCAGAATTATGCCTGCGAGGACTGCGGCATCTCCATGCCGGAGCTCTCCCCGCGCATGTTCTCGTTCAACAATCCCTACGGCGCGTGCCCGGTCTGCGCGGGTCTCGGCACGCAGCAGGTCGCGGATCCGCTGCTCATCATCCCTGACCGCTCCAAGTCCATTCTGCAGGGCGCGATCCAGGCCTCCGGCTGGAACAACGTCCGCGACGACTCCATCTCCAGGATGTATTTTGAGGCGCTGGCGAAAAAATATCACTTTTCCCTGAACGACCCCATTGACGCACTGCCGCAGAAGGCGCTCGACGTCATTCTCTACGGCACGGGCACGGAAAAGCTCACGATCTACTATGAGCGCGCCAACGGGCGCGGCACGCTGGAGCGGCCGTTTGAGGGCGTCGTCAATAATGTCTCCCGCCGTCTCACCGAGACGCAGTCCGACGCCATGCGCAAGGAGCTCGAGGAGTGCATGTCCGAGCGTCCGTGCCCCAAATGCCACGGAAAGCGCCTGTCCGACATCAGCCTTGCGGTCACCGTCGGCGGCATGAATATCATGGACTTCTGCGCCATGCCCATCTCGGAGGAGCTGAAATTCATTGACAATCTGAAGCTGACCGGCTCCATGGCCGTTGTCGCCGAGCAGATCGTGCGCGAAATTCGCTCCCGCCTGTCGTTTTTGCAGGCGGTGGGCCTGAGCTATCTGACGCTTTCGCGCGCCGCCGCCACGCTCTCCGGCGGCGAGAGCCAGCGCATCCGGCTGGCCACGCAGATCGGCTCGAGCCTCATCGGCGTTCTGTATATCCTCGACGAGCCGTCCATCGGCCTGCACCAGCGGGATAACGACAAGCTGCTCGACACCCTCCGCCGTCTGCGCGACATCGGAAACTCCGTCCTTGTCGTCGAGCACGACGAGGACACCATGCGCGCCGCCGATTTCCTTGTCGACGTCGGCCCCGGCGCAGGCGTGCACGGCGGCGAGATCATTGCCGCGGGCACAGTTGACGACATCATTGCCGCCCCGCGCTCCATCACGGGCCAGTATCTGTCCGGCGCGAAAAAAATCCCCCTGCCCGAAAAACGGCGGGAGGGCAACGGGAAAAGCCTCAAAATTTTCGGCGCGGCAGAAAACAATCTGCGCCACATCGACGTGGAATTCCCGCTTGGCACGTTTACCTGCGTGACAGGCGTGTCCGGCTCGGGCAAATCGAGCCTGGTCAACGAAATTCTCTATAAAAAGCTCGCCGGCAGCCTCAACCGCGCCCGCACCCGTCCGGGGAAATTCGACCGCATTGAGGGGCTGGAGCATCTGGACAAGGTCGTCGGCATCGACCAGAGCCCTATCGGGCGTATGCCGAGTTCCAACCCCGCGACGTACACGGGTGTGTTCAACGACATCCGTGACCTGTTCGCCTCCACTGCCGACGCGCGCACGCGGGGTTATGGCCCGGGCCGGTTCTCGTTCAACACGAAGGGTGGCCGCTGCGAAGCGTGCAGCGGCAACGGCCTTGTGAAGATCGAGATGCACTTTCTGGCCGACGTCTTCGTCCCCTGCGAGGTCTGCCGCGGCAAGCGCTATAACCGCGAGACGCTGGAGGTCCAGTACAAGGGCAAGAATATTGCCGATGTGCTCGACATGACGGCGGAGGAGGCGCTGGCCTTCTTCGACAATCTGCCGCGCATCCGCAATAAGATCGCCACACTCGTTGACGTGGGCCTCGGCTATATCAAGCTCGGCCAGAGCGCCACGACGCTCTCCGGCGGTGAGGCGCAGCGCGTCAAGCTCGCGACGGAGCTTTCCCGCCGCGCAACGGGCCGCACGTTCTATATCCTCGACGAGCCGACGACGGGCCTGCACATGGCGGACGTACACAAGCTCATTGAGGTCCTGCAGCGGCTGGTCGACGCGGGCAACACAGTGCTCGTCATCGAGCACAATCTCGACGTGATCAAGGTCGCGGACTATATCGTCGATCTCGGGCCGGAGGGCGGCTCCGGCGGCGGGCAGATCGTTGCCTGCGGCACGCCGGAGCAGATCGCCGCCTGCCCGGAGAGCTTCACGGGGCAGTATCTTAAAAAGATGTTGAAATAAGCCGCCGCAACCAGCTTTTGCGCGATAGTTGGTGGCAGCAACCGGGGATTTTCGCAATACTGAAGCCATCCCAAACACAGGAAGGATGGATCCTCTCATGAAAACACTGATTTTTGGACTGTTCGGCATCTGTATGTTCGGCGCGACCGTATTTCTGTTCGTGCTTTTGATCCGGGCGCTGCTCAAATACCTGCGCTCCGGCGAGGTGCGGAAGGAAAAGACCGAGACGAAGAAAACGCTCGGCGAAGCGTTGAAAGCGCACCGCACGCGCTGCAAAATGACGCAGGAATTCGTCGCAGAAGCCATCGGCGTCAGCCGGCAGGCCGTCAGCAAGTGGGAGTCCGGCGCGTCCGATCCGTCAACGTCCAATCTGCTTGCCCTCGCAAAGCTCTACGGTGTATCCGCCGAGGAGCTGCTGCGGGAGGCGGCGGGGACACAGCACACATAGAAAAGGAGTCGCTTTGAATTATTACCTGTCCCTTGCGGCGCTGCTTCCGGCGGTCATTCTGTTTGTCCGCATTTATCAGCTCGACCGCATTGAAAAAGAGCCGCGCAGGCTGCTCGGCGTGCTGCTGGCCTCCGGTGCGCTGCTGGCGCTTCCGGCGGCGGGCATCCAGCTTTTTGCGTCGCGGGCGCTGGCTGGTGCGCTGGATAAGCGTTCGGCGGCATATCTGCTGCTGGATAATTTTCTGGTGGTCGCCGTGAGCGAGGAGGTCTGCAAGATCGTCCCTGTGTGTCTTGCCGCGTGGAAGCACCCGGCGTTCGATTACCGCTTCGACGCGGTCGTCTACTCTGTGTCCTCCGCGCTGGGCTTTGCAGCGGTGGAAAATATTTTATACGTCGTGCAGTCCGACCTCCGGACGGCGGTATCGCGGGCGGTTTTGTCCGTACCGGGACATTTTTTCTTCGCCGTCGCGATGGGGCTGCTCCTCAGCCGGGGCAAGCAGGCCGAAAAGAAGGGAAACGGACGCAGGCAGACGATCCTGTGCGCGCTGGCGATCCTCGCACCGGTCGTACTGCACGGGCTCTGGGACTTTTTGCTTGCTGTCCGCAGGCCGTGGGCGACCGCCGCGTTCTATTGCTTCGTGCTTGCGTTTTTCATCACGGCGGACCTCGGCCTGCGCCGCGCTTCCCAGACGGACAGCCGCCTGTAAAGGGTATGTTTTCGGAATGGCCGAACAGAAACCGGGCGGACTGCGTTGCAGTCCGCCCGGTTTCTGTATTATAATAGTTCCATCTGACGGGAGGGCGACGGAATGATCTATCTTGACAATGCGGCGACGACGCTGCGCAAGCCGCCGTGCGTGATCGACGCGGTCGTAAACGCGATGCAGACCATGGGCAACAGCGGCCGCAGCGCGCACGCGGAAAGTCTTGCCGCATCCCGGACGATCTACGCCGCGCGCGAGGCGCTTGCCGCACTTTTCGGCTGCGAACGTGCCGATCATGTGTGCTTCACGGCCAATTCGACCGAGGCGCTGAATATCGCGATCTCCGGGCTGCTTGCGCCAGGCGATCACGTGCTCTCGACCGATCTGGAGCACAACTCCGTCCTGCGCCCCCTGTACCGCGAAATGGAGCGCGGCGTTTCGATCAGCTTCCTGCCCGCAGACCGGAAGGGCTGCATCGACTATGCCGATTTTGACCGGCTGCTGCAGGCAAACACAAAGGCCGTCGTCTGCACGGCAGGCTCGAACCTGACGGGGAACCTCCTTGATCTGACGCGCATCGGCGCGTTCTGCGCGGCGCACGGGCTGCTGTTCGTGGTCGACGCGTCGCAGACGGCGGGCGTGTTCCCCATCGACATGCGCGCACAGCACATCAGCGTGCTCTGCTTCACCGGCCACAAGAGCCTCATGGGCCCACAGGGCACGGGCGGCCTCTGCGTCGCGGAGGGTGTGGACATCCGCCCCTGGTGTGTCGGCGGGACAGGCGTGCAGACGTTTTTGCCGTCGCAGCCGCCGCAGTACCCCACAAGGCTCGAAGCCGGGACGCGCAACGGCCACGGTATCGCGGGGCTGCTTGCCGCTGTGAATTTCATCCTGGAAACGGGCATGGACGTGATCCGCACGCACGAGCTTGCGCTGGCCCGCCGGTTTTACGAGGGCGTACAGGGCGTGGACGGCGTGCGCGTCTACGGCGATTTTTCGGATCTCATGCGCGCGCCGGTCGTGGCACTCAATATCCGGGACGAGGAATCGTCCATGATCGCGGATGCGCTGGCGGAGGACTATGACATTGCCGTCCGGGCCGGTGCGCACTGCGCGCCGCGTATGCACGAGGCGCTTGGCACAGTAGAGCAGGGCGCGGTGCGCTTCAGCTTCGGCTATTACAACACAGAGGAGGAAACGGACGCCGCCATCGCCGCCGTCCGGGAGCTTGCAGCGCAATGAGAGAGAAAAAGCAGTGGCTCATCGTCACATTTTACACCACCAGCGCCGCCATGGCGGCGGAAAAGGCCTGCGAACGATCAGGGCTTCCCGGCAGGATCATCCCCGTCCCCCGCGAGATCACCTCTGACTGCGGCCTCGGCTGGCGCACAGCGCCGGAAAACCGGGAAAGAACCGAATCGCTGTTTCAGTCTCTGTCTTTGGAGGTCGATGGGTATCATCTCTGTCTGCTGTGAGGGCTTCCGCCCTCAAAAGCGCTCGGCTTCCTCCGGCTGCCAGAAGATGCGAAAGGCGGTGGGAAGCGCAATATCCTGCCGGAACCGTTCGCCGCTGACCCAGGTGAAGCCGCCTGCCGGAGCCGATACGCGGATATCATAGCAGCGCATGCGCCACTCGACGTGCGTAAAAATATGCGTCCGGTCGCGCGTGCGCGTCAGCTCCTCCGGAGCAAGACCCCAGCCGTCCAGCAGCGCAAGCGCCTGCTGCGCGTCCAGCGTCCCTTCCACGTTTGGAAGCTCCCAGAGCCCGGCAAGCAGGCCCGTTTCCGGCCGCCTGCGCACGGCGTACTGCCCGCCGCATTGGAGAAAGAAAACCGTCCTCTCCTCGATGCGGCGGGGCTTTTTTGCCTCCTTGACGGGGAGTCTGTCCCATGCCCCGCTTTCTCCGGCGCGGCAGATCTCCCGCAGCGGGCAGACGGCGCACTTCGGCGCGCCGTTCGGGACGCACACGCATGCTCCAAGTTCCATGAGCGCCTGCGTCAGCTCGCTTCTTTTTCCCGGATTTTTCTCATAAACCGGCCGCAGCGCAGTCTCATACCGCTTTTTGACAGCTGTCTGTGTAACCGGGGCAGTATCCTCCATCACGCGGGAGAGCACGCGCAGCACGTTCCCGTCGACTGCGGGCGTGGGCGCGTCAAAGCAGATGGACGCGACTGCGCCCGCCGTATAGTCCCCCACGCCGGGAAGCGCCCGGATCCCGGCATGCTCCCGCGGGAAAACGCCGCCGTGCTGCGTCATAATGACGCGAGCGGCCTTCTGCAGATTGCGCACGCGGGAATAATAGCCAAGGCCCTCCCACAACTTTGTCAGGCGATTTTCCTCGCAGGCCGCAAGCGCGGCGATATCGGGCAGCTCCGACAAAAAGCGCACGTAATACCCCTTCACGGCCTCCACGCGCGTCTGCTGAAGCATGATCTCCGACAGCCAGACGTGATACGGCTCGCGATCCTGCCGCCACGGCAGCGCACGGTGCCCCGCCGCATACCAGCCGAGCAGCCGCCCGGCAAGCGAATCCGGAAGCTGCATTACAATCCCCCTCTCTAATATAGAAAAAACGCCGGAGGGAAATCCTCCGGCGTTTTTGGTTTATTAATAGCCGGGCTTGCCGAGCAGGTGGAACATGTTCTTCTTATAGGCTTCGACGCCGGGCTGGTTGAAGGGGTTGACGCCCTCCATATAGCCGGACACGCCGCAGGCGAACTCGAAGAAGTAGATGAGCGCGCCCAGCGCTTCCTCGCCGATCTCCGGCAGACGGATCTCGGTGACGGGCACGCCGCCGGAAATGTGCGCGGCCTTGGTGGCCTGCATGGCCTTTTCGTTGATATAGCTCATCTCGCGGCCCGCCAGATAGTTGAGGCCGTCCAGATTTTCCTCGTCAGACGGAACGGTAACGGACGTTCTGGAGTTGTCAAAGAAGACGACCGTCTCCTGCAGCATGCGGATGCCGTCCTGGATATACTGACCCATGGAATGCAGATCCGGTGTCAGATCGACGGAGGCGGGGAAAATGCCCTTGCCGTCCTTGCCCTCGGACTCGCCGTAGAGCTGCTTCCACCACTCGGCCATGAAGCGGAACGCGGGCTCGTAAGCCGCCAGAATTTCAATGTTCTTGCCGTCTGCATACAGGGCCTGACGGCTCATGGCGTACTGTACAGCCGCACTTTCCACGCCGCGCTTCAGCGTGTCCTCGCGCTCGGCCTGTGCGCCGTGCATGAGCGCTTCAATGTCGATGCCGCAGCAGGCGATGGGCAGCAGGCCCACAGCCGTCAGCACGGAATACCGGCCGCCGACGTTGTCGGGCACGACGAAGCTCTCATAGCCCTCGCGGGACGCGAGCGTCTTGAGTGCGCCGCGTGCCTTGTCCGTCGTGGCATAGATGCGGCCCTTCGCGCCCTCGGCGCCGTATTTCTTTTCGAGCGCCGCCTTAAAGATGCGGAAGGCGATGGCAGGCTCGGTCGTTGTGCCGGATTTGGAGATGACGTTGACAGAGAAATCGCGGTCGCCGATCATGGCGAGGATCTCCGTCACGGCGTCGGAGGAAATGCCGTTGCCGGCGAAATAAATGTCCGGGGTATTCTTGGGCAGAGCGTTGTAGTTCGGGCTTTTCAGAAGCTCGACCACGGCGCGCGCGCCGAGATAGCTGCCGCCGATGCCAATGACGACAAGCGCCTTGGAGTCAGACTGGATCTTCTTTGCCGCAGCCTGAATGCGGGCGAACTCCTCCCTGTCGTAGTTTACCGGCAGGTCGACCCAGCCGATGAAGTCATTGCCCGCGCCGGTGCCGTTTACCAGCGTGTCAAACGCGGCCTGCGCCGCGGTCTTGTCCGGCTGCTTGGCATAAAACTGCTTTGCGCCTTCAAAATTGATGCTTACCATAGATTGATCGCTCCTTTTATGATGAGAAAATGACAAAAACCAGTGTGCGCCGTTATGCTTCCGCGTCGCGCGCAAGAAGCGCCGCGCCGATCATCCCGGCCTCGTTGCCGAGCACAGCAGGAACGAGCCTGCCGCGCGTGGCGTAGAAGCACTTTTTGCTGACCTTATCCTGCAGCGGGTCAAACAGGAACGGGCCTGCCGCGCTCAAGCCTCCGCCGAGGGCGAGGACCTCCGGGTCGAGGATATTATAGATCGACGCGCAGGCGGAGCTCAAATGCTCGATATAGTCGCCGAAGACAGCTGTCGCGGCGGGGTCGCCCGCCTTGGCGCAGTCGGTGACGAGCTTGGGCGTGATCTTCGCCGGGTCGCTGCCGGTCTTCTCGGCCAGCATGCTCTCCGGGTGTGCCTGCATGGCGCGGCGGCCCTCCCGCGTGAGCGCGGATGCGGCGCAGTAGGCCTCCATGCAGCCGTGATTGCCGCAGGTGCAGGGCTCTCCGCCGTCGACCAGATACGCGTGGCCCAGCTCGACGCCGTGGTTCATGCCGCCGTTGAACATTTTGCCGTTCAGGATGATGCCGCCGCCGAGCCCCGTGCCGAGTGTCAGCAAAACGCCTGTTCTGCAGCCGACGAACGCGCCCCTATAGAGCTCGGCCAGCGCCGCGCCGTTGGCGTCGTTCGCAATATAGACCGGAATACCGGGAAACTGCTCCTGCAGAAGCTTCCGCAGGGGTACATCGTGAAAATCCAGATTGTGCGCGTCAAGGACCGTTTCGCCGCTCGCGTCGATGCTGCCGGGGACGACCGCGCCGAGAGAGCCCACGTCGGAAAGCGACGCGTTCTGCTCTGCCAGCAGGGAAAGAACCGCCGCGCGGATCTTTTTCGCCATATCCGCTGCCGTTGTGTGCGGGAAGGGGATGGATGCCTCCGCGGTCAGCTCCAGCGCTTCGTCCAGCAGGCCGAGCTTGACGTTGGTGCCGCCGATGTCAATGCCGATCTGATACATGTGTGTTTCCTCTTTTCTTCAGTCTTCATCCTTCAGATTCAGTAATTTCATAAAATTCCCGTACAGGATCTTCTGCTTGTCTTCCTCGCCCAGACCGAGGCAGAGGAATCTGTCCAGCTCCTCCTTCGGGCTCCACATGGGAAAGTCCGTGCCGAAGATCAGCCGGTCGGGGCCGATTTTGTCGATAAAGCGCAGGACAAGCTCCCGATCGATCATACCGAGCGTGGAGGATGTGTCATACAGAACGTTCTCCGGCTGCAGATGCGCCAGCGACCGCGGCCAGCTCCGCCAGCCGCCGAAGTGCGCGGCCACGGCCCGAAGCTCCGGCACGCGCCGCAGCAGATTCGTCAGCCGTTCGGGGGAAGAAAAATCGTACCGGTCGTCGCCCATATGGAACAGCACCGGAAGATCACGGCGGGCAATGGCCCTGTAGGTGTCGATGCCGCGCTCGTCGTCAATGGCGAGCTTCTGAAAATCCGGGTGGATCTTGATCCCGCGCAGGCCAAGCTCCAGCATGCGGTCAAGCTCCTCCTCCGCCCCGTCCATGCCGGGGTAGATCGTGCCGAAAGCGACATAGCCATCGTGGCCCCGGACAGCTTCGGCCAGAAACGTATTGGCATTCCGGACCTGACTGGCGTTCGTCGCGGAATTCGAGACGGCACAGCGGGTGATCCCCGCAAGAGCGTCCTCCGCGCACAGGCGCGGCATGTCGGCCTCGCGCTCAATGGAGACGCCGTAAAAGCTGCCGATGGAATGCGACGCCTTTTCCGCCAGCTTTTCCGGAAAAATATGCGCGTGGATGTCTGCGATCCTCATTGGAAACTCCTCTTTTATTCTGTACGGAGATATGTCCGGTATGCGGAGCCGGAATTTCCGTTTTCAATCAAAGTTTATCACACTTTTTTCCTGCATACAAGTAGCAGAAAAACCGGAATCCGCATGGAATCCCGGTAAATTTTTGTCGCTTTCTCAGGCGGCGCGGCTGCGCAGGGCAAAGGACACGGCGAAGTACACCGCCAGCAGCAGTGCGATCGTCGCGCCGGCCGAGCAGCCGAGCCAGTATGCTGCGCACAGCCCCAGAAGCCCGCACAAAAGCGCGGACAGGACAGACAGCAGATGATACTGCCGCAGATTCCGCGCCAGATTGCGCGAGGCCGCCGCCGGAAGCACGAGCAGGGAGTTGATGACCATCAAACCGACCCAGCTCATCGCCAGCGTCACGACAATAGCGATCGCGACGGTAAAGAGCGTTTCATTGCGCTTTGTCGCAATGCCGCGCGAGGAGGCCAGCTGCGGGTGGACCGCCGTCAGCACCAGATGATTCGCCCCGAATATCCACAGCAGCACGACCGCCAGCAGAACCAGCGCCAGCAGCCCGATCTCCTGCGGGGAGACAGACAGGATATCGCCGATGAGATAGCGGTTGAATTTTGTAAAGCTCCGCCCGCCGAGCGTGACGATAAAAATGCCCAGCGCGACAGCCGTGGAGGAAAAGACGCCGATGATGGTGTCCGCCGACTGGCTCGTCCGGCTGCGGACGAAGGAGAACAGCAGCGCAAACAGGACTGACAGTCCGACCGCGAAATAGATCGGCTGCACCGCGCCGCAGAGCACGCCGATGGCGATGCCCGTAAAGCCGGAATGGCCCAGCGCGTCGGAGAAAAAGCTCATTTTTCCCGTCACGATCATCGTGGACAGAAGCCCAAACAGCGGCCCCAGCAGCAAAACTGCCAGCAGCGCGTTTTTCATGAAGTCCATTTCGAACATGCGGATACCGAGCGCATTCAAAAACGCATACCAGACGCTCATGCCTGTGCGCCTCCTCCCATGTGGAATGCCTGTGCGAATTCCTCTGAGTTCAAAACATCCAGCGGCGTGCCACGCCGGAGGATCTTTCCCTGCAGGAGCACCACCTGATCGCAGTATTGCTCGAGCATGGTAAAGTCGTGCGTCGTCATGAGGATCGACAGGTCGAATTTTTTCCGGATCTCGTCGAGCATGTCCATAAGCAGGCTCATGCCCTCGACATCCACGCCGGAAAGCGGCTCGTCGAGAATGAGAATATTCGGCATGGGCTCAAGCGCCAGCGCCAGAAGCACGCGCTGCAGCTCGCCGCCCGAAAGCGTGCCGATGCGCTTGTCGATGAGCGCCTCGCCGTGCACGTTCGCGAGGCAGTCCAGCACCTTTTCCCGCATGGCCTTCGTCGGGCGCAGGAACGCAGGGCGTTTAAAAATGCAGCAGGTAAAAAGATCCATCACGCTCACGGGGTCGCCGCGGTCGAAGGCCGGGCTCTGCGGCACATAGCCGATGCGGAGCTTCGCCTCCTTGCCGGAGGCCTCGTGGAAGGTGATCTTCCCCTCATATTCCCGCTGGCCCAGAATGGCGCGGATGAGCGTGGACTTGCCCGCCCCGTTCGGGCCGATGAGCGCGACCATCTGGCCGCAGTGCATGTGCAGGTCGATATTATCCAGGATCGTCTCGCCGCCGATACGGACGGACAGATGCTCGATTTTCAGACAGCAGGCGTGTTCGCAGTCGCCTGTGTGCGGATGCAGATGTGGGATCATGAAAGCGCCTCCCGGATGGTGTCGATGTTGTGATAAATGGCGTCCGTGCAGCCCGCCGCGCCGCCGTCCATGCCCATTGTGAGCGCAAACAGCCCGGCACCGGTCTGCTTTGCGACAGTCTCGGCGGTCTGCCGTTCGCCGTTTTCCTCGCAGAAGACAGCGGGGATGCTCTCGTCCTCCACCAGCCGGATGACGGATTCGATCTCCTTCGCGGACGGCTCGCTGCCCTCCTCGATCTCCATCGCGGCGGCGATCGTAAGGCCGAATGCGCGGGCAAAATAGGAAAAGCCGTCGTGGAACGTCACAAGCTCACGGCAGGAGAGGCTTTTCAGCGCGTCCGCGCCATAGGTCTGCGCAGCCTCATATTCCGCCGTGACGGCAGCCAGGTTCTGCTCAATTGCGGCCTGCTTCTCCGGATACAGCGCCGAAAGCCCGGCGGCGATATTTCTGCACATTAGAATACAGTTCGCGGGGTCGAGCCAGATATGCGGGTCTTCGCCGTCCTCGCCGGGGAGCGTTTCGACACCACTTGATGCCGTGATGGTGTGCTTTGCCGTGCGCAGAGCGTCGGCCATAAAGTCCTCCAGCCCGAGGCCGTTCAGCACGACCACGTCGGCCTGCCCGATCTTTTCCATCTGCGAAACCGTCAGTGTATAGTCATGCAGGCACGAGACGCTTTCCGTCACGACCAGCCCGCAGTTCAGGCCCGTGCCCGCCAGCAGCGCCGCCGTCATGGCCCGCACCGGCGCGGTGGACGCCAGCACGTCACAGCGCTCCGTCTCCCGCGCCGCGCAGCCGGAGAGCGGCATGCTCAGCATGACCAGCGCCAGAAGCGCGGCAAAAAGCCGGTTTTTCCGATCTATCATGATATATAGTTCCCTTCAAAATTGCTTTGCTTTTATTATAGCGAAGCTGTCAAGTGATCCGTCCGTTTTCCTTTTTATTGCCTCTTATCCGTTTTTGTGCAGAGTGACGAGGACAATTGTCCGCACGGCGTGAATTTTTTTCAAAAAACAAGCAATTAGGGCTTGCTTTCTACGCTTTACTTCGCTATAATGTCGACTATAAGTTCATGAACACTTGTCTATTGTGCATGGACAGAAGGAGGAAAAATTCTATGAAAAAGATCATCGCTCTGCTTCTGGCTGCCGTCATGGTCATGTGCCTGTTCGCAGGCTGCGCGTCCAGCGGCTCCAAGGTCATCAAAATCGGCGTCTTTGAGCCGCAGTCCGGCGACAACGGCGCGGGCGGCAAGCAGGAGGTTCTGGGCATCCAGTACGCCAACTCCGTCAAGCCGACCGTCACCATCAATGGGGAAGAATACAAGATCGAGCTCGACATCCAGGACAACCAGTCCTCGACCGACAAGGCCGTCTCCGCGGCCCAACAGCTGGTCGCCGACAAGGTCTCCGTCGTCCTCGGCTCCTACGGCTCCGGCGTCTCCATCGCCGCCGGCACCTACTTCGCAAACGCCAAGATCCCGGCCATCGGCTGCTCCTGCACCAACGCGGCTGTCACCGCCGGCAACGATTATTATTTCCGCGTCTGCTTCCTCGATCCGTTCCAGGGCTCCGTCATGGCTTCGTTCGCTATGGATGAGTTCGGCGCCAAGAAGGCCTACGTCCTGTCGATGCTCGGCGACGACTACACCGTCGGTCTTGCAAAGAACTTCGTCATTGCCTTTGAAGCCGCAGGCGGCGAGATCGTAGCCGACGAGACCTTCGTCGAGGGCACGGCGGACTTCTCCGCGTACCTCAACAACGCCGTCTCCGGCGGCGCGGACGTCATCTTCGCTCCGTCCGCAATTGCCTACGCCCCGCAGATCATCGAGCAGGCCTCTGCCCTCGGCATCAGCCTCCCCATCCTCGGCGGCGATACGTGGGAAAACTCCGCGATCTCCGACGCGCAGAACGGCACCGACATGCAGGTCTTCGTCTCCACGTTCTTTGACGAGAATGACGAGTCCGGTCTGGCAAAGGAATTCGTCACCGGCTACAAGGCATGGCTGAACGGCAATTCCCAGAACCTCACCAACAACGGCGGCAACGACGTTGTCGCGGCGGTCTCCGCGCTCGGCTATGACGCGTATATGGCTGCGGTCGCGGCCATCGAAAAGGCCCAGTCCACCGACGGCACCGCCATCCGCGACGCGCTGGC
>CAKUND010000046.1 GCA_934668295.1 uncultured Oscillospiraceae bacterium
GAGAAGCTCGGCCTGCTGCCCGAGGAGATCATCCCCTACGGCAAGACCCCGAAGATCGACTTCATCAAGGTCATGAACCGCCTGAAGGATAAGCCCGACGGCAAGTTCATCGAAGTCACTGCCATTACCCCGACTCCGTTCGGCGAAGGCAAGTCCACCGTTTCCCTGGGCCTGATCGAAGGTCTCGGCAAGCTGGGTCTGAACGTCGGCGGCGCGCTGCGTCAGCCCTCCGGCGGCCCGACCATGAACGTCAAGGGCACTGCGGCCGGCGGCGGCAACGCCCTTCTGATGCCGATGACCGAGTTCTCCCTCGGCCTGACCGGCGATATCAACGACATTATGAACGCGCACAACCTGGCGATGGTCGCCCTGAACGCGCGTATGCAGCACGAGCGCAACAACAACGACGAGTGGCTGGCCAAGAAGGGCCTCAAGCGCCTCGACATCGACCCGAAGCGCGTCGAGATGGGCTGGGTCATGGACTTCTGCGCGCAGGGCCTGCGCAACATCATCATCGGCATCGGCGGCCGTCTGGACGGTTACATGATGGAGTCCAAGTTCGGCATCGCCGTCGGCTCCGAGCTGATGGCCATTTTGGCCGTCGCCCGTGACCTCAAGGATCTGCGTGAGCGTATCGGCAAGATCGTCGTCGCGTACTCCCGCAGCGGTGAGCCCGTCACCTGTGACGATCTCGAGGTCGCAGGCGCAATGACCGCGTGGATGCGCAACACCATCAACCCCACCATGTGCTACTCCGTCGAGCATCAGCCGGTTCTCGTTCACGCCGGCCCGTTTGCCAACATCGCCATCGGCCAGTCCTCCGTCATTGCTGACCGTCTGGCTCTGAAGCTGTTCGACTACCACGTCACCGAGTCCGGCTTCGCTGCCGACATCGGCTTCGAGAAGTTCTGGAACGTCAAGACCCGTCTGTCCGGCCTGACCCCGAACGTCTCCGTTCTGGTCGCGACCGTCCGCGCGCTCAAGATGCACGGCGGCGGCCCGAAGGTCACCCCGGGCGCACCCCTGCCGAAGGAATACACCGAGGAGAACCTCGAGCTTCTGGAAAAGGGCACCTGCAACCTGTTCCACCATGTGAACACCATCAAGAAGTCCGGCATCAACCCGGTCGTCTGCATCAACCGCTTCTACACCGACACCGACGCGGAGATCGCCCTTCTCAAGAAGCTCTGCAAGGAGCACGGCGTGCGCTGCGCGGAGTCCAACCACTGGCGTTACGGCGGCGAAGGCGCCATCGAGCTGGCCAAGACCGTTGTCGAAGCCTGCGAAGAGCCGGTCAACATCAAGTTCCTGTACGACCTCGACATGCCGCTGCGTCAGCGCGTTGAGCTGATCGCCAAGGAAGTCTACGGCGCTGACGGCGTCGACTGGGCGCCTCTGGCCACGCAGAAGGCTGAGCGCTTCGAGTCTGACCCGAAGTACAAGGATTACTGCACCATGATGGTCAAGACCCACCTGTCCCTGTCCGACGACCCGACGAAGAAGGGCGTTCCCACCGGCTGGCGGCTCGCCATCCGCGACATTCTGGAGTATGGCGGCGCGAAGTTCCTCTGCCCGATGGCAGGCACCATCTCCATGATGCCCGGTACTGCCGCGAACCCGGCCTACCGCCGCATCGACGTCGACACCGAAACCGGCAAGGTCTCCGGTCTGTTCTGATTCTGGAATCAGGAATATAGAAACAAAACACCCGGCAGGCGGCGGATATCCGCCGCCTGCCTTGCTGAAAATAAGGAGTTATCATGGATTATACGACAAGATCCTGCCGTGAATTCGTCACAGTGCTCGCTTCAAGCGAACCTGCCCCCGGCGGCGGCGGCGCATCCGCGCTGGTCGCCGCACTCGGCACGGCGCTGGGCAATATGGTCGGCTCTCTCACCGTCGGCAAAAAGAAATACGCCGATGTCGAGGCCGAGATCATTGCCCTGAAGGAAACATGCGACAAGCTCCAGACCGAGCTTCTCGATCAGGTCCCCGCCGACGCAGAGGGCTTCATTCCCCTGTCCAAGGCCTACGGCATCCCCAAGGACGACCCCAGCCGCCCGGAGATCATGGAAAAGGCCACGATCACGGCCTGCCAGGTCCCGATGCACATCATGGAGCTGTGCTGCGAGTCCATCGAGGCGATCTCCGTCTTCGCCGCCAAGGGCTCCCGCCTCGCTGTCTCCGACGCGGGCTGCGGCGCAGCCATTGTGAAGTCTGCTTTGCAGGCAGCTTCTCTCAATGTCTTCATCAACACCAAGACGCTCCAGAACCGGGAGCTGGCCGAGGAAATGAACGCGAAATGTCTCGGCATGCTGGACAAATACGGCAAGCTGGCCGACGAGATCTTCGAGACCGTCAAGGCCGGGTTCTTTAAATAAGAAGGAGAGAGAAATATGGCAAAGTTACTGCTTGGCAAGGAAGTTACCGCTGCGATGAACGAAAAGCTGCAGGCACGTGTCGCAGCTCTGAAGGAAAAGGGCGTCAGCCCGAAGTTGGCCATCGTCCGCTGCGGCGAGAACCCGTCCGACCTGTCCTATGAAAAGGGCGCGACCGCCCGCGCGGAGCTCATCGGCGTGGAGGTTCAGAAGTTTGTCCTGCCCGAGGACGTGACCAAGGAAGCTCTCATCGCGCAGATCGAAGCGATCAACGCAGACGACTCCATCCACGGCTGCCTCATGTTCCGGCCTCTGCCGAAGCATCTGAAAGCCGATCAGGACGAGATCTGCAACCATCTGGCCGCCTGCAAGGACGTGGACTGCATGACAGACCTCTCCAACGCCGGCGTCTTCACCGGCAAGAAGCTGGGCTTCGCCCCCTGCACCCCGCAGGCGTGCATGGAGATCCTGGACTACTACGGCATTGACTGCAAGGGTAAAAACGCCGTCGTCATCGGCCGCTCCCTCGTCGTCGGCAAGCCCGCCGCGATGATGCTCATGGCCAAGAACGCCACCGTCACCGTCTGCCACACCAAGACTGTCGATGTGGCCGGGATCGCCCGCAAGGCAGACATTCTTGTCTCCGCCGCAGGCGTTCTGAACAGTCTGACGAAGGACTACGTCTCCGAAAACCAGATCGTCATTGACGTCTCCATCAACTGGGATCCCGAGAAGGTCAACTCCAAGGGCGGCAAGGGCGCCATCGCGGGCGACGCTGTGTTCTCCGAGGTCGAGCCCATTGTCGGCGCGATCACGCCGGTTCCCGGCGGCGTCGGCTCCGTCACGACCTCCGTGCTCATCGGCCATGTGGTCGAGGCTGCCGAGCGCACGCTGTAAACCGTTTTACCGTGCTGCCGCCGGTTTTCACCGGCGGCAGTTTTTCGAAGGGAGAGTGGAAGCATGAAAGAAAAATTCAGAGCTCCGCAGACCGCCATCCGCTGGCTGTTTGCCGGGTTCACGCTGCTGTGCCTGCTGGCCGCGATCGTCAGCGCTATCTTATACGGCTGGACAGCTTCGGATGTATTCGAGGGCCTCGGCCGTATCTGCACGCAGTCCGGCCAGACCGTCAAGAGCTATTTTGACAGCAGCTACGGCGGCTTCGGCGGAACGTTTTTGAATGTCGCGCTGGTCTGCGCCGTGTGTCTCGGGATCTACTGTCTGCCCGGCAGCAAGCTGGACGGCGTGTCCGTCCTCGCGTTTTTCCTGACGGCGGGCTTCTGCTTCTGGGGCACGACGATCCTCAATATCTGGTTCTCGTTCGCGGGCGTTCTGGTCTACTGTCTGGTCATGAAGAAAAAGCCCGGTGCGATGGCGAACGCCTTCCTGTTTTCTACGGGTCTGGCTCCGCTCATCACCGAGATGCTTTTCCGCTATCCCGGCGAGGCGTGGCACGGCTTTACGGGCCTCGGCATCGTTCTCGCGCTGGCGGTCGGCATTTTCATCGGCTTTATTTTCCCCGCTGTTCTGCCGCACAGCCCGCAGATGCACAAGGGCTATGATCTTTATAACGCGGCCGTGCCCATCGGCCTGATCGCGTTCTTCCTGCGCTCGCTTCTGTATAAGATCTTCACATCCGCGCCGCCCGCGTCGGAGAATGTCGGTCTGGCGGACAGCTTTGTCCCCGTCAGCGTCGGCTTCTGTCTGGTGGTGTTCGCGCTGGCTGTGATCTGGGGTCTTGCGCTCGGCGGCGCAAAGGAGTATGGCCGTCTTCTGCGCGATTCCGGCTATAACGTCGACTACGGCACGAAATACGGCTCCGGCGCGTCGATCCTGAACTTCGGCGTCTACGGGCTGTTCATCGTCCTGTATTATCTGCTCGTCGGTGCAAAGTGGAACGCCGCGACGCTGGGCTGCGTGTTCTGCATGGTCTGCTGCTGCTATAAGGGCAGCCACCCGGCCAACGTCTGGCCGATCATGGTGGGCTATGTCGCGGCAAGCTACATCGCGGAATTCGTCTGCGGCCTCACCGGCGCGGAGCATACGCTCATGGCAAACGCACAGGCCATCGTCATCGGCCTTTGCTTTGCGAACGGCCTGTCCCCTGTCACGGGCGTCTACGGCTGGCTGGCCGGCGTCGTATTCGGCATGATCCATTACACGTTCGTCACCTGCGTCCCGCTGCTGCACGGCGCGTTCTGCCTGTACAACGGCGGCTTCACAGCGGCGTTCACCTGCTTCCTGTTCATCCCCGTGCTGGAGCACTTCTGCAAAACAAAGCAGGAACGGAAGGAACTGAAAGCCGGAAAATGACCGGCAGAAAGGAGCTGCGTCATGTTTTACTGCGAAAACTGCTATCTTCTGAATGAGGATGACGTCTGCGCGTTCTGCGGCAGCAGGCTCACGCGCGGACCGAAACCGGACGATTACTGCTTCATCGGCAACAAATGCTCGCCGTGGGCGGAAATGCTGCAGGGCATTCTGGAAGACGATCACATCCCCGTCATCGTCCGCCAATGGAGCCCGCGCACCGCGGCCTACACCGGTGAGGTCGGCACCCGGACAGACTTCTTCGTCCCCTATTCCGAGCTCGACCACGCCCGCCAGCTCGAGCAGGCCCTCATGGACAGCAGCTTCGAGCAGCCGGAATAAGCACAATGCCCCGCCGGATAAATCCGGCGGGGCGTTTTTGTGCGGTTCGGGTCAGATCTTCATCGCTGCCTCATAGGCGCGCCAGACGACGGAGCGGAGGTTTCCGACGCGCAGGCAGTCGCCGACGAGCTGGACGTTCTTATGGCCCTTCTCCTCGATGAGCGGCGTGGAGATATAGCCCGCGGAGGAAATAACGGTGTCGCACGGGATCTCGACAGACGTGCCGTCCTTTGCCGCGCAGACGATGGAGCCGTCCTTGACCTCGCGGAGCGTCGTCTCCAGATAGACGGGAACCTGCTTCCACGCGAACCACTCGCGCAGATACGAGCTGTTGGCAAGGCACACGCCCTTCTGGGACACCAGATCGTCCTTCATCTCGACGATCGTGACGTCCTTGCCCTGCAGGGCAAGCTCATACGCGATCTCACAGCCGGTCAGACCGCCGCCCACGACGGCGATCTTTTCGCCCACCGGCGCGCCAAGCAGATATTCGCAGGCCTCGAGCATCTTCTCATGGCCGGGGACCTTCTTGAGCACGCGCGGGGTCGAGCCGGTAGCGATGATGACGGGGTCGGAGCCGAAGGACTCGATCTCTTTGACTTCGGTGTTCAGTCGGATCTCCACGCCGAGCTTTTCCATCTCCCGGCGGTACCACGTCAGAAGATCGCGGAGCTTGCCCTTATAGCTCTCGGACGAGGCCGCGATGAACGTGCCGCCGAGCACGCCGGACTTTTCATAAATAATGGGCTTGTGGCCGCGCAGCGTCAGCACGCGGGCGGCCTCCATGCCGCCGATGCCGCCGCCGACGATGTGGACGGTCTTCGGATCGTTCGTCTTTTTGATATAGTGCTTGTCCCACTGCATCATTTCGGCATTGACCGCGCAGCGCGCCAGATGCAGAGAGTCGCTCAGATCCTGATCGTTCGGTACGCCCTTGTAGTGGCACATGTTGAAGCAGCCGTTGTGACAGAGGATGCACGGACGGATATCGTCCTCGCGGTCCTCGAGCACCTTCGTGAACCACTCCGGGTCAGCCAGGAAATTGCGCGCGAAGCCCGCGCCGTCGAGCTTGCCCTCGGAAATGGACTTTGCCGCGGTCTCCAGCGTCATGCGGCCCGCGCAGACGACGGGGATGTCGACGAACTGCTTGATGTGCTCGACCTCCGCCAGATTGCAGTTTTCGGGCATGTACACCGGCGGATGCGCCCAGTACCACGCGTCATACGTGCCGTTGTCGCAGTTGAGCATGTCATAGCCCGCATCCTGCAGGAATTTCGCGGCGATCTCGGACTCGGCCATGTCGCGGCCCGCCTCGACATACTCCTCGCCGGGCAGTGCGCCCTGCCGGAAGCCCTTGGTCTTCGAGACAACGGAATAGCGCAGCGACACCGGGAAATCCGGGCCGCAGGCGGCCTTGATGGCCTTGACGATCTCGGCAGCGAAGCGGTAGCGGTTTTCCAGACTTCCGCCATACTCATCCGTGCGCTTGTTGACATAGTGGAGCGTGAACTGGTCGAGCAGATAGCCCTCATGGACAGCGTGGACTTCCACGCCGTCAACGCCCGCGTCCTTGAGCAGTTTGGAACTCTTGGCGAACGAGTCAATGAATTCCTGAATTTCCGCCTTCGTCATCTCGCGCGACGGCAGCTTGTCCGACCACCGGTTGGGCGACGGACTGGCCGAGGCCGTGATCTTGTCGAGATCCATGACCGGCTTCGACAGCACACGCAGCACGGGATTGTTATAGAGCTTTTCCATCATCTCGGACACGGTAAAGCTCCGGCCGAAGCCCGCCGTCAGCTGCACGAACAGCTTCGCGCCCGTCTTGTGGAATTCCGGCATCCACTTTGCCAGATCGTCGTACATTTTCTTGTTCTTGTGCAGCCACTGGCCGTACATCGGGTTATACACCGGCTGACAGCCGGGCAGGACAAGACCGGCGTTGTTTTTCGCGACCTCCAGAATGAAGCGCGCGCCGTCCTTGTCAAAGTGGTTCCATTCCATCCAGCCGAACAGGTCGGTGCCGCCCATGCTGGTGAGCACGATGCGGTTCTTGATCTCGACCTTGCCGATCTTCCACGGCGTCAGCAAGGGCTTGTAGCTTTCCTTCAAAACGATTCTCCCCTTTTCGTTTTTGATGCACGGATGCTTCCGCGTATCTGCTTATTTTCAGTTTAAACGAAAACCGGCCAAATGTCACGGTTTATTTTCACGAATCTGCCCAAAAGCGCCGCAAATCCCTTGACAGGCTTCGTCCATACACGTATGATAAGCCTATAAATCTTATATGTAATCGAGGGTATTATGCTCAATCAATTTTCGAGAACGCAGCTCCTGCTCGGCGCGGAGGCCATGGAGAAGCTGAAGGGGGCACGCGTGGCCGTGTTCGGCATCGGCGGCGTGGGCGGCTATGTCTGCGAGGCGCTCGTGCGCAGCGGCGTGGGCGCGTTCGATCTCGTCGACGACGACAAGGTCTGCCTGACGAACCTCAACCGGCAGATCATCGCCACGCACAAAACCGTCGGCAAATACAAGGTCGAGGTCATGCGCGACCGCATTCTGGAGATCAACCCGGCCTGCGATGTGCGCGTACACCAGTGCTTCTATTTGCCGGAGACGGCGGATCAGTTTGATTTTTCGGAGTACGACTATGTCGTCGACGCCGTCGACACTGTGACGGCCAAGGTCACGCTGGTTCTCGAGGCGCAAAAGGCGGGCGTGCCCATCATCAGCTGTATGGGCGCGGGCAACAAGCTCGACCCGACCCGCTTCCGCGTGGCCGATATCTACAAGACCAGCGGCTGTCCGCTGGCGCGTGTGATGCGCACGGCGCTCAGAAAGCGCGGGGTCAAGCATCTGAAGGTCGTCTATTCCGATGAAATTCCGACAAGGCCCATCGAGGACATGTCCATCAGCTGCCGCAGCCACTGCATCTGCCCGCCGGGCGCGAAGCACAAGTGCACCGAACGCCGCGACATCCCCGGCAGCACGGCCTTCGTGCCGTCCGTCGCCGGACTGATCATTGCAGGCGAGGTCGTAAAGGATCTTGCAAAGCGCTGAGGAGGAACGTTTTATGAAGCTGATGATCGCATCGGATATCCACGGCGCGGCGGGCCATTGCCGCGAGTTGCTGGCCGCATTTGACCGGGAGCAGGCAGACAGACTTTTGCTGCTGGGTGACATTCTCTATCACGGCCCGCGCAACGATCTGCCGGACGAGTACGCGCCCAAACAGGTGCTGGCCATGCTCAACGAGCGCCGCGAACAGCTATTTTGCGTGCGCGGCAACTGCGACACGGAGGTCGACCAGATGGTGCTGACCTTCCCGATCCTGGCCGATTACAGCATCTTCCCGGTCGGGAAGCGTCTCATTTACGCCACGCACGGCCATGTCTACAACACCGCGCATCTGCCGCCGCTCTGCCCCGGAGATATTCTCCTGCACGGCCACACGCACGTGCCCGCGTGGGAGCCGTTCGGCGAGAACAATCTCTATCTGAATCCCGGCTCCGTCTCCATTCCGAAAAACGGCTCTGCGCGCGGCTATATGACGCTGGAGGGCGGCGTTTTCGAATGGAAAACGCTTTCCGGCGAGATCTATCACACGCTGACGCTGTGACGTTTTTCAAAAGCCGCATCCGTAACCAAAGCGGGCTGCCATCCGGCAGCCCGCCATTTTTTACAGGAAGTTCCGCACGTCGAAGACCTCTGGCGGCAGAACGTCAGAAAGCTCCACAAGTTCCGGGACAAAGCCGCCGCTGCGGTCGATCGACACGCGCGGGGATTTTAAAAGCGTCCGGTCTGCTGGCTCTCCGGCCGGCAGCGTCAGCAGCGCATCCGTGCCGCCATCCTTCTGCGACTGCAGCAGGATCGAGCCGCCATGCGCCTGCATGATCGCCTGCACAACGGGCAGGCTGAAGCCCGCGCCTCGGCGCGGATCCTCCGGCGTGTCCGGTCTTGCGTAGCGATGGAACGCGCTGACCAGAACCTCCGCGTCCATGCCCTCGCCATTGTCAGACAGCTGGATCACGGCCCGTCTGCCGAGCCGCGTGAGCGTCAGCTGCAAAGCGTCGCCCGGCGCCGTGAATTTGATCGCATTGGACAGCAGCGCCAGCAGCGCCCGCCGTACCTGCCGCCGGTCGATCCAGACGAAGATCGGGGCCTGCGGCAGATTGACCTCCAGCGTCCGTCCGGTCTGCCGGCACAGCTCGTCCGCACGCTGAGACAGCCCGTCCAGAAAATCCGTCAGGTCGGTCTTCTCCAGCGACAGCGGCAGCCGGCCGCTCTGTATAAAGCTCAGATCGGTCAGATTTTCCGACACGCGCAGCAGCTGATAGCAGGCGCGGCTGAGAACGGCCAGATTCCGCTGCACGACCGGATCCTCCGCCTCGGCCAGAAGCGGGAACAGCGTCCCCGACACGGACAAAAGCGTCGTCAGCGGCGCAGAGATCGACTGTGCCGCGCGGCTGAACGCGGCAAGCTCGTCGCGCTCCTCCTGCGGCGGCAGAAACAGCAGCAGCGCATCCTCCAGCGGCTGCGTGTTTGCGCTGACGCAGACACCGTCCGCCACCAGCGGCAGCACAGCCGGCCGCGCATACAGCGTCTCCGGCAGCGCGGCATCCTGCGTCAGATATGCGTGAAGCGGCTTCCCAACGGTAAAAAGCTCCTGCGCGTGGCAGTTGAGCTCCGCGACGGCGCCGTCTCGCACAAGGACGACCGGTTGAGCCGCTCCGTCGTAGAGCGTGTGAAATTGTTCAGACGAAAGCGGCATGGCGCGATCCTCCCTGCGTGTAGCATATGCAGTTTTCGGGAAACGATCAGTCTCTGGATGTTCCTGTTTTCCCCATCATAGCGGATTCCGTCGGAAAAAGCAAGAAAAAACGAAAAAACACATTTTCCGTTAAATGGATATTTCTTCGGATCCAGCGGGGCGCAAAATGTACTCATTGGGCGTAAGGACCTCCGGGGAGGCCGTTGTGTTTTGCTTCTTCAAAAGAACCCCCCTTCGGTTTTTCCGGGCTTTTCCCGCAAAGCTTGGAACCGCTCAAAATTTCTGACACTGCTCTTAGTACGTTTTGTAGGAGCCGACAGTGGGCATCGGCCCCTACAATGTCTCGGCGAATCCGTGTTGCCCTGCTAATTTCGAATGCAAGGCTGATTTACCGCAGCCATTCAAAAGCAGCTGCTATCAAACTTGGGGTACCGTGACAGGCGGCGCGTACCATAACGCCCGTAGGGTGACTTGGTGTGTTCGCAGCGACTAAAAAATTGGTACCCACCTGAATCGCACCCGCAGCACACACCAAACCGCATCCAGCGCCCCTTTTCTCCCCCATCTTTTCCGGCAAGGCGGAAAAGACGGGGCCGCCGGAGGCATACCCAGCCCGCAAATTTCACTTGACAATCTATTCAGGCCGCGCTAATATATAGATATCCGATATATAGACCATCTATCTATAAAGGGGGGTTCGCTATGGAATTCGACAAAACCCTGCTGGCCGGGAGCACAGGACTGATGCTTCTGAAGCTGCTCGAGCAGGAGGACATGTACGGCTATCAGATGATCGAGACGCTGCGCAGCCGGTCGGAGCACGCGTTCGACCTCAAGGCCGGGACGCTCTATCCCCTTCTGCACACGCTCGAGCAGAAGGGCTATATCACCGCGCGGGACGAGCCCTCCGCCGCGGGCCGTCCGCGGCGGTATTACCATCTGACAGACGCGGGCCGCAGGCGGCTGTGCGAGAAGGAAGCGGAGTGGAACGCCTATACGCGTGCGGTCGGCAAGGTATTGAAGGGAGGCGCTTACGGTGGCTGAACGGATCGAGCAGTATCTGGAAGCCGCCGTGGCGCAGGTGCGCTGGAACCGCGTGCGCCCGGCGCTGGAGCGCGAACTGCGGACGCATCTGGAGGAACAGACCGTGGCGTATCTGGCCGAGGGCATGGACGAGGACGCGGCAGAGACCGAGGCCGTCCGGCAGATGGGCGATGCGGAGGCCGTCGGTCTTGCGCTCGACGCGGTGCACCGGCCCAAACGGCAGACGGCGATTTTGCTCTTTGCCGGGCTTGCCATCGCGCTCGGGATGTATCTGCGCGCCGAATTGATCGGCTCCTCGTATGCCTTTGCGCTTGCGTCCGGGGTTCTGGCCTGCGGCGTACTGCTCGTCGGGTATTATCTGGACTACCGCCGTCTGAGCCGGTACGCGTGGTACATCTACGGCGCTGTGCTTGTCCTCGGCGCGCTCTGCGCGTATCAGACAGGGCGCTGGGGGATCGCCGCGCCCCGTATGCTCAGCATCACGGTGGGCGACACGAGCGAATATGCCGCGCTGCTGTATCCGCCAGCGTATGCACTGGTCGTGTACGCGCTGCGCGGGAAAAAGGGCGGCTTCTGGCTGTCGCTGGCAGCGCTGACGCCGTTTGTACCGCTTCTGCTGTGGAACCGGTTCGGCGATCTTCTGCCCCGCGTTCTGTTTGCCGCAGGCGCGGCAGCTGTTCTGTTGAACGCGATCCGCATGGGGCTGTTCCGGGTGAAAAAGAATTGGGCGCGGGCGCTCGTGTGGGTGCTGCTGGTGCTTGCCATTGCAGGATTTTTCTATCAGGATTCGCAGCAGTATCAAAATCCTTCTGACTGGTATTTCAGTCCCGCCGGTCTGCGGGCGTGGCGGGAGATCATACAGAACTATCACAAATCCTCCTCCACGGTCTCCGCTCTGCTGGCGCGCGGCACGCTGGCGGAAGCAACCCGGCTTGGCGCGCTGTCCGGCACACCTGCGTGGATGTGGCTTGCGACGCTGTACGCACCGCAGGCGGCGCTGCTCGTGATCCTGCTCGTGCGGACAGCGAAGCTGCAAAACCCGCTCGGACGGCTGCTGTGCGTGTCGGCTGGCGTGAGCCTTGTGATGCAGCTGACGCTTGGCCTTTTGTATCAGGCCGGGGGCTTCCCTCTGTCCGCGCCGCTGCCGTTCATCTCCGGGAATCTGTACACAGTCCTGGACGCGGCCCTTCTGGGTCTGGCCCTGTCCACCCTGCGCCAATCCGCCTGCCCGGAACCGATACCACGCAGCAAGCAGCCCGACCCGGCTGGCTGAAGAAAAACAGGCGCATCACGTTTACATTGACAGCGCGTCTCCGATATGATACGATATTTTAGAAATTTTGTTCGTATTTAAAGGAGGAATGCGCATGGAGCTGCTGGAAGGGCTGAACGCGGCGCAGCGGGAGGCTGTTTTGTCGACCGAGGGCTTTGTGCGCGTGATCGCGGGCGCGGGCTCCGGCAAGACGCGGGCGCTGACGCGGCGGTTTGCATATCTGGTGACGGAACTCGGCATTCTGCCGGGAAATCTGCTGTGCGTGACGTTCACGAACAAGGCCGCGAACGAAATGCGCCAGCGCATCCACAACCTGACCGGCGACGAGGATACCGGCTACATCAACACCTTCCACGGCTTCTGCGTCTCCATTCTGCAGGAGGACAGCCACGCCGTCGGCTATCCCAAGAGCTTTCTCGTGCTCGATAACAGCGACATCGACGCCATGCTCCAGATCATTTATGAGGAGCGCGGGCTGACGCTGCGCGACATGACGTTTTCCCACGCGCGGGACATGATCGAGATGCTGAAGCTGAAGGAGCGGCCCGCATATTACGAGGATATGCTCATGCTGCCGCTCGATACCCTGAAGGAAAAATACTGGCAGGCCGAAAGCGCGAAGGATATCATTTTCTACGGCTATCTCTATCAGGAAAAGAAGTGCTTTGCGCTGGATTATAACGACCTGATTGTCTTCTCGCTCCACATCTTCCGCACGCATGAGGACATCCGCCTCAAATGGCAGAAGCGGCTGGAATACATCATGATCGACGAATTTCAGGATATCGACCCGCCGCAGTATGCCTTGATGCAGGTGCTGTGCGAGTATCACAAAAACCTGTTCATCGTCGGCGACCCCGACCAGACCATCTACACGTGGCGCGGGGCCGACGTGCGGTATCTGCTGGACTTCGACAAGGTCTATCCCACGACGAAGACCATCATGATGATGGAAAATTACCGCTCCACGCCGGAAATTCTCGCGGCC
The DNA here is from genome assembly GCA_934668295.1 of uncultured Oscillospiraceae bacterium. Classification (GTDB taxonomy): domain Bacteria; phylum Bacillota; class Clostridia; order Oscillospirales; family Oscillospiraceae; genus CAG-170. The sequence continues at coordinate 13,104 of CAKUND010000046.1, forward strand.
TGCAACAGTCTGATCGCGAAAAACGCGAACCGCATCAAAAAAGACCTTCTGCCCATGCTGCCGGGCGGCGCGCCGGTTCTGTGCCACCACGCGGCCAACAGCGAACAGGAATCCCGCTGGATCGC
>CAKUND010000047.1 GCA_934668295.1 uncultured Oscillospiraceae bacterium
AAAGAGAATGGCTACCGCCAACGGCCGCAAGGTCCTCGCCCGTCGCCGCGCCAAGGGCAGAGCAAAGCTCTCTGCGTGATCTGACGCGCCTACACCGCAGCACACATACATTCGGGGTGAATGGAAGCAGTTCTGTTCGCCCCATCTGTTTATCAGCACAGTCACATGAGGGTGGGCGTTTATGCAGTTTTCTTCCTCGTTGAAGCTCAATCATATCTTCCGCCGCCTCTACCGCAAGGGAAACAGCGCGGCCAACGGCTATCTCGTGCTCTACTGCCGGAAAAACGGTTCGCAGGCGAACCGCGTCGGTCTGACCGTCAGCGCGAAGCTGGCCCATGCCGTGCAGCGCAACCGTCTGCGCCGGCAACTGCGCGAAATTTACCGGCTGCACGAGGCTTCGTTCAACCGTGGATATGATCTTGTCGTCGTCGCACGCACACGCGCCATCGGCGCGGACTATGCGGCGCTGGAGCACGCCTATCTTTCACTTGCCGCAAGGCTCGGCCTGCTGCCGGAGAACACGCCGTGAAGCGCGTTTTTCTGCTTCTCATCCGCCTGTATCAGAGGCATATCTCCCCGGGCCTTCCGCGCCGGTGCCGGTTTTCACCGACCTGCTCGCAGTATGCGCTCGAGGCGATCACGAAATACGGGGCGGTAAAGGGCGGCTGGCTGGCGCTGAAGCGGCTGCTGCGGTGCAATCCCTTTTATAAGGGAGACTATTTTGACCCGGTGCCGTAGGGCAGCGTGGTTTTTCCCGTTGTCCGAACGCGTACCCCCATCACATTTGGAGGAACACAATGAAGAAAAAAGTCCTGATCTGGGTCCTTGCTGCCGTGCTTGTGCTGTCCATGGCCGGCTGCGCCGCCGGCGCCGTCAGCACGACCGACAAATACGCGGACATGGAGCCCGCCGCTGCAGCCGAGGCTGCCGCAGCCGAGACGAAGGACACGACCGGTATCTCCGATATCATCCGCGTCCCGTTCGGCTATCTGCTCGACTGGCTGTATACCTTCACCAACAACTACGGTCTGTCTCTGATCCTGTTCTCGCTGATCGTCAAGCTGGTGCTGCTGCCGATGTCGGTCAAGAGCAAAAAGAGCATGCTCAAGATGTCCCGTCTGTCGCCGCAGGTCAAGGCCCTCGAGGCCAAATACGGCGACGACAAGCAGAAATACCAGCTGGCCGTCCAGCAGATGTACAAGGAAGAAGGCGTGTCCATGGGCGGCGGCTGCCTGTGGTCGTTCATTCCGCTCCTCATCCTGCTGCCGCTTTATTACGTCATCCGTGAGCCCATCACGTACATGATGCACAACTCCCGCTCCGTCTCCGAGGCCATCGTCGCCTTCCTGCAGGCCAGCGGCGAAAATCTCGGCAAAAACGCGTACTATGCCCAGCTGGCCGCCGCCGGTCATATCGGCGATTATGCAGACAAGCTCCGCGAAGTGCTCCAGAGCATTATGGGCTCGGATGTGAAGATCAATCTGCAGGCCATGAACTTCCAGTTCCTTGGCATTGATCTGGCCGGCATTCCCTCGTTCCGGTTCTGGGAGTGCGAAGGCTGGGGTGAGATCGGTCTGTTCCTGATCCCGGTCGTTTCCGCCGGCCTGCAGGCCGCGTCCATGTGGCTCAGCCAGAAGATGAATAACCAGGTCGCCACCAACGCCGACGGCGAGCAGGATGCGGACGCCGCCAAGACCGCCAACCAGACCAACGCGACCATGATGCTCATGATGCCGCTCATGTCCCTCTGGATCGGCTTCTCCATGCCCGCCGCGATCTCCATCTACTGGATCGCGCAGGCCGTGTTCGGCGCTGTGCAGGATTATTTTCTGACGAAGCACTACCGCAAGGTCTATGACGAGGAAGACGCCGTCAAGCAGGAGATCGCCGCCAAGCGCCGTGCCGAGGAGGCCGAAAAGGAGCGCCAGCGCGCCCTGCGCCGCGAGCAGAACCCCGACGGCATCACCGACAACGTCAGCAAAAAGAAGATCCGTCAGCAGGAAAAGGAAGCCGCTGAAAAGGCAGCAAGAGCATACGAGGCCAGAATGAACCCCGTGCAGGAGGCCGAGGAGGAAAAGCCGCTTTCCGGCGATCCGGAGCGTCCGTACGGCCGCGGCCGTGCTTACGATCCTTCCCACTACGGCAGAAAGCGCACTGCCGACTCTGACGCAGAACAGACAGAGGAGTAATTATGGAAAAATTTATCACCGCAACCGGCAAGACGATCGATCTGGCCATTGCAGCGGCTCTGGAGGAGCTGCATATGGACCGTGACAGCGTCTCTGTCGAGGTTCTGGAAAATCCGAGATCCGGCTTCCTTGGCATCGGCGCACAGCCTGCGCGCGTCAAGGTCACCTACGAAGCGCCCGACGAGGCGCCCAAGCCCGCCCTGTCCTCCGCGTCGCGCAGCAAGCCGAAAAAGCCCGCTGAGTCCAAGCCCGCAGACGGCGCGAAGGTGATCGCCCCCGCAGCCCCGAAGGTCATCGCGCCTGCCGCACCCGAGGCACCCCGCCCACAGGATACGCGCGCAGCCGCGCCCAAGGCCCCGCAGCAGCCGCGTCAGGACCGCGCGCCGAAGCAGCGCGGCCCGAAGCCGGAGCGCCGCGACCAGAAGCCGCGCCAGCCGCAGCAGCCCGAAAAGCCCGCCGTCCCGGCAGAGCCGAAGGTCTATGCCCCCGCAGAGCCCGGCTCCACGGAAGAACGCATCGAGACCTTTATCAAGGGCCTTCTCGAGCACATGGGCTCCGACGCCGTGCCGCATGCCGTCAAGACGGCAGACGAGACGTATCTGGTCGACCTTGTAGGCGAAAACCTCGGCATCCTTATCGGCCGCCGCGGCGAAACGCTCGACGCGATCCAGCACCTGACCAACTACGCCGTCAACCGCGGCCAGAACAAGCGCGTGCGCATCAATGTCGATGCCGAGAGCTACCGCCTCAAGCGCGAGCAGGCGCTGCAGCGTCTGGCGCAGAAGGTCGCAGGCAAGGTCACCCGCTATCGCCGCAACATCACGCTCGAGCCGATGAACGCCTATGAGCGCCATGTCATCCATGCCGCGCTGCAGGATCATCCCGACGTGACCACCTTCTCCACCGGCACCGAGCCCAACCGCCGCATTGTCGTGGCCTACAGCCGCTACAAATCCGCGGAGGCCGCCGTCAAGAAGGACTTCCCGGAGACAGAAGAAGAATAAGCCCCAAATCACAGCAGCCCCGCCGCAGGAAATGCGGCGGGGCTTATTTTCTCTGTACGTTATCCGCGGGCAGCGGCCTCTACGAAGCCAAAGAACAGCGGGTGCGGACGGTCAGGACGGCTCTTGAACTCAGGGTGGAATTGGCAGGCGGTGAACCACGGATGCTCCGGCAGCTCGACGATCTCGACGAGCCGCCCGTCCGGGGACAGGCCGGTCGGGATCAGGCCGGCGGCAATAAACGCGTCGCGGAAGTCGTTGCAGAACTCATAGCGGTGGCGGTGGCGCTCGGAGATCTCCGTCTGGCCGTAGAGCGCCGCTGCGCGGCTGCCCTCCGACAGCACGCACGGATACGCGCCGAGGCGCATCGTGCCGCCCTTCTGCGTGACGGCCTTCTGCTCGGGCATGATGTCGATGACGGGGTGCCTGGTAAACTCGTCGAACTCCGCCGAGTGCGCGTCCTCCCAGCCCAGCACATGCCGCGCAAATTCGATCACGGCGATCTGCATGCCGAGGCAGATGCCGAAATAGGGGATCTTGTGCGTGCGGGCATACTGCGCAGCGACGATCATGCCCTCGATGCCGCGGTCGCCAAAGCCGCCGGGCACGAGAATACCCGCGCAGCCGCCAAGGACGGCTTCGGCATTCTCCCGCGTGAGCTTCGACGAATCGACCCAGTTGATATCGACGATCACGTTGTTTGCCGTCCCTGCGTGGAACAGCGATTCCTCCACGGACAGATACGCGTCGTGCAGCTCCGTGTATTTGCCGACCAGCGCAATGGATACATGGCGGCTGGCCGTCTTGATGCGCGCGACCATCTCCGTCCACGCGGTCAGATCCGGCGCGCCGCAGCTCAGCTCCAGCTTGCGGCAGACGACGTTCGCAAGCCCCTCGCGCTCGAGCAGCAGCGGGACCTCATACAGCGTCGAGGCCGTCGTGTTCGGGATAACGCAGTCGGGCTCCACATTGCAGAACAGGGCAATTTTGCGGCAGATTTCCTCCGTCATGGGCTGGTTCGTGCGGCAGACGAGGATATCCGGCTGAATGCCGATGGACAGCAGCTCCTTGACGGAGTGCTGCGTGGGCTTGCTCTTGAGCTCGCCCGAGCCGGGGATCTCGACGATCATGGGCACGTGGATGAACAGGACGTTTTTCTTCCCCTGCTCGGCAGCCACCTGCCGGATGGCCTCGAGGAACGGCTGCGACTCGATATCGCCGACCGTGCCGCCGATCTCGGTGATGAGCACGTCGGAGGTCCCGTTGTCCATCTGATAGATGCGGGATTTGATCTCGTCCGTGATGTGCGGAATGATCTGCACGGTGCGGCCCAGATACCCGCCCTCGCGCTCGCGGCACAGAACGCTCCAATAGACCTTGCCTGCCGAGACGGAGCAGCCCGCCGTCAGACTCTCGTCCGTGAAGCGCTCGTAATGGCCGAGATCGAGGTCTGTCTCCGCGCCGTCGTCGGTGACGAAGACCTCGCCGTGCTGATACGGGCTCATCGTGCCGGGGTCAACGTTCAGATACGGGTCAAACTTCTGGTTCTGCACGCGAAGCCCGCGCTGCTTCAGAAGCCGTCCGAGAGACGCCGCGCAGATGCCCTTGCCAAGCCCGGACACAACGCCGCCGGTGATAAAAATATACTTCATCCTGTATGCCTCCAACTCCCAATTTCTGCGAAAAACAAAATACGGACGGTATTGTACCGCCGCACGCGCAAAACGTCAAGAATGAAACTTTTACGAAGATAAAACACGGAAAAACGCGCGTTTTTGTGGAGCCAGCCGAAATTTTTGCAGCGCAGCATTTTTTCCTTGCAGCGCGGGGATCGCTATGCTATACTAAGCCTGTACCCACCGCCGGAGGCGTCCGCCTCCGGCGGGCTGTTTTTTGTGAGTGTCCGTGTGTCACGGACGCTCCATTCTGCAGCAACTATAAAGATCCCCTCCGCGGTGCTTTCGCGGAGGGGATCTCAGATTCAGGATACCGGCTTTGCGGTCGCTTCGGTGTTCGACGGGGTCTGCTCACCCGGCTCGGCTTCCTTCGGCAGCTCGAAGGGGACGATGTCGTCCGGCTGGAGCTCGATGCGGCTGCTGCCGGGCTCGAGCACGCGCGTGCCGGACGGAACCTCGATCTTGCTGGTCGTGCCGCGCACGGGATCCTTTGTCTCGCGCGGGTTGCCGTCGGCGGGCTCATACCACTGGTTGACGCCGTGCATGAGAACGGGCGTCCCGTCCTCGGCCAGATTCCAGATCATGGCCATGGCCTCCTCCGGCGTGTTGACGCAGCCGTGGGAGCCGCCGTAGACATAGAAGCTTGCGCCAAAGTTTTCCCGCCACGACGCGTCGTGCAGGCCGATGATGTCGCCGACCACGCTGATCCAGTATTTGACGAAGACCAGATAGTCGTCGCCCTTGAGCCAGACGTCGTGCTCCTTGCCGTGCGTCTCATACAGACCGGTCGGGGTCTGGTGGCCGTTGAGCGCGCCGGTCACGATGTTGGTGTTGACGACCAGACGGCCGTCCTTGATAAAGGTCATCTGCTGGTTGTCAAAGTCGACCTCGATATAGCTGTCTCCCAGCGAGAAGGGCTCGCCGTCCTTGTCGTAGCAGGCAGCCTCGACAGATACCGTGCCGGACTGCATCGTCAGCAGCTGCGCGCGGATCTGCTCCGTCACGCTCTGCGCGTCGATCAGATAGTCGCAGGTGACAAAGCTGATCTCCGTCAGCCCCTTGACCCACGAATCAAACAGGAACGGCGTGTCCTTTTTGCTGTAGCTTTCAGCCCACCTGGAAACCTTCTCGCCCAGGACCTTCTCGTCGACCGTGACGGTCCCATCGGGCTCCAGATCGACGATAGAGGCCAGGTCGTGGCTCGTGAGCGTTTCCTCGCCGTGCGGCAGATACTGTGCGGAGGCCTCGTTGAACGCGATCTTGACCTCAAGCTCCGCCAGTGCTGTGCGGAACAGGCTGTCCGGCGTGTCGCGCAGCGTTTCGGTCGTGATCTCGGGCTGCTTGTAGCAGTCGACCGATGTGAGCTCAAACGACGCGTCCTGCGGCCCGTCCGCCGTGACGCCGAGCGTGGCGGCCGCCGCGCGCAGGCCGTCCAGAACCGCTGCCTCGTTCAGCTCCGTGCCGGGCACCTCGGCGTGGACGGTATAGACGCCGTCCTCCAGCGTGGTATAGGCGCTCTCCGGCGCGGTGCGCTTCATGCGCAGGAGTTCTTCCAGAACGGACGCTGCGTCAAATTTATCCATGCTGACCGTGCAGGCATAGGGCTCGGAACGGTCTCCCTTTGCCCAGTCCAGCTTCTCGCGGGTGCCAAGCGCGGCAAACTGCTCGTCCGGCATACGGTCCGTCTCGGAAAACTGCGCCGCGACCTTATTCATCAGATCGTCGCGCAGGCCGAGCGCCTGCAGATCATATTCGCCGACCGGCGAACCATCCTCCGTCACCGTAAGCGTGACCTGGTCGACGGCGGCGGTCATAGCCTCATACTGCGCATAGACGGCGCGGTGCGCCAGCTCCGCTTGTGCGGCATTGGACGAGAGCCAATACCAAACGCCCGCGGCAGCCGCCGCAAGCACAACAATAACGATCAGGATCACCCAAAGGGCGCGATGCTTTTTCATGCTTTTCCTCCGCTCCGGCGCGGGATCTGGTTCCGCGCTTCTCTCTTTCGAAAATTATAGCAGATTCAGCCGTAAATTCAACACGTTTCGTGCTGCGTTCCAAATTTTTCTTTGCGCCGCGCGCACGGACGCGCTATAATGAACAAAACAAACTGACCGGAGGATCTGTCATGCTCGATCTGCTCTGTCCCGTCTGCGGCGGGAGGCTTACGCGGGAGGAAACCGTCTGGCGCTGCGAAAACCGCCACAGCTTTGATGTCGCGCGCAGCGGCTATGTCAATCTCCTGCCGCCCTCGGCAGCCGGAAAGCGCCACGGCGACGACAAGCGCATGGTCGCGGCGCGCACGGCGTTTTTATCGCGCGGCTATTACGATCATCTGATCGGGGCCGTGGCAGAGACCTGCGCGCAGCTTGCCGGGCCGGACGCCTGTGTGCTCGACGCGGGCTGCGGCGAGGGGACGTACACGCGCGCGATCTATGCCGCGCTTGCGGCGAAGGGCGGCCGGCCGCAGCTGCTCGGCGCGGACATTTCCGCCGAAGCCGTCAAACGGGCGGCGCGGCGGGTGCCGGAGGGAATCTTCTGCGCGGCGAGCACCGCGCATCTTCCGCTGGCGGCGGAGAGTCTTGACCTGATCGTCAATATTTTTTCGCCGTTCATGACGGACGAATTCCGGCGGGTGCTGAAGCCGGGCGGCTTTCTGCTGCGGGTCGTTCCGATGGAACGGCACCTGTTTGAGCTGAAGGCTGCCGTCTATGACCGGCCGTATGAAAATCCGCCCGCCGAGCTTTCTGCCGAGGGCTTCCGTCTGCTGCGGACACAGGCGATCCGAAGGGGCATCACGCTTTCGGCAAACGAGGATGTGCAGGCGCTGTTTCTCATGACGCCCTATTATTACAAGACCGGCGCGGAGGACCAGAAAAAGCTTTCCGCCGTGCGCTCGCTCAGCGTCACGACGGAATTCCTGCTTGCCATATATCAGAGGCTGTGACCTCCTGTTTATCCTCGCTCAAAGCTTAGAAATCTGGTGCCCTGGAAGGTGAGGCTTCCCCGGTCGCCCTCGACGAGATAGCCGTAGTCGCGGTCGGGGATGCCGAGCTCCATCCGGTCGCCGCTTTCGACCTGAAACGTTGCGTAGTACCAGGTGGACGAGCGGCTCGCGTGCATATTCGCGTCGTGGTGGTGCGTCACCTCCATCCGCTTGGATACGACCGTGGCCTGCACGGTCAGGCGCGGGGACTTATTATTCTTGTGCCACTGGCCGACATTGCGCACAAGCGTCGCAATGATCACGCCCAGAATCAGCACAAACATCACCGTGAACAGCACGGGAAACACCGAATCAAAAAAACCGAAGCCGAACATAGGGGAATCCTCTCTTTCTGTCTTTTGCCTATATAGTATCAGACGCAGAAACGGCGCGCAAGTTCCCGTTTAAAAAAGAGAAAAACTTGTGCAGGTTCCCCTTTGATTTTTTTCGCCGGCTGTGCTATGAGTTTGCTGTCATGACCTTCCGCGTGTATCTGTGCATGCTGCCGCTGGCGACGGTCAACAAGGCCGCGTTTATCTTCATGCAGGCCATGGGCAGGCCGGTCGAATCGGCAAGGCTGTCGTTTTTCCGCGAGGTTCTGCTGGCCGTGCCGCTCGTGATGCTGCTGCCGAAGGCGTTCGGGCTGATGGGCGTTCTGTATTCCATGCCCGCGGCGGATATCCTTACATTTTTCGCCTCCTGCTTCGTCCTCCTGCGCACCGACCGGCAGCTGCGAAAATAACGCTTGCATTTTTGTGATCCCGTGTTATACTGGGTATGAAATTTCATACTCAGTATAACTTTTATAAAAAGGAGAGATCTTCATGGCGATGCAGTTCCCGAAGGGGAAATTCATCAGTCTGGTCAAGGTCGGCGAGAAGGGACAGATCGTCATTCCAAAGGGCGCGCGCGAGCTGTTCGGCATTCAGCCGGGTGACCAGCTTTTGCTCATGGCCGACAAAAAGCGCGGCATTGCGCTGGTCGGCATGGACGATCTGCACGTGCCGGATTCGCTGTTCCGGCTGGCAAAGGAGGCGGACGACGATGGAAATTCTGAGGCTTGACGGCCTTTGCAAACAGTATCCGGCCTTCCGGCTGGACAACGTCTCGTTCTCCATGGAGGCCGGGACGATCATGGGCCTCATCGGCCGCAACGGCGCGGGCAAGACCACAACGCTCAAGTCCATGCTCCATCTTGTGCACCCGGACGCCGGGAAGATCACGATCTGTGGGCTGGACATGGACACGGACGAGCGCGCCATCCGCTCGCGCATCGGCTTCGTCTCCGGCGGCGCGTCGTATTACCAGCGCAAGCGCCTGCGGGAGCTGACGGACGTGACAAAGGACTTCTATCCCGGCTGGGACGGCGAACGCTACGCGCGGCTCGTCCGGCAGTTTTCGCTGGATGAGAGCAAACGCGTGTGCGAGCTGTCTGAGGGCATGAAGGTCAAATACCAGCTGGCCGCTGCCATGTCGCACAGGGCGGAGCTGCTGATCCTCGACGAGCCGACGTCCGGCCTCGACCCTGTCTCGCGCGACGAGCTGCTGGACACATTCCTGACGCTCTGCGAGCAGGAGGGCGTGTCGATCCTTTTCTCCACGCACATCACGTCCGATCTTGATGCCTGCGCCGACACGATCACCTACATTCAAAACGGCCGCGTCGCCGTCAGCGAAAAAAAGCAGGCTCTGACCGGCACGTATCTGTCCGTACAGGGCCCGGATGCCGCCTGCGGCGCGGCGCTTCGCGCGAAGCTCATCGGCGCGCGCAGCCACAGAGGCGAGCTGGACGCGCTCATCCGCACGGAGGACGCAGGACTTGCTGCCGGACTTGCGGTCAGCCCCGCAAATCTGGAGCAGATCATGGTACATCTGGAACGGGAGGCGGAAGCATGAAGCTGCTGATCAAAAAGGAATGGAAGCTGACCGTCACGCCGGTGCCGCTGCTGTTTTTGCTGCTCAGCGCACTGGTGCTCGTGCCGAGCTATCCGTATTACATCACGTTTTTCTACAATGCCCTCGGCATTTTCCTCATGCTGCAGGCCGCGCGGGAGAACCGCGACGTGTATTACATGGCGCTGCTGCCGCTCACGAAGCGCGACCTTGTCCGGGCGCGGTTTTCGACCATCGTGACGCTCCAGCTGCTGCAGGCGCTCATCTGCGTTCCGTTCATGCTCATCCGCAGGGGCTACGCGCAGATCAACAACCCCGTCGGCATTGAGGCGAATCTGGCTTTCCTGGGCTTCGGCTTCGTGCTGATGGGCCTGTTTGATCTGGTATTTCTGCCGATGCACTATAAAAACGGCTACGATCTCGGAAAGCCGTTCGTCGTCTCATGCGTTGTGCAGTTTTTTGCCATCGTGCTGCTGGAGACGCTCGACCATATCGTCCCGTATATGAAAACCGTCTGCGAAAGCTACGCGCCCGCCGATCTTGTCCGGCAGCTGCCCGTCCTGCTCGGCGGCATGGCCGTCTACGCACTCGAGGTCTGGCTTGCCTACCGGAAATCGGCAGAGCGGTTTGAGAAGGTCGATCTGTAAAGGCCGTTCACCCGCGACCGCCGCAGTATCCCGCAGACTCCTCTGAAAAGGGCCGATCCCCCTGATAGGGGGATCGGCCGAACGGCCAAAGAGCTTTTGCTTGATGCGGCGGTCATCCCATTCTGGACAGATCCTCGAGTGTGTAGCTGCCGAGATACGCAGCGATCGTCCGGTCGAGCCCCTGCCACAGGGGGAGCGTCCGGCAGTTTTTTGCGTTTTCGCACTGCTGCCCGCTCTCCAGACACGTGACCGGGGCCAGCGTCCCCTCGGTCAGAGACAGAATTTCAAACGCGGTATAGTCCTTCGCGGGCTTTGACAGACGGTAACCGCCGCCCTTGCCGCGCACGGCGTCGAGCAGATGGGCCTTGCTCAGCACAGCCAGAATGCTTTCGAGATATTTTTCCGAGATCCCCTGCCGCGCGGCGATCGTCTGCAGGGGAATATAGCCCTCGTCCGCATGCTCGGCCAGATCGACCATCACGCGCAGCGCGTAGCGGCCCTTGCTGGAAATCATCATTTTGGATCCCTCCTTTTAACCTACTATACTACAGGGTAAAAGGTTTATCAAGTCGGAACCTGCAATTTACAAGCAATTCTTTTTGTGATATAGTATCTGAAGTATGAATTTGGAGAGAACACAGCATGACGAAGGATCTGACCCGGGGAACGCCCTGGAAGCTGATTTTACAATTTGCGCTGCCGATCATGGCGGGAAATCTGCTGCAGCAGCTTTATAATACCGCCGATACCATCATTGTCGGCAATTTCAACGGCCAGCAGGCGCTTTCCGCTGTCGGGGCCTGCGCGTCGCTGACGGTTTTGTTTACGGCGCTTGCCATCGGCTTTTCCATCGGCGCGGGCGTTCTTATTTCGCAGTATTTCGGCGCCTCGCGCGAGCGGGAGCTGCGGCAGTATGCCGCGACGGCCATTGTGCTGATGCTGGCGATGGGCCTTTTCATGTCGATCATCGGCGTCGTGAGCGCGAAATTTCTGCTGGAACGCGCGCTGGGCACGCCGGAGGCGCTTCTGCCGCTGACGCTTCTGTATTTCCGCATCTACGCGGCGGGACTGGTGTTCCAGTTTGGATATAACATCGCGGCTGCCCTTCTGCGAGCGCTGGGCGACAGCAAGGCGACGCTGTATTTCCTGCTTGTCTCGTCGGTTCTGAACGTCGTGCTCGACCTTGCGTTCGTTGCGGGGCTCGGGATGGGCGTGGCGGGCGCAGCCATTGCCACCGTCCTTTCGCAGATCGCCTCCTGCGTCATCGGCTTTGCGTATATGCACCGGAAATACGCGCTTCTGCGCTTCTCGCTCCGCGAGCTGCGGCTGGACGCGAAAACGGCGGGGCGCATTCTGCAGGTCGGCGCGCCGATGGCCATCCAGCAGTCGATCGTCTCCTGCGGCTTTTTGTTCCTGCAGCGGCTGGTCAATCTCTACGGCGAGAGCATGATCGCGTCCTATACCGTCGCGAACCGCATGGAAAACATTCTGATGATCCCGATTATCGGGATTCAGAACACCATGGCGACCTTCGCGGGCCAGAATATGGGCGCGCAGCGTCCGGACCGCGTGTCCAAGGGGCTGGGGCAGGGCGTGCTTGTCTCGCTTTCCATGACGCTTGTGCTCTGCCTGTGCCAGATCTTCGGCATCCCGCTTATCATCCGCGCGTTCCAGCTGGACGAAGCTGCGGCGGCCATCTGCCGCCTGCACCTGTTCAGTTCTGCCGTCGCGATCCCCATTTTTGCGGTCTATTTTCCCGCCAACGGCATGTGCCAGGGCGTGGGCGAGGGCTTTCACGCCACGTTCTTTGCGCTGCTGGCGCTGGGCCTGCGCGTGATCTTTGCCTATGCCCTGCACAATACGGCCCTGTTCGGCTATACCGCCATCTGGTGGAGCCAGGCGATGGCGTGGACGGTGACGCTCCTCGTCTGCTACACGCATGTGCTCCGCGGCAAGTGGAAGAACAAATCTCTGATCTGATTTTGGAGGAACCAATATGCAGCACCGCTTTTTTGCGCTCATTTCGCGCATGCGCTACATCGGCCGCTGGGGCCTCATGCGCAACACGTTTGAAGAAAATATTCAGGAGCACAGTCATATGGTCGCCGTACTGGCGCACGGACTGGCTGTGATCCAGCGGGACATCCTCGGGCAGCCCGCCGACCCCGACCGCTGCGCGTCCGCCGCGCTGTTTCACGACGCGTCGGAAATTCTGACGGGCGATCTGCCCACGCCGATCAAGTATTATAACCCCGAGATCAAGAAGGCCTATAAACAGCTCGAGGCTGTCAGCTGCGAAAAGCTGCTGGCGCTGCTGCCGCCGGAGGTGCAGGAGAGCTACCGCCCGCTGCTGTTTGAATCCGACCCGGACATCGCCCGCATCGTCAAGGCGGCGGACAAGCTTTCGGCGTATATCAAATGCGTCGAGGAGCTGAAGGCCGGCAACTCAGAATTTGCGGCGGCGGAGAAGCAGACGCGGCAGGCGCTCGTCGACATGCAGCTGCCGTGCCTCGATTATTTTCTAGCGCATTTCCTGGACAGCTTCCGCCTCACGCTCGACGAGCTGGAGTGAATTTGACGGATCTGTCAATTTTCGCGTTCGGAATTGCCGAAAATCGCACAAAACTCACAGTTGTTTTTTTGCGGACACGCCGCTATAATGTCCTCCAGTGAGTTTACGAAAGGAAGTGCGCGCCATGACGATCTTCAAAACGCC
>CAKUND010000048.1 GCA_934668295.1 uncultured Oscillospiraceae bacterium
GTCGACCGTTTCAACAAGAAATACGGCCTGAAGTAAGAAGACAGTCCGCACCGCGTATCGGTGCGGACTTTTTTCATGCTTGTCGCAATTTGTAAGAAACTGACGGATATTGATTTATGGAAGAACTGAACCGGAAAACGATCGACCGGGCCGTGCTCGTGGGCCTGAACGCGGACTGCTTTACAAAGGAAGAAACCGCGACGGAAACGACGCTGGACGAGCTCGAGGCCCTTTTAAATACCGCAGGCGGCGAATGCGCCGGAAAGGTCCTGCAGAACAAGCATACCCCCGACCCGCGCTCGTTCATCGGCGAGGGTAAGGCGGAGGAGGTCCGGCAGCTCGTGCTGGAGACGGGCGCGAATATGGTCATTTTCGACAACGACCTGACCCCCTCGCAGACGCGGACGCTGGAGGATATTTTGAAAACGACCGTGCTCGACCGCAGCGCGCTCATCCTTGATATTTTCGCCCAGCGCGCCAAGACGCGCGAGGGTAAGCTTCAGGTCGAGCTGGCGCAGTATCAGTACTACCTGCCAAGGCTCACGGTCTGGAATGAGGAAATGGGCCGTCTCGGCGGCGGCATCGGTACGAGAGGCCCCGGCGAAACGCAGCTGGAGACCGACAAGCGCTATATCCGCTCGCGCATCCAGAAGCTGCGCGAAAATCTCGAGCTTGTGCGCAAGACCCGCGCCGAGCAGCGCCGCCGGCGGCAGAAAAACGAGCTGCCCGTCGTAGCCCTCGTCGGCTATACGAACGCGGGCAAGTCGACGCTCCTGAACGCGCTCACAGGCTCTGATATCCCGGCGAATAACCGCCTGTTCGACACGCTCGACACCACGACGCGGCAGCTGACCGTCTCCGATACGTGTCAGGCGCTGCTGTCGGATACGGTCGGCTTTATCGCAAAGCTGCCGCACCATCTGGTCGAGGCGTTCCGCGCCACGCTTGAGGAGCTGGAATACGCAGACCTGCTCGTCCACGTCATCGACAGCGCCGACCCGGAGCGCGAGGATCATATCGCGGTCGTGAACCGCCTGATCGCGGAGCTGGCCAAGCCCGGCACCCCCGTGCTCGAATGCTATAACAAGTGCGATCTTGTCCCGGACGACGAAATTCCGCGCGGAAGCGGCAAGGTCGCGATCTCGGCATCAAACGGCTATGGGCTGGACACGCTTAAGGAGGCCATCGAGACGCAGCTCGGCCGTGGGAAGCATCACGTGAGGCTGCTGCTTCCGTATCAGCAGGGCGGCATACTCGCCGCGCTCCACGACACGGCACAGGTGCTCTCCAGCGAGTATACAGACAACGGAATTCAAATCGACGCCGTTCTGGATGAAACCTTATTCGGCAGACTGCGTCAGTATGTGATAGAGGAAGCATAATGGAACAGTTCCTGATCCCCGCCGGAGACGGCGCATCGGAATATATGGAAAAGAAATCGCGCTTTCTGGGGCTGATCGTCCCCGTCACGACGGAGGCCGAGGCCCGGGCGCGGCTGGAGGCCGTCAAAAAGCAGGAATACGACGCGCGGCACAACTGCTGGGCCTACATCCTGCATTCCGGCCAGAAGCGCTACAGCGACGACGGCGAGCCGCAGGGCACCGCCGGCCAGCCGATTTTAAACGTGCTCGAACGCGAAGGCGTGCAGGATGTGCTGTGCGTCGTGACGCGGTACTTTGGCGGAATTCTTCTGGGCGCGGGCGGCCTTTGCCGCGCGTACACCAAAGCCGCAAAGGACGCGCTGGACGACGCGGGCATCTCCGAACTGCGCCCGTGGAGCGTGCTGCATCTTGCCTGCCCCTACGCGCTCTTTGAGCGCGTGAAGCTGGAGCTGGAAAAGCGCGGCGGGCTTCTCAGGGGTGCGGACTACGGCGCCGAGATCGCCATGACCGTCCTTCTGCCCGAGCCCGAGGAGGCCGCGTTCGCCCTTGCCCTGCAGGAGCTTTCCGCCGGGAACCTTCGCCCGGAGCGAACAGGAACGGAGCTGCGCGGCGTGAAACTCCGATAAGCTTTCAAAGAAAATTCACGCAAATTCCACAGGGAATTCAAAAATAACAGGTATTCTGACAGGGTAAGGTGGGATCGATATGACCGTGCGCGAACGGATGGAGCAGGAGGAATACGAGTTTTTGTCCCCGCAGGCACAAAAGGCCGCCGAGACAAAGGGCCGGCCGGAGCCGGAGCCGGACAACGACGTGCGCACCTGCTACCAGCGTGACGCCGACCGCATTCTCCACAGCAAATCCTTCCGCCGTCTGATGCACAAGACGCAGGTGTTTTTGTCGCCGGAGGGCGACCATTACCGCACGCGCATGACCCACACACTGGAGGTCGCGCGCATCGCGCGGACGATCTGCCGCGGGCTGCGGCTCAATCAGGATCTGGCGGAGGCTGCGGCCTACGGTCACGATCTGGGCCACACGCCGTTCGGCCACGCGGGAGAAAAGGCACTGTCCAGCATGCTGGACAAGCCCTTCCGCCACAACGAGCAGTCGCTGCGCGTGGTAGATAAGCTTGAGCGCGACGGCGCCGGACTGAACCTGACCTACGAGGTGCGCATGGGCATTCTCGGCCACACGGGGGAGTTTATCCCCGAGACGCTCGAGGGCCAGATTGTGCGCACGTCCGACCGCATTGCGTACATCAACCACGACATTGACGACGCCATGCGCGCCGGGATCCTGACAGAAGATGATATCCCGCCGGAGATCGCGGAGATCCTCGGGCACTCGCACTCGCAGCGGATCAACACGCTGGTCGAGAATATGATCGAAAACACGATGCTGACCGGTACGCTCGGCATGCGGCCGGACGTGGCGCATGCCATGGATCAGCTGCGCACGTTCATGTTTACCCGCGTCTACACGAATCCCGTCGCAAAGGGCGAGGAGTCGAAGGCGAAGGACATGCTGTGCAGGCTGTTTGAGTATTACATGAAAAACCCGGAAAAGCTGCCGGCGGACTTTTTGCCGCAGCTGGACTTTGACGGCATGGAGCGCATCGTCTGCGACTACATCGCCGGCATGACCGACCGCTACGCGGTCTATAAATATTCGGAGCTGTTTATCCCCACCACATGGCAGGTGCGGTGAGCCATTGCCGCGCACGCGCCCTGTAGGGGCCGATGCCGGTCACAGCCGTTCGCAACGAAGGCGCGTTACGGATGTGGGTCTGCCGCTTGCCGGTACACATCGGCCCGATGGGAAGTTACGAATTCGCCGAAGATTCCCGTAAAAAGCGGTGCATCCTGCCGGGCGGACAGGGTCGTCCGCCCCTACAGAATACAAGGGTGCTGACGGCTTGGCGTAGGGGCCGACGACTCTGTCGGCCCTCTGGGCAGCTGCGAATTCGCCGCAGATTTCCGTAAAAACAGGTTATTCTGCCGGGTCGATGTGGGCATCGACCCCTACACATCTTGAAGGAGGTCGATCCCGTGGCGTTTCCGCAGCCGTTTCTGGATGCGCTCGCCGAGCGCAATCCCATCGACGAGGTCGTGGGGCAGTATGTGAGTCTGACGCGGCGGGGCTCGAACCTCTTTGGGCTCTGCCCGTTCCACTCGGAAAAGACCGCGTCGTTCTCCGTCGCACCGGACAAGGGCATTTATTATTGCTTCGGCTGCCACGCGGGCGGCGGCGTGATCAATTTCATCATGCAGATCGAGGGGCTGGACTATCCCGACGCGGTGCGGTTCCTGGCCAAGCGCGCGGGACTCGAGGTCCCGGAGGACGAGAATTATCACTCGCAGTACCAGAAGCAGGAGCGCCTTTGGGCGCTGTGCAAGGACGCAGCACGGTTTTTCCGCCAGCAGCTGTTCTCCCCCATCGGGACGGAGGCGCAGGCATACATACAAAAGCGTGCGCTCAGCATGGAGACAGTCAAGCGCTTCGGCCTCGGCTTCAGCCCGAACGCGTGGTCGTCGCTCACGGACGCGATGAAGGAAAAGGGCTATCGGCTCGACGAGCTGATCGACGCGGGACTTGCCCTGCGGGGCAAAAACGGCGGCGTATATGACCGGTTCCGCAACCGGCTCATGTTCCCCATCATTGACATCCGGAACAATATCATCGGCTTCGGCGGCCGCGTGATGGATGATTCCACGCCGAAATACCTGAACTCGCCCGAGACGATCATCTTCAACAAGCGCAAAAATCTGTTTGCGCTCAACATTGCCCGCAGGAGCAAGCAGGGCCGCATCATTCTGACCGAGGGCTATATGGACGCCATCGCCCTGCACCAGTACGGGTTCGACTGCGCCGTCGCTTCGCTCGGCACATCTCTGACGGAGGAGCATGCAAATATCCTCGCCAAGTATACCAATCAGGTCATTTTGACCTACGACGGCGACGAGGCCGGGCAGAACGCCACGCGCCGCGCCATCCCCATGCTCGAAAAGACCGGCATTCAGGTGCGCGTCCTGCGGATGCAGGGCGCGAAGGACCCGGATGAGTTTTTGAAAAAATACGGCGCGCAGCGCTTTGAGGTGCTGCTGGACGCCTGCCAGAATCAAGCCGAATACCGGCTGGACAGTCTGAGGCGCAAATATGATCTGACGCTCGACGATCAGCGCGTGGAATTTCTGAATCAGGCCGCCGCACTCATCGCCACGTTCCCGAACGCGGTGCAGCGCGAGGTCTACGGCCGCCGCGCGGCAGAGGCCGCTGGCATCACGCCGGAGGCCATGCAGCTGGAGGTGAAAAAGGCCTACCGCAAGACCCGCGCCATCGAGCAGAAAAAGCAGGAGGCGCAGGAGCTCGACATCGCGCGCCAGCGCGCGCCGAAGGTCCGCGGCATCCGCTATGACAATCTCCGCTCGGCAACAGCCGAGGAGGGCCTGATCTGCACGCTCCTGCGCGAGCCGGAGCTGGTTGCGAATGTGAAGCTTCCGGCAGAGGCATTTTCGGTCGACCTGTTCGGCCGGGTGCTGGCAGCGCTGCGCCAGCGCGTGCAGTCCGGCCGGCCCGCGACGCTTGCCGCGCTGGAGGCAGATTTTTCCCCCGAGGAGATGGCGCATCTGTCCTATATCATGAGCAGGGACACTTCTCCCGTTTCCGATGAGGCATTCGCGGATTATCTGCGCGTGATCCAGGAAGAATATGAGGGCCGGAGTCTGACGCGCTCGGAGGACAGTCTGCGGCTGCTGGCCGAACAGATGAAATCAACAAAACAGTATGGAGGGTAAGCAATGGGAAAGGAATTGGAACTTCTGCAGAAAATGAATCTTACGGCAGAAAACCGGCAAAAGCTCGAAGCGCTGATTACCGAGGCAAAAAAGACCGGAAAGGTCTCCTCCAAGCATCTGGTCGAAACGCTCGACGACGTGGACGCCACGCAGGAGCAGACCGAGCAGTTTTATGACATTCTCGAGCAGGCCGGCATCGAGATCGACGTCTCCGACGTGCTGGATCTCATCGGCTCGGCCGACATGGACAACCCCACGCTCAGCGAAATGCAGGCCATCGAGGACGAGGGTCTGCCCGCGGATCTGGACGAGCCGGAGGCGCTGCCCGAGGACGTGGAAAACGCCAAGCTGGACGACCCTGTGCGGATGTACCTCAAGGAGATCGGCCGCATCAAGCTCCTGACGCCTGAGGAGGAGCAGGAGATCGCGAAAAAAATGGCCGAGGGCGACGAGGACGCACGCAAGCGTATGTCTGAGGCCAATCTGCGTCTCGTCGTGTCGATCGCAAAGCGCTACGTGGGCCGGGGGATGCAGCTGCTCGATCTCATCCAGGAGGGCAACCTGGGGCTCATGAAGGCCGTTGAAAAATTCGACTATACCAAGGGCTATAAGTTCTCCACCTACGCGACGTGGTGGATCCGTCAGTCCATCACCCGCGCCATCGCCGATCAGGCGCGCACGATCCGCATCCCGGTGCACATGGTCGAGACGATCAATCGCGTGCTGCGCACGTCGCACTCCATGGTGCAGAAGCTCGGCCGCGAGCCGACGACAAAGGAGATCGCGGACGAGCTGCATATCGAGCAGAGCAAGGTCGAGGAGGTCTTGAAGATCGCGCAGGAGCCGGTTTCCCTCGAAACGCCGATCGGCGAGGAGGAGGACAGCCATCTGGGCGACTTCATTCAGGATGACGAGGCCTCGCAGCCGTCGGAGGAGGCGACCTACACGCTGCTGCGCGAGCAGCTCGAGGAGGTTTTGTCCACACTGGCCCCGCGCGAGGAGCAGGTGCTGCGCATGCGCTTCGGTCTGACCGACGGCAAGCCGCACACGCTCGAGGAGGTCGGCAAGGAGTTCGACGTCACGCGTGAGCGCATCCGTCAGATCGAATCCAAGGCCCTGCGCAAGCTGCGCCATCCGTCCAGAAGCAAGAAGCTCCGCGACTTTTTGAACTAAGGCAGCGGGAAATACACAAAGGATTCCCTCGTTTTTCGAATCTTGCCCTGACGAAAAATCTCTCGCCGAGGCTTCTTGCCAAATTATGCAGTCCTGGCTTGAAAGAAATTCGAAATAACAGAATATTTACACTTTTGTGCTTGACAACCGGGAAAATATTCGTATCATAATCTTATGCAATTTGAAACCGCAAAACCGTAACAACGGAGGAATTCAAGATGTTTGAGAAGATTCAGGCATATCTGGCCTCGCAGCTCGATATCCCGGCAGACGAGATCACCCGCGATACCACGTTCGAAAGCCTCGGCGTTGATTCGCTGGATACCGTCGAGATGGTCATGGATCTGGAGGAGCAGCTCGGTGTCGACTTGGAGTTGGAGGAAAAGATCGCAACCGTCGGCGAGCTGGTCGATTTCGTCGAGAGCAAGCTCGACTGAACACAAAAACGGCAAGACGCATGGCAAGGCTGCACTACTTGGGGAGATAGCGGTGCCCTGTTACCCGCAATCCGCTACAGCGGGGAGGAATTCCCGACCGAGGGTGTATGCTGTGTCGTCTGACCCGGATAAGCGGTGTTGAAGATCTGGTCTTGCGCAATAGGGCTCTGTGAATCGTGTCAGGTGGGGAACCAAGCAGCACTAAGCAGTCTACCCTGTGTGCCGCAAGGTTGCCGTTTCGGAGCTGGCTGTCCGGGTAACGGATGTAGCATCCATTCGGAGAAGGGTGTGCAGTCCTGCCATGCGTCCTGCTGAAAAAAAGCTCCGGGCTCTTTTGAGCCCGGAGTCTTTTTTATCTGTTCCCTCCGCGCAGGCGTCACGGAGACAGGGATTTTCGGTAGATCCGTGCGGAGCGCTCCGAGGAAAGCTCCGGCTGTGCGGCGAACAGGCCGTAGAGCGCTGCGCAGCGGCGCTCCAGCGTATCATACGCTTCGTCCGGCGGCGTCTGGCCGGCGTTGACGAGCGTGAGCACGCCTTCTTTTTTTGCCCGCCGCAGAACGGCCCGTCCGGTCTCATCGAAGGCCAGCACGCGCACATACGGCGCTTCGCGCAGGAGCGTCTGCGCGTCGAGGCCCAGATAGGCGCACAGCAGCAGCCGCTGAAGTCTTGTGCGCGGGTAACGCTTTGATTTTGCCGCCTCCAGAACGCGTTCGTAGTCCGGCTGCGTCTGCACAGCCCTCCAGACCTTCGACCACAGGCCTTCGGAGCCGTGCGCGGCCCGCGCCCAATCCGCCTGCTCCATGCCGCGCAGCCGCGCGAGCATGGCCTTCTCGCCCCATAAAAGCGAATGCGGGACGGCGTCTTCATAGGCGCAGACCGCCGGGACATACCGCCGCCAATCGCCGTCTGACAAAATCAGCCGCCGCACCGCCGTGGCGGACGGGTTTTCCGCGTCCGGCGTGTCCGCGTGATAATCGCCGGGACGCAGGACGGCCAGCGGGCGCATGGGGCTTCCCTGCGTCAGAATCGCGCGGCAGTATTCGAAGGCCAGAATGTCATTGGGTCTCATGAGCAGCCGCCCGTCCTGCCCGCGCGTTTCCAGCGCCCGCTGCCGCGCGGCAGCGTAGCTGAGGCCGGTCTGCATACCCGCATGCAGCGCCTGTTCGAACTCCGGCGCGCAGGAGGCCTCCGCCGCGCAAAGGATCGCGTCCCCGTCCCCGGATTCGCAGCCGAAGCTGAGAAAATCGCAGCCAAGACGGGACAGAATGCGCACGCCGCCCGCGGCAAAGCCCTCCGCCGAGCGCAGCGCATATGTGACCGGCAGCTCCAGCACAAGGCTTGCTCCCGCCTGCACCGCAGCCCGCGCCCGGACGCATTTGCCAAAGACCGCAGGCTCTCCGCGCTGGACATAATTTCCGCTCATCAGGCAGACGATGGCCGTTTCCGGCCCCAGCTTCTGCCGGAGCAGCTCCAGCTGCCGTGCATGGCCGAGATGAAAGGGATTGTATTCACAGATCACGCCGACCGTCTGCATAGAGGATCCTCCGGTAAAAAAATCTTGCAAAGCTCTTGTTTCTGTTTGGGTTTTGTTGTATGATGAACAATAGCTATTATATATAGTAACACGAATGACTGAAAAAAGAAATACAGGAGTGAATGGAAGTATGAATATTCTGGTTATCAACGCTGGCAGCTCCAGCCTCAAGTACCAGCTCATGAACCCGGACACCGGCGACGTCACCGCCAAGGGCCTGTGTGAGCGTATCGGTCTGGACGGCCGTCTGACGCACAAGGTTCCCGCGACCGGCAAGAAGGTGGAAAAGGACATCCCCATGCCCACCCACAAGGAAGCAATCGAGGCGGTCATGGCCATTCTGGTCGATCCGCAGGACGGCGTCATCAAGTCCGTCGACGAGATCGACGCTGTGGGCCACCGCGTTCTGCACGGCGGCGACAAGTTTGTCAAGAGCTGCATCATCGACGAGGCCTGCAAGCAGGCCATCCGCGAGTGCATCCCCCTCGGCCCGCTGCATAACCCCGCCAATCTCATGGGCATCGAGGCCTGCGAAAAGGCCATGCCGGGCAAGCCCCAGGTCGCCGTGTTCGACACCGCGTTCCATATGACCATGCCCCCGAAGGCCTACCGCTATGCCATCCCCACCAAGTACTATACCGAAGACCATCTGCGCCGCTACGGCTTCCACGGCACGTCCCACCGCTATGTATCCAAGCGCTGCATTGAGCTGATGGGCGGCGTTGAGAACGCGCACCGCGTCATCGTCTGCCATCTGGGCAATGGTTCTTCCCTGTCCGCTGTCAAGGACGGCAAGTGCCAGGATACCTCCATGGGCCTGTCCCCTCTGGCCGGCGTCCCGATGGGCACCCGCGCGGGCGACATCGACACCTGCGTCGCGCAGTTCATCATGAACAAGTACAACATGTCCGCCGACGACTGTCTGACCATGCTCAACAAGAAGTCCGGCGTGCTGGCCCTGTCCGACGGTGTTTCCTCCGACTTCCGCGATCTGGACGCTGCCGCTGAAAAGGGCAACGAGGCCGCGCAGCTGGCGCTCGACAAGTTCGCCTATGAAGTCCGCAAGTACATCGGCGCCTATGCCGCGGCTCTGGGCGGCGTGGACTGCATCGTCTTTACCGCCGGCGTCGGCGAAAACTCCGGCTCCATGCGCGCATCCATCTGCAACGGTCTGGAATTCCTCGGCGTCAAGCTCGACCCGGAGAAGAACAAGCTCCGCGGCGAGGAGGTCGTGATCTCCACACCCGACTCCAAGGTCACCGTCTGGGTCATCCCGACCAACGAGGAACTCATGATCGCGCAGGACACCGCCGCGCTGACCAGATAAATGCCTTCCGGCTTAACAGAGATTATTTCAAACAGCAAAAATGCGTGACTGTCACAGTCACGCATTTTTCTTACCCAAGAGGAGGGCAAGCGGCAGGCGGCGGCAAAAAGCGACGGCCATTCAGCGAATTCGTATACAATTTTCCCACTTGGTCGTAGGAGCCTATGCCCACATCGGCCCGTTGGGAAGCTGCGGATTCGCCGGAAGTTTCCGTAAAAACCGGCGCATTCTGCCGGGCGGACAGAGTCGTCCGCCCCTACGGGGTACAGGGAAGATTGAAGCCTCGCCGTAGGGGCCGACGACTCTGTCGGCCCAAAAATATAGCGAATTCGCCGAAGATTACTGTAAAAACGGTACATTTTGCCAGGGCGATGTGGGCATCGGCCCCTACAACCACATACGCGGGTGCAGCCGGTTTCTGTTTTGTGTTACCCAAAATACCGGATCGCGCCGAGAACCGTCAGGTGCAGGGGATAGTAGAGGTAGAAGAACCATTTGAGGAATTTGTTGACGCGCGCGTTCTTTCCGCGCTGGCCGTTATAGCGCGCGAGCAGCGGCAAAGACAGTGCGACGGCCAGCTGCAAAGCGCCGTAGAGCTTGTCGAGCGCGAAGAAATACACGGCCGCGTAGAGCGCCACGAAGAACAGCATCCATCGCCCCTGCGCTTTCAGATCGCCCCGGTTCGTGCCGAACGCGAGCACGCACAGACTTGCGATGCAGCTCCAGTCGCTCGGAAAGCTGACCAGGCAGATGAGCACGACCAGAAGCGTTTTCTGCAGCTGCGTAAAGCGCTCGCTGTTCGCCGCGCGCAGCATGACAAGTCCCCACGCAAGCGACCACATGACGCTTGTCTGGTTCAGGATACTCCCAAAATAGAACGGGATAAACGAGCGTGCGTCCACAAAGTCATTGGACGCGAAGATATACGCAAAATGCGAGATCACAGCGAACAGGAACAGGCGGAAGGTGTATTTGTTGAGATTTCGCGTGTGATAATAGCCCTCGGCGATAAAATAGCACATGATGGGGCAGGTCAGACGGCCGATGATGTGCATCACGACCGGCAGTGCCCCTTTGGCATAGCCGGGGAAGATCAGCCATGCGATGTGGTCGATCGTCATGGCAAGGATCGCGATCAGCTTCAGCTTATTGGCGTCCAGCGTTTTTTTCATACATATTCCGTTCTCCAATCGGAAAAAGCCCGGTATGCCGGGCTTTTTCTATCTCATATTTTCCGGATCACTGCTCCTTCATCAGCTTGCGGCGGGCCAGATTGATGGTGCCCTCCTGCATGGAGCTGATCCATTGCAGACTGCGTCCGCAGCCGTTCGCCACGCAGGAATCCGCGTCGTCCGCGATGGAGCAGGCGATCTCCGTACGCTCGGAGATGAGCTTATCAAAGCCGTAGAGCAGACTGCCGCCGCCGGTAAGGACGATGCCGTTCTGCGCGATGTCGGCTACAAGCTCCGGCGAGGAATGCTCCAGAACCTCCAGAACCTCGTCGACGATCTGCCGCGCCGGCCGCTTGAACGCCTCGAGCATTTCAGCCGACGAGATCGTCACCTCATTCGGCAGGCCCGTCTTCGCGTCCCGGCCCTTGACGAGCATGGAGAGCTCCTGCGGACGCGGATACACGCAGCCGATGGTGATCTTGACCTCCTCCGCCGTGTTCAGTCCGATGAGCATGCCGTAGCGCTTGCGCATATAGGCTGCGACCGCCTCGTCGAACGTGTCGCCCGCAACCTTGATGGACGAGGACGTCGCGATGCCGTTCAGGCTCAGAACGGCGATATCCGTCGTGCCGCCGCCGATGTCGACGACCATACGGCCCTCCGGGCCCGAGATCGCCAGCTTTGCACCCAGCGCGGCGGCGAACGGCTCCTCGATCAGGTACACGCGGCGCGCACCGGCCTCCATGGCCGCCTGAATGACCGCGCGCTCCTCGACCTCGGTGATGCCGGACGGGACGGAGACGATCACACGGGGCTTGACGAGCGTAAAGCGGTTGATCTTTTTGAGGAACTGCTCGAGCATCTTCTCCGTCATTTCATAGTCGGTGATGACGCCGTCGCGCAGCGGGCGCACGGCGACGATATTGCCCGGCGTACGGCCGAGCATATTGCGCGCGGCCGCGCCGACCTGCAGCACCTTGCCGGTGTTCTTGTCCACCGCGACGACCGACGGCTCGCGCAGGACGATGCCGCGGCCCTCCACATAGCAGAGCACGTTCGCCGTGCCAAGGTCGATGCCGATATCACGAATCAGTTTCATAGTGTTGTATCCTTCAGTCTTGTTTTCTCGGCGCGGCAAACGCCGCGTAAACAACGTCCGACGCGCCCGCCTGCAGCAGCGTGCGGCTGCACTCTGCCAGCGTTGCGCCGGTCGTTACAATGTCGTCGATGATGAGAACACGCTTTCCCGCAAAGCGCTCCGGCTGCTCAGCCCGGTACGCGCCGGAGACGTTTGCGCGCCGCTGGGCGGCGTCTGCAAGCGTGGACTGCGCGGGCGGATCCTTGATCTTCCGAAGCGTCTGCACAGGCGCCATGCCAAGCAGGGCTCCGATCTCGCGGCACAGAAGCGCCGACTGGTCATAGCCGCGTTTGCGCTTTCTCGCGCGGCTGACCGGTGCCCATGTGAGCACGTCAAATTTTCCCGTGAGCTTGTCGCGGATCGTATGGGCCATCCACGCGCCGTAGGTCTGCGCGTAGTACGCCGAGCCGCCGAATTTGAAGCGCAGGAACGACTCGCGCAGCGTTCCCTCGTAGAAAAAGCTGACCGCGCCGCCGCTCGTAAAGCGCACGGAGGGCGCTGCGCCGTCAAACTCCGGAAGCGTGTCCATGCAGCGCGGGCACACCGGGCCCTTTGCCGCCAGGAGCTTGCCGCAGACGACGCATTTCGGCGGATAGAGCAGATCGAGCAGCCATGAAAAAACGCTCATGCCTTGCCCTCCAGCCGGAGCTTCAGCCCGGAATAGCGCCGCTGGCGGCGGTCATTGCGGGTCATGGCGGCGACAGTTTCCTCATTGCCGACAATGATCAAAAGCTCACGGGCCCGGGTAATGGCGGTATATAACACGCTGCGCGTCAGGAGCATCTGCGGCCCGCCGCAGAGCGACAGAATGACCGCGCGGTATTCGCTGCCCTGACTTTTATGGACGGTCATGGCGTAGGCCGGCTCCAGCTCAGAGAGCATGTCGAAGGCATATTCCGCCGTCCGGTCGTCAAACTGGATGGTCATCGTTTCCTCCTGGAAATCAATGTCCGTGACCGTGCCGATATCGCCGTTGAAAATGCCGGTTCCCGCGCCGAGTCCGTCGGCCCGTTTCCACATTATATCATAGTTATTCCGGATTTGCATTACCCGATCGCCGGT